>JAKAXT010000064.1 GCA_021816425.1 Pseudomonadota bacterium | reverse complement strand
TGGCCCCGAGCAGATGGTGGACGAGGCCGGTCACGTCTTCCGGGCGCTCCCGCAATGGGGGAACGCCTATGGGCACGACATTCAGCCGGTAATAGAGATCGCTTCGAAAAAGCCCCGCGGCGACCAGGGACTCTATGGACCTGTTTGCGGCGGCCACGACGCGGACGTCGACCTGGCGCGCCTCCCGGCCGCCCACCCGCTCGAACTCGCCCTCCTGCAAGACGCGTAACAGCTTGGCCTGTGCAAGGAGCGGCAGGCTGTCGATCTCGTCTAGAAACAAGGTTCCTTGATGGGCGCGCTCGAACAGGCCATGGTGCAGATTCTGGGCGCCCGTGAAGGCCCCCTTTTCGTGACCGAAGAGCGTAGTCTCGATCAGGTCCTGGGGTACGGCGCCGCAGTTGACCGCCAGAAAGGGGCGGGCGGCGCGCGGGCTCAAGGCGTGCAGGGCGCGCGCTATGATCTCCTTGCCGACTCCGGTCTCGCCGCTGATGAGGACGCTCGATCGGGTGGGCGCCACCAGTTCCACCGCCTTCAGGATCTCGCGCATGGGGCGCGATTCGGCGACGATCACGGGCGGCTTGCGGGGGCGCCCCGCGCGCTCCGCCGGACACAAGGCTCGCGCCATCCGTTCGGCGACGCGTACGCTTATGTCTCGCAGGGCCTGGTGCGAAACGACTTCCTTGCCCTCGCTCACATACTCATCGCCCGCCTGACCCTCGGCGGCTTCCCGATCCGTGTAGATGCAGACCTCACAGCATACGTCCCGCAACGCGATGCGCCTTTTCAGCTCAACCTTCGCATAACCGAAATTGCGGGCGGCGATGCCCCCGAAGACCGACGCGGTGGTGCGACACAGCTCCGGGGCGTCCTGCACACGCGCACCGAATGGACAGCGGAGATTCTCCACGCGTACGACGCCCGGGGGCGCGGAAACGGCCCGGAATTCCCCGCCGATCGCGTTTTTTATGTGCACGATCAGCTGTCCGTATTCTTCGTGATCGAGCCTTTCCGGAAGATCGAGGGATTGGCGCGCATGGAGCTCGAGGCAGCTGCTCGCGGTGAGCCCCAGATACTCGATGGCATCGACGGACCGGCCGCCGATCTGCCCGGAAAGCTTGACGCTTTGCGTCACGAACATCTGGAGAAACGACAAGGGGCTCAGGTCCGCGAGCGGGTCTTTGGTGGTCATAAGCGGGTCCTCGGGGCTGGGGGCTCGACCCTGCACATCCCGGGGCCGTGCCATGGAGGAGGCGTGGACCCAAGTATAAGGGCTTTCGCGCGCGGACCCCAATCCACCTAGCGGTGATCGCAAGGCCCTCGACATGCCGGGCAGGACGCCGCCGGGCGTTCGAGCGTGCGCACCGCCGCCTCGCGGCCCCGGGCCATGGCCCCGTGGACGGCGGGCGCGGCCGTCACGACCGCACGCAAGGGGCCCGCGCAACGTGGGCAGCGGGGCCTTTGCGCGTGCGCGGCGTGCCGGACGGTGAGACTATGATCGCATGCGGGACAACGGTAATCGTAGGTCGGCGCCATGAGGGCCTCCAAGACGGGTGGGAAGGGAGGGGTGGCGGGCGCAGGGGCGGATGCGCCCGCCCGACCGGCATCAGGCCCAGCGCCCCGGCTGCGCGCCTTTGACCCCGAAGTCCGCCGTCGTGACATCGGTGCCCTCGCGCCCGCTCGTGCCCGCGCGCGGGGCCCGGAGACGACGTGTCTCCACTTCCCAGATCCAGCCGCTGATCGTCACCTCCTTGGGGATGAGGGGGTGGGCCCGGAAGGCCTCCACCGTCTTTAGACAGGTCACGTCGACATCGTCCATCATGCCGATCCATTTGGCGAATGCGCCTTTCGCCAAGGTGAGCTCCGGCAAAGTGGGGTCCAGTGTGAGCTTGTCGGGATCCACGCCGCGCTCCCGCAGGGTCTTCTCGAGATCCTTGGCGTTGGCCGAGAGCATCCCGCATTGCGTGTGCTGGACGATCACGATCTCGCGGGTGCCGAAGAACTGGCAGGTCAGCATGGCCGAACGGATGGCGTCGTCGGTCACGATCCCGCCCGCATTGCGGAAACAATGCGCATCGCCGCCGCCGACCGGGGTGTCGACATGGATGCCAAGCGCCTCGTCGACGGGCAGGCGCTCGTCCATGCAGGCCAGAACCCACAGCCTGCGGTTATTCGGGCCATCGGCCCCATAACGCCGCCGCTTGGCCCACTTGTCGTAGACTGCGGCGCGCGCCGTCAATTCCTCTTTCAGTGTCGCCATGGTTGCTATCTCCTCTGCGTTGAATGATGAGCGCCCAGCGATGACCGATGCCACGCTCGGCCTTCTCCAAGGCGCAAGGATCGTGCCGATACAAATACCCTGGACAATCAAACTCTTGGGAAATCCCGGTGGGAACCTACGCTACTCAGCTTGGCGGATGGAAAACCCGTTCGTGGCCATCCCGGGCCGGGATCCATGGGAGGAAGCGCCGGTTCTCAGTGGGAACGGCGATGGCGCCCCGCGCGACGGCGCGGGGTCCGGCCCCCCGGCCCCCCGGCCCGCGGCGACCGGGCTCGGGCCGTGGCCGGGGCTTGCGCGACCCGGTAAACTCACCGGGCACACCGGGGCACACCCTATATAGGGCCCCTCGCTAGGACCGTGATTTGGCGACACGACACGAAAGAGGCCAGGCGGGACGCGCGCCCCCGGGGGGCGGGCCCTCCATCCGGCTCTTGGCCGAGAACGAGCTTGCGGTGATGATGCCGCTCATCGAGGTTTTGAATCCCGGTACACCGCCGGCCGTGCTGGCCGGGCGGCTCGCCGAGATGCGGGGGAACGGCTACCGCTGCGCGGGGGCGTTCGTGGAGCACCGCTGCGTGGGCGTGGCCGGCATGTGGTTTGGCACACGCTTCTGGTGCGGACGCTACGTGGACATCGATAATGTCGTGGTCGATCCGTCGTGGCGCGGCCGCGGGATCGGACAGGCGCTGCTCGACTGGGTGGAAGGCTACGCCCGCCGGGAGGGCTGCGAGAAGGCGGTGCTCGACGCCTACGCGACCAACGACCGGGCGCACGCCTTCTACATGCGGCGCGGCTACCGGATCATAGGCTTCCATTTCGACAAGGACCTGAAGGAACCCGGGGACGGCGGGAAGGGGCGGCCCTAGGGCGCATGGCAGATGCGCTAGTCGCCGACGCCCACCGCGCGGCGGCGGTCCTTGGCAAGCCCGCGGGCGCGCTTGTCGTCGAGCCTGCGGCGACGCGACGTGGCCGTCGGACGAGTGGCGATACGCCGTTTGGGGATCTCGAGCGCCCGCTGTATCCAGTGGACCAGCCGTTTACGGGCCTCGCGCCGGTTGCACTCGCGGGTGCGGTGGGTATGGGCGTGGATCACGAGGTAGCCCTCGCGCGTGATACGCCCCCGCGCCAAAAGCAAGAGCCGGTCGCGCGCGCCCGAAGGCAGGGACGCGGAGCTCGCCACATGGAAGCGCAGCTGCACGGCCGTGGCGACCTTGTTCACGTTCTGCCCTCCGGGGCCCGGGGAACGCACGAAGCGCTCCTCGATCTCATCCTCGGAGAGCGACAGACTCGATGTGACGGGGATCATGGCGTCACGATACGCGCAGGCCTCCGCCCCTTCAAGAATACCGGATCGCGCCTCGAACAAGGCCGCCCAGCTCCATCTGCCGGCTGTCGCGGGCGGTCAGGCGGCCTCGGGGCACCGATCCGACCCCGATGCCATGGACGCCCGGGGCATGAAAACCGGGGGCGGGGAGTGAATGGGGAGGTCGGGCCTTCCCGGGGGCGCGGCGTCCGCCCCTCCGCCATCCCGCGCGAAGGGCGCGATGCCCGGGCCCGGCCTTAGGCGCCCTCTTTCCCGAAGATGGCGCTGCGCACGGCCACGCCCTGGGCGAGATGGGCCTCGGCCGCCCCGAGATCGGCGCGCGTCATGCCCCCCAGGGCATAGACCGGCAACGACACCTCCGCGACCAGGCGCCGAAACCGCTCCCAGCCGAGCGGGGTGGCCCCGGGGTGGGTCGGCGTCGCCTTCACGGGCGAGAGCACGGCGAAATCGCAGCCGAGGGCGTCGGCCTTTTGCAATTCCCGCGCGTCGTGGCAGGAGGCGCCGACGAGCACGTCCGCAGAGGCCGGACGTGCGGTGAGGCGCGCAAGCCGCGCCGCCGACAGATGGATCCCGTCGGCACACCCGAGCGCCTCCTTGGGGTCGCCGTTCACGACACAGCGCCCGCCGTAGGGGGCCAATAACCGCCTTAGATAGGCCGCATAATCGCGCAGGCGCGGTTCGGCCCACGGCTCGCGCAGTTGCAGCAAGACGGGCTCGCGGGCCGCCACGCGCAGGAGACGCTCCTCGAACAGCGCCTCGCCCAGGGCGTCGATGTCGCTCACCAGATAAAGGGAGGGCAGACGCAATCGCGCCAGAATGGGGCGGTCGGCAGGCAGGAAGGGGAGCTCCCCGAGCGCGTCGATCGGGCACCAGCGAATCTCCTGGCCCTCGCGACCCTCGGGTAGGCCCGCGTAGGTCTCGACGCGCCAGAATGCGAGCTCGAGGCCCACGGGCGGCGCCGCGCGATAGTGGGGCAAAAACGTCGCGCGGCCCACCGTGATGCCGAGCTCCTCATGAAGCTCGCGCCTCAAGGCGTCATGATCCGCCTCGCCCGGCTGCACCTTGCCGCCCGGGAACTCCCAGAGCCCCGCGAAGGCCTTGCCTGCCGGTCGCCGCGCGACCAGCACGCGCCCGCCGTCATCCCGGAGGAGGCCGGCGACGACCCGCTCAGGTCCGGTAGGATCCGTTGATGCGGACATAATCATAGGAGAAATCGCAGGTGTGGACGGCCGCGCGCCCCGCGCCCTGCCCGAGATCCACGGCCACCACGATTTCGTTTTGCGCCAGGGCCTTCTGACCCATCTCTTCGCGGTAATCGGGGTCGACCATGCCCTGGCGGAACACGCGCACGCCGTTCAAATGCACGGTCACGCGGTTGGCGTCATCGAGCGTGATGGGGGCGCGCCCCACGGCCATGAGGATACGGCCCCAATTGGGATCGCTTGCAAAGAGGGCGGTCTTCACGAGCGGGGAGGTGGCGATGGTATCGGCCACGACCCGCGCCTGCGCATCGGAGCCCGCGCCGGAGATCTCGACACGCACGAACTTGGTCGCGCCCTCGCCGTCACGGACGATGGCCTGCGCCAGTTCGGCGCAGAGATCCTCCAGGACCTCGCAAAAAGCCATGAATGCCGGACCTTCGGCGGCCGTAAGCGAGGCGCCCGAGCGGCCCGTGGCGAGCACGACCAGGGCATCGTTCGTCGAGGTATCTCCGTCGACGGAAATGGCGTTGAATGTGGTCTTCACGGCCCGTTCCAGGGCCGCCTGCAAGACGGGCCGCGGGGCCTCGACGTCGGTCGCCACGAAGGACAGCATCGTCGCCATGTTCGGGTGAATCATCCCCGAACCCTTGGCGATGCCGACCAGGCGCACCCGGACACCGCCGACGTCCGCCTCGCGGAAGCTTGCCTTCGGTACGGTGTCGGTGGTCATGATGCCAAACGCGGCGTCCTCCCACCCGCCCTCGACGGCCGCGGCGACAGCCGCGGGGATCCCGGCCACCACCGCCGCCACCGGCAGGCGCTCGCCTATCACCCCCGTGGAGAACGGCAAGACCTGCTCGGTGCGGCACCCCAGGGTCCGAGCCGCCGCCGCGCAGCAGGCGCGCGCATCCTCGAGACCCGCGGCGCCCGTCGCGGCATTCGCGAAACCGGTATTGATGACAAGCGCGCGCGGCTCGCCGCGGCGCAGGTGCTCCTTGGCCACGACCACGGGCGCGGCCGCGAAATGGCTTTGGGTAAAGACCGCGGCAGCCGTCGTCCCCGGGTCGCACTGGACGACGACGAGATCCCGCCGATCGGCCTTACGAATGCCCGCGGCGACCGTCCCCACCCGCACGCCCCGGATTGCGCCGAGCGCCGGCATCGCTTTCACTCCTACGGCCATAATGGCTCCTTAAACGAGACGCCCGTGGCACTGCTTGTACTTCTTGCCGGAACCGCACGGACAGGGGTCGTTGCGGCCGACCTTGCGCCCGCTGCGCGTGATCGTCTGCACGGCGAGATCCGCGCCCTCCTCCCCGGACTCGAGGCTCGGGTGATCGTAGAACGTGATCCCCTGCTGGCGCCGCTGCTCATCGATTGCGGCGATGTCGCTGTCGTCCTGTATCTCCACCTGGGCGATGGTCGTGATCACCTCGTGCTTTATGCGGTCGAGCATCTGCGAGAAGAGCTCGAAGGCCTCGCGCTTGTACTCCTGCTGCGGGCTCTTTTGCGCGTAGCCCCGCAGCTGGATCCCCTGGCGGAGATGATCCATCGCCGCGAGGTGGTCCTTCCATTGCAGATCGAGGACCTGGAGCATGATGGCCTTTTCGAGATGGCGCATAGTCTCCGCGCCGATCTCCTCGGCCTTTTCATGATAACGCTTCTCGGCCTCCTCCAGTATCCGCGCCCGCAGCCCCGCCTCGTCCAGGTTGGTGTCGTCCTTCAGCCATCGATCGACAGGGAGCTCGAGGCGCAGCTCGCGGTCGAGCGTCCCCTTCAGCCCCTCGATATCCCATTGCTCCTCGAAGCTGTCCGGCGGCACATGGCTGCTAATGAGGGCGTCGACCACATCGCGGTGGATCGCCGCGACGCTCGCGCTCACATCTTCGGCGGCGAGCAGCTTGTTGCGCTGCTCGTAGATCACCTTGCGCTGATCGTTCGCGACGTCGTCATACTCGAGCAGCTGCTTTCTGATGTCGAAGTTGTGGGCCTCGACCTTGCGCTGGGCATTCTCGATCGCCTTCGTCACCCACGGGTGCTCGATGGCATCGCCCTGCTCCATGCCGAGCTTCTCCATGAGGCCCGCGATCCGATCCGATCCGAAGATACGCATCAGATTATCCTCGAGGCAGAGGTAGAAGCGGGTCTCGCCCGGATCGCCCTGGCGGCCCGAACGGCCACGCAGCTGATTATCGATGCGGCGCGACTCATGGCGCTCGGTCCCGATCACCTTGAGCCCGCCCGCCTCGATGACGCGGTCATGTCTTGCCTGCCATTCCTCGCGCGTGCGCTTGCGCGTCGCCTCGTCGGCATCAGGCGGCAGTTCGGCCTCCGGGTTTCCCCCAAGCACGATATCCGTGCCGCGACCCGCCATGTTCGTCGCGATCGTCACCGCGCCCTCGCGGCCCGCCTGAGCGATGATGTGCGCCTCGCGCTCGTGGTGTTTGGCGTTCAACACCTCATGCGGGATGCGCGCCTCCTTCAAGAGCGCCGACAGACTTTCGGAACTCTCGATGGAGGCCGTCCCGACCAGCACCGGCTGCCCGTTTTTGTGGGAGCCCTCGACCTCGGCGACTATCGCCGCGTGCTTCTCGGCGGTGGTCCTGTAGACCTGGTCCCCCTGGTCCTTGCGGATGGCGGCCCTATGCGTCGGGATCACCGTGACTTCGAGGTTGTAGATCTCCTGAAACTCGAAGGCCTCGGTGTCGGCCGTGCCGGTCATTCCGGCAAGCTTCTCATAGAGGCGGAAGTAGTTCTGGAAAGTGATCGACGCGAGCGTCTGGTTTTCGTTCTGGATCTGGACCCGCTCCTTGGCCTCGACCGCCTGGTGGAGCCCATCGGACCAGCGCCGCCCCGTCATCATGCGCCCCGTGAATTCGTCGACTATGACGATCTCGCCGTTGGCCACGATGTAGTCCACCTCGCGGTGGTAGAGGGCATGAGCCCTCAACGCGGCGTTCAGGTGGTGCAAAAGACCCATGTTGGCCAGGTCATAGAGGCTTTCCCCCTCCGCGAGCAGGCCGGCCTGAGCCAGCAGGCGCTCGGCGGCCTCGTGGCCCTCCTCGGTGAGGTAGACCTGCTTTGCCTTCTCGTCCACCGAATAATCCCCGGGGCCGCCCGCTGCTTCCTGCTTCTTCAGGCGCGGCACGATGGCGTCGATCTTGACGTAGAGATCCGTGTTCTCTTCGGTAGGGCCCGAGATGATGAGCGGTGTACGCGCCTCGTCGATGAGGATCGAGTCGACCTCGTCTACGATCGCGTAATGCAGGACGCGCTGGACGCGCTCGTCGGCGCTGAAGGCCATGTTGTCACGCAGGTAGTCGAAGCCGAACTCGTTGTTCGTCCCGTAGGTGATGTCGGCGTTATACGCCTCCCGGCGCGCCGGACCCTCCAGCGAGGAGACTATGGTCCCGACCGACAGGCCGAGAAAGCGATAGAGCCGCCCCATCCATTCCGCATCGCGCGCGGCCAGGTAGTCGTTCACGGTGACTACGTGCACGCCGGACCCCGGCAGGGCGTTCAGATAGGCGGCCAGGGTCGCCACGAGGGTCTTGCCCTCGCCCGTGCGCATCTCCGCGATCTTGCCCTCGTGGAGCACCATGCCGCCGATCAGCTGCACGTCGAAGTGCCGCATGCCGAGCGCCCGGCGCGACGCCTCCCGGACCACCGCAAAGGCCTCGGGAAGCAGGGCGTCCAGGGGCTCGCCGCGGCCCAGCCGCTCGCGAAACACGGCGGTTTGATGGCGCAGCTCGTCATCCGTAAGCGCCGCGTACCGGGGCTCCAGGGCGTTGATCGACGCCACCTTCTGACGCATGCGCCGGACGACGCGCTCGTTTCGGCTACTGAAGAATCTACTTAGGACGTTCGCGGCCATAACCCTCTGGACGGCTCGGAAAAAGTCGCATTATGGCCGAAAAGAGGGGCTACTTGAACACTTTTCCGCTCAGCGCCGGTCGGCAAGCCGCAGAAAACGGGCCGGATTGATGGGCGCGCCGTGGACCGTCACCTCGAAATGCAGGTGCGGGCCCGTCGAATAGCCCGTATCGCCCACGCGCCCGAGGAGCTCGTGCTTGTGGATCACCTCCCCCACGTGCACGTAGCGCGCGCTCAGATGGGCATACATCGTCACCTCGCTGTGACCCACCGAGATCTTCACGAGCCGCCCGAAACCCCCGTCCCGGCCCGCGAAGATGACGATCCCGGCGGCCATGGCGCGCACCGGCGTGCCAAGCGGCGCGGCGATGTCGATACCCGGATGGAAGCCCGGTCGACCGGTGAAGGGGTCGGGGCGGGGCCCGAAGGGCGAGGATATCCAGCCGCCGCGCACGGGCCAGCCGCGCGGGGTCATACGCGACGCGACGCGGTGGGCCGCCAGGATGGAGGCGAGCACCGCAAGCTGGGCTGAACGCTGCGCAAATTCCGTCTTCAGCTGCTCCGACAAGGCCCTGAGCCCCGCGATCGTCCATCCCTGTCCGGCGCTTGGTGCCGTCGGGGCGGTGTCGAAGGCCGCCGGGAGCGACACGGCGCCCGCCGGCAGGCCCGCCAGGGTGCCGAGACGCGCCGACAAGGCGTCGAGCCGGCTGGCGCGCGCCCGCAGGCGACCCACCGAGGCGGCGAGACCCGCGAGGTCGGCGCGACTCGTGGCGGCGAGCTTGTGGATCTGTCCGAGGGCGTCCGGGGCGACACCGCCCGACGCGCTCGGGCCGCGATGGGCAAAGAGCCAGAAGGCGAGCGCCCCGAAGACGAGCGGCATCAGACCGAACAAGGCGAACGCGCCGGCCGCGATCCGCCCGACACTCAGAGTGACGGGCCGGGAGCGCGCATCACCCTCCCGCAAAAAGATGACGTTCATAGCGCGCGCCGTCTTGATGCGGCGCGGGATGCGGGCGAAAGCTCTTGCGCGAGGGCGCGTAGCTTGGACATCAGGTGCGAGCGGGTCGGGGACGAGACCGGCACGATGCGCGCGCGGGCCGGCCTGCGATGCACGAAGCTGAGCGGGAGGCCCGCCTGCTGCCCCAGACGCTGTTCAAGAAGCGCAAGCCGCGCGGCATCGCTGTTCAGGGCGCCGAGCTCGAAACCCATGACGTCGAGACCGGCGACGGTATTGCGGGTGATCGAGGCGAGCTCCCCGCGGACGACGACGGCCCTATGGGCGAGCTCACCGGGACTGCGCGCGGCCGGGACCAAAGCCCCGAGGAGCCCATAGACCCCGAACGCGAGCAGCAAGGGGACGACGCCCACGCAAAAACCGACCGCAACTTGCCATTGCCGGCCACTGAGCCGCCAATGCCGGTTCAGGCGGCTTCGGTGGCCCACGATCCTCAACATCACATTCGCAGGCTTGTCCGCTTTCACGTCGATCTCTCCGGTCGCCGCGGTCAGGGTTTACCCCCTCAGACCGCGGGAATGGCCCTCGCAAAGGAGATGGCTGGCCGATCCGTCTCCTCGAACGACACGATCTCCCAGGCCTCGGCATCCGCCACCAGCTCGCGCAGCAGGCGATTATTCAGGGCATGCCCGGACTTGCAGGCGCTGAAGGCGCCGATCAGCGGATGCCCGAGGAGATAGAGGTCCCCGATCGCATCGAGAATCTTGTGCTTTACGAACTCGTCTTCGTAACGCAGGCCGTCCTCGTTCAGGATCCGGAAATCATCCATGACGACGGCATTGTCGAGACCGCCCCCACGGGCCAAGCCGTTCTGCCGCAGGGCCTCGAGCTGGCGCATGAAACCGAAGGTCCGCGCCCGACTGATCTCTTTCACGAACGAGGTCGTGGAGAAGTCGATGCAGGCGGTCTGGGTCGAGTTGCGGAAAATGGGGTGGTCGAAGTCGATGGTAAAGGATACCTTGAAGCCGTCCCAGGGGTCGAAACGGACCCATTTGTCGCCATCCTGGATTTCAATGGTCTTGCGGATACGAATGAAGCGCTTATGAGCCGCCTGCTCCTCGACGCCCGCCGACTGGATCAAGAAGACGAAAGGCCCCGCGCTGCCGTCCATGATGGGGACCTCCGGCGCGGTCAGGTCGACGTAGGCGTTGTCGATCCCGAGACCCGCAAAGGCCGACATGAGGTGTTCGACCGTCGAGACGCGCGCCGCGTTATGCTCAAGGGTCGTCGACAGACGGGTGTCGCTCACATTCTCGGGGCACGCCCGTATTTCCATCAGCTGCGGTGAGTCCACGCGGCGGAAGATGATGCCGCTATCGACCGGCGCCGGACGCAGGGTCAGGTAAACCTTCTCTCCGGTGTGCAATCCGACGCCCGTGGCCCGAATCACGTTCTTTAACGTACGTTGCTTTATCATGAGACTTCCGCGCTGTGATGCAGAATAGCAGCCTGCTGACCATGCCGGACCTCCGTGTTCGGCCGCCGGGGACGAGCCCCGGCTATTGTCTTAAACAATAAAGACAAAACCCGGGCCTGTCCAGGTCGGTTGCCCAATCCGGTCCTATCCGGCGCCTCTGTCCCGACAAACGGGCCTAATCGGCCTGACGACGGAGAAAGGCCGGGATGTCCAGGTAATCCGCCGCCTGCGTATCGAGCTTCTGGCCGACCCGCCGGTTGCGGATCACAGTCGGGGTATCCAGGTCGTCGTAGTTCGGGGCCGAGGCGGTACCGATACCCCCCCCGGCGCCCTTGGCCACCTTCAAGGACATGGCCGCCCGCTTCTGGGCGCCCCCAAGCCCGGTCGCGACCACCGTGACGCGCATGGCGTCCTCCATCGTCGGATCGATCGCGTGACCCATGACCACGGTGGCATCGTCGGACGAGAACTCCTTGATGGTATCGCCGACCTCGGCAAACTCGCCCAGGGACATATCGGCGCTCGCAGTGATATTTACTAGCATACCGCGGGCGCCCGCGATATCCACATCCTCCAGAAGCGGGCTTGAGATGGCGGCACGGGCCGCTTCCCGGGCGCGATCGGAGCCGCGGGCGACGGCCGAACCCATCATCGCCATCCCCATCTCGGACATCACCGTGCGGACATCCGCGAAATCGACGTTGATGTGGCCCGGCCTCGTTATGAGTTCGGCGATCCCCTGGACGGCCCCCTGCAAGACCTGGTTGGCCTTGCCGAAGGCGTCGAGCAACGTCATGTCACGGCCGACCACGGCAAGCAGCTTCTCGTTCGGGATCGTGATGATCGAGTCCACGTACTCGGCGAGGTCGCGTATCCCCTGCTCGGCGACGCTCATGCGCTTGCGGCCCTCGAAGGGGAATGGCTTTGTGATCACGGCCACGGTCAGGATGCCCTGATCCTTCGCCACCTGGGCGACGATGGGCGCGGCCCCCGTGCCTGTGCCTCCGCCCATGCCGGCTGTGATGAACACCATGTCGGCGCCCGCCAGCGCCTCCGCGATGCGCTCCCGGTCCTCCATGGCCGCCTGGCGCCCAACCGTGGGATCGGCGCCCGCGCCCAGTCCCTTGGTCAGATTGGAGCCGAGCTGCAAGACGACGTTGGCCGACGACTTCTTGATCGCCTGCGCGTCCGTATTGGCGACGATGAACTCCACGCCATCGATATTGGAGTTCATCATGTACTCGATGGCGTTGCCCCCGCCGCCGCCTACCCCTATGACCTTGATGACGGCCTGTTGGCCGCCCGTCTCTACGATTTCAAACATGGCCCGCTCTCCTGTCCTTTAATGGATGCCCGCACCGACTTCCTTCCCGATGTCAAAAATTCCCTTGAAACCAACTCTTCATGCGACCGAATATTTCCGAGAGCCGCCCCGGGTTCTGACGACCCGCGGGGGTGAATACGGCGCTGGCCGTTTGCTTGTGCCCGTACAGGACGAGGCCCACGCCGGTTGCGAATATGGGGTTGTGTACCACGCCGCTTAAACCTCCCACGTATTGCGGAACCCCGAGTCGCACCGGAACGTGAAATATTTCCTCGGCCAGCTCCACCATGCCTTCCATCTTCGCGCTCCCCCCGGTCAGCACGATGCCCGAGCCCAACAAGTCCATGAATCCGCTCTTGCGCAAATCATCGGCTATCAACTCGTACAATTCCGTTATGCGCGGCTCGACCACCTCCGCGAGCGTCTGCCGCGACAGCTTGCGGGGAGGCCGGTCCCCCACGCCCGGGACCTCCACCACGCCCTCCTCGACGCCCCGACCCGAGGCGCAGGCCCACTGCTTCTTTATGTCTTCGGCATATTGGGTGGGCGTGCGCAGCGCCACCGCGATATCGTTCGTCACCTGATCCCCGGCGATGGGGATCACGGAAGTGTGGCGGATCGCGCCCTGAGTGAAGACCGAGATGTCGGTCGTGCCGCCGCCTATGTCGACCAGGCACACGCCGAGCTCCTTCTCATCTTCGGTAAGGACCGACATGCTCGAGGCCAGCTGCTCGAGAATGATGTCGTCCACATCGAGCCCGCACCGTCGCACGCATTTCACGATATTCTGGGCGGCGCTCACGGCGCCCGTCACGATGTGAACCTTGGCCTCCAGCCGCACACCCGACATGCCGATCGGCTCACGGACCCCCTCCTGGCGATCGATGATGTATTCCTGCGGAAGGATATGAAGGATCTTCTGGTCGGCCGGAATCGGGAGCGCGCGGGCCGCCTCGAGGACGCGGTCCACGTCTCCTTGCCCGACCTCCTTGGTCTTGATCGCGACTATGCCGTGCGAGTTGACGGAACTTATGTGGCTTCCGGCTATCCCGGCATACACCGAATGGATCTGGCAACCGGCCATGAGCTCGGCCTCTTCCACCGCGCGCTGTATCGATTGGACGGTCGATTCGATATTGACGACCACGCCCTTCTTCAGGCCCCGCGAGGGCTGATGGCCGACCCCGATGATCTCGATGGTCCCCTCTTTCCCGACCTCGCCTACGATCGCGAGCACTTTGGAGGTCCCGATATCGAGCCCTACCACAAGCCGGGCTTCCCCCTTTTTAGTCATTTTGACCCCCCGAGCCCGCCTTCCAGCCTATGGCGAAGCCATTCGTGTACCGCAAATCGACCTGTCGCATCTTCGCCCGCTCGCCCGCGAGCTGGGGAAAGACCGCCACGAAGCGCGCGAGACGCGCGCACGAATCGTGCCCCAACACGAGGCTCGGCCCGTTTTTCAAAGTCGCGCGCCACGTGCCCCGGCTGGACAGGTCGAGCGCCGCTATCGTGAGTCCAACGGGCTTCAGGAGCGCCTCGAAGCGTTCGTAATGGGTCCACATCGCGCTTTCGCTGCCCGCCGGCCCCTGGAATAGGGGCAGGCCCTTGGGCGGCTCGTAGTGATCCAAATGCGCGTGCAGGCCCCGCGCGTCGACCCACCCGCCGCGCGCCCATTGGGCCGCGAGGCGCAGGCGCCGCACACGGATCACAAGGGTTCTCGGAAAGCGAGATC
>JAKAXT010000063.1 GCA_021816425.1 Pseudomonadota bacterium | reverse complement strand
CGAGCTCGGCGATCCAACCCCGATCGGCCGCAAGCCACCCGAATCTGAGCCCCGCAAGACCCTGCTTCGACAGGGTCCGCACGACCATGAGCCGCGGCTCGCCCGCCAATGCCCCCATGAAGCTCGCCTGAGCGAAGGGGTGGTAGGCCTCATCCACCACCACGACGACGTCATCGACCGCAAGCAGCGCGCGGACGTCCCCTTCCGGGTAGAGCGTGCCCGTGGGGTTGTTCGGATAGGCGAGAAACAAAAGGGCGGGGGCGTGCCGGACGAGCGCCGCCTTCAAGGCCTCGACATCGAGCTGAAAATCCCCCTTCGACGGCACGCCCACGAAGCGGCGCCCGAGGATGGAGGCGATCTGTTCGTACATGACGAAGGTTGGCACAGGCGCCACCACCGTGACCTCGGGGGCCATGGCGAGCAGGATGTTCTGGAGGATCTCGTCCGAACCGTTGCCGAGGATCACGCCGGCGCCGGCCGCAAGCCCCGCGTCCTTCGCAAGCCGCGCCTTGATGCGCTCGTAATGGTCGGGCGACGGATAGCGATTCAGCGCGACCTCGCGCAAGGCGTGCAGCCAGCGGTCGCGCAGCTCGACCGGCAGTCGATACGGACTCTCCATGGCGTCGAGCTTGATGGCGAACTCGCCCGGCGGGACATGGTAGGCGCTGCGCTTACGCACGCCTTGCGCCACGAAACGCTCGATGTCAGCCATTCATGCGGCACTCGGCGGAAAGCGCGTGCGCCGTGAGGCCTTCGCCGCGCGCCAGCACCGACGCGGTCTTGCCGAGCACGGCGGCGCCTTCCGGGGTACAGATCACTATGCTCGTCCTTTTCTGGAAATCATAAACGCCGAGCGGCGAACTAAAGCGCGCGGTCCCCGAGGTCGGGAGCACGTGGTTTGGGCCCGCGCAATAATCTCCCAGGGACTCCGCCGTATAGCGCCCGACGAAGATCGCGCCCGCGTGCCGCACGCGGTCGAGCATCGCCTCGGCGCCGTCGAACGAGAGTTCGAGATGTTCGGGGGCCACTACGTTCACGAGATCCAGGGCCTGCTCGAGATCCCGGACCTCGATCAAGGCCCCATGTCCGGCCAAAGCCGCCTCTATGATGGCACGCCGCTCCATGCCCGGCAGCAGACGTTCGATCTCCGCCGCCACGGCGTCCAGGAACGCCCGGTCCGGCGCAAACAGCAGCGCCTGCGCGCCCTCGTCGTGCTCGGCCTGCGCGAAAAGGTCATAGGCGATCCACGTGGGGCTGGTGCGGCCATCGCATACGATCGCCACCTCGGAGGGCCCTGCGATCATGTCGATCGCCACCTGTCCGTAGACCAGGCGCTTGGCGGCCGCCACATAGGCGTTGCCGGGGCCCACGATCTTGTCGACGCGCGGCACGGTCGCAGTCCCGTAGGCAAGGGCCGCGACCGCCTGCGCGCCGCCTGCCAGGAACACCCGGTCGACCCCGGCGACATGCGCCGCGGCCAGCACGAGCGCCGATGGCGTACCGGGGGCCGGCGCCATCATGATCAGCTCGGCGACGCCGGCGATGCGCGCGGGGATCGCGTTCATCAAGACCGACGAGGGGTAGGCGGCCTTGCCGCCCGGCACATAGAGGCCCACCCGATCGAGCGGCGTCACCTTCTGGCCGAGCTGCGAGCCCAGGGCATCCCTCTCCATGTGCGGACTCAGGACCTGGTGCTCATGGAAGGCGCGGATGCGCGCGGCGGCCTCGCGCAGGGCGTCCTGCTCGGCGCGCGGCAGCCCCTCGAAGGCCGCGCGCAGCTGATGCGCCGGGACCTCCAGATCGGCCGCCGAGCGGGCGGCCCGCTTATCGAGGCGCTCGGTCCACATGAGCAGCGCCGCGTCCCCGCGCGCGCGGACATCCTCCACGATGTCGCGGGCCACGGCCTCGGCCTTGCGCGAATCCTCCTCGGTGCGCTTGAGGAGCGCCTGGAAGGCCGCACTGAACCCCTCGTCGCCACTACGCAGTCGCGTGATCCGGCTCATGTCTTCCGCTCCCCCGCCAACGCGGCGATCACAGGTCTCAGGGCCTCGTACTTTGTCTTCATGGCCGCGCGGTTCGCCACGAGCCAGGCGCTCACGTCGAGGACGTGCTCTACGGCCTTTAGGCCGTTGGCGGCGAGCGTGCGCCCACTGCTCACGAGATCCACGATGCGGTCCGCGAGGCCGACCAGGGGCGCGAGCTCCATGGAGCCATACAGATGGATGATGTCGGCCTGGATACCCTGGGCCGCGAAGTGGCGCTCGGTGATCTTCACGTATTTGGTCGCGACCCGCAGGCGCGTCCAGGTGGGCGCGACGACCGCGTCGGCGCCGTTCACGGGCGCCGCCACCATGAGCCGGCAGCTCGCGATGCCGAGATCGGCAAGTTCATAGAGCCCTTCCCCGCCGTCTTCCAAGAGCACGTCCTTGCCGGCGATGCCGAGATCGGCGGCCCCATAGCGGACATAGGTCGGCACATCGGCGGCACGGATCACGACCAAGCGGACGTCGGGCACGTTGGTGCCGACGATGAGCCGCCGGGTCTTGGTCAGGTCCTCCTCGGGGATGATCCCGGCCCGCTCGAGCAGGGGGATGCTTTCCTCGAGGATGCGCCCCTTCGATAAGGCCAACGTCACCATGTCAGGCCGTCTGCCGATTCGTCCAGTCGCCGAGCTGCGAACCCGGGATACGCCGGATACGGGCCCCCAGCTGGGCGAGCTTTTCCTCGATGCATTCGTAGCCTCGATCGATATGGTAGATGCGATCGATGAGCGTCTCGGAGCGCGCGACGAGGCCGGCGAGCACGAGACTCGCCGATGCCCGCAGGTCGGTCGCCATGACCGGCGCGCCATGCAGGGCCTTCACGCCACGCACCACGGCCATATTGCCCTCCATGCTGATATCCGCGCCCATCCTCTGGAGTTCGTGGACGTGCATGAAGCGGTTTTCGAAGACCGTCTCGACCACCGTGCCGGTACCCGAGGCGATGGCGTTCAGCACCACGAACTGCGCCTGCATGTCGGTGGGAAAGGCGGGATAGGGCGCGGTGCGGATGTTCACCGCGCGCAGCTCGCGCCCCTCCATGGACAGGCGCACGAAATCCGGGCCCACCTCGATGGCGGCCCCCGCCTCCCGCAACTTGTCCAATACCGCCTCGAGGAGATCGGGCTTTACGCAGCGCAGCTTGACCGAGCCGCCGGTCATGGCCGCCGCCACCAGGTAGGTGCCGGTCTCTATGCGATCGGGGATGATGTCGTGCTGCGCCCCGTGGAGCTCGTCCACGCCCTCTATGGTAAGGACCGCGCTGCCCGCGCCGCTCACGCGCGCGCCCATCCGATTCAGGCAGTTGGCGAGATCGATGATCTCGGGTTCGCGCGCGGCGTTCTCGATGACGGTGGTCCCCTCCGCCAATGTCGCCGCCATCAGCAGGTTCTCGGTGCCCGTCACCGACACCGCGTCCATGAAGATGCGGGCGCCCTTCAGGCGCTTGGTGCGGGCCCGGATGTAGCCGTCCTCGATCGTGATCTCGGCGCCCATCGCCTGCAGACCCTTGATATGGAGATTGACGGGGCGTGAACCGATCGCACAGCCCCCGGGCATGGAGACCTCGGCCTCGCCGAAGCGCGCGAGCAACGGGCCCAGCACCAGGATCGAGGCGCGCATGGTGCGCACCAGATCGTAGGGGGCGCGCAACGTATGGATGCCCGAGGCGTCGGCCTCTATGGTCATATGCTCGTCGACCACGAGCCGCACGCCCATGCGGCCCAGGAGCTCCATGGTCGTCGTGATGTCCTGGAGGTGCGGGACGTTGCCGATGCGCAGGCACTCTTTGGTCAAAAGCGAGGCCACCAGCACGGGAAGGGCGGCGTTCTTGGCGCCCGAGATGCGAATCTCGCCGCGCAAGGGCACGCCCCCGTTTACAATGAGCTTATCCACGGTCGCGCCGCCCCCTTTTTTGATAAAAATAAGGCCGCCGGCCAGGCGGCCCTATTACGGTCTTCCGTAGGATCGCTCAACTCGCGGCGCCCGCCAGGAGCTTTTGCAATTCACCCTTCTCGTAGAGCTCGGACATGATGTCGGAGCCGCCGATGAACTCGCCGCGGACATAAAGCTGCGGGATGGTCGGCCAATTGGAGTAGCGCTTGATGCCGTCGCGGATCTCCGGATCGGCCAGCACGTCGATGCCCTTGAACTGCGCCCCGCAGGCCTTCAGGATCTGCACCGACTTGCCGGAAAAGCCGCACTGGGGAAACTGGGGCGTGCCCTTCATGTACAGGACGACATCGTTCTCCGTCACCTGCTGACGAATGCGTTCTTCAATACTCATCTATTCGATCTCCAAATAAGCGGTGTCCGCCCGCCTTCAGGGCAGCTTCGTCTTGATCGACAAGGCATGGATCTGCTCGCGCATCCGATCGCCCAACGCGCCGTACACGAGCTGGTGCTGCTGAACCCGGCTCTTGCCCTCGAAGGCTTGCGATATAACGACCGCTTCGAAATGATGGCCGTCGCCGCTCACGCGCGCCTGCGCGCCCGGCAACCCGGCCTCTATGAGGTCCTTGATCTGTTGTGGCGTAATCATCTCTGGCACCGATCCCATCTAACCCTTAAGGATACCCGTCTCCGGGACCGCGGGAAAGGGCTAGTTCCGCAAGCGGTAGCCCCGGCCGACCAACGCCATGGCCAGGACGGAGACGGCGACGCAAAACGCCGCCACCAGGGCCAGGCTCAGAATGGGCGATACGTCGGACGTCCCGAAGAACCCGTAACGGAAGCCATCGATCATGTAGAGCAGCGGATTCAGGCGCGACACCGTCTGCCAGAAGGGCGGCAGGTCGCGCAGGGAGTAGAAGACGCCGCTCAGAAACGAGAGCGGGATGACGACGAAGTTCTGAAAGCCGGCGAGCTGGTCGAAGCGTTCCGCCCAGATCCCGGCAATGACGCCTAAGGCGCCCAAAGCGGCGCTTCCGAGAAGGCCGAAAAGCACGAGGAAGACCGGATGCTCGATCGGAAGCGGCACGAAAAGAACGGCCGCCCCATACACGCCGACCGCGACGCAGAAGGCGCGCACGATCGAGGCCCCCACGAACGCCAGGAAAAACTCGGCGGCCGACAGGGGCGACAACAGGATAAAGATGAGATTGCCCGTGATCTTGGACTGGATCAGGCTCGACGAGGTATTGGCGAACGCGTTCTGGATCATGGACATCATCATGAGGCCCGGGATCAGGAAGGCCACGTAGGGGATGCCCGGCAGGATATCGGCGCGCCCCTTGAAGGTGCTCGCAAAGACCAGCAGATAGAGAAGCGCGGTCACGACCGGCGCGAATATGGTCTGGAAGGCGACCTTGTAAAAGCGCAGTAACTCCTTGTAGAACAAGGTATTGAAGCCTTTCATGGGCGTCTCCCGAGAGGCCCCCGGACGGGACGGGCGCCCGGGGCGCAAGCGCCCGAAGCCGGCATCGGCGCCACCCCGACCGGGCGCGTCAATGCCCCATGAGGGCCTGATGTCTTGCCGAAAGCGCTTTTCATGATCATCGGGAACCGGTGGCCGTCCGCCCCTGGGTCAGGGCCAAAAAGACCTCTTCGAGGCTCGCCTGCTCGGTGGCGATGTCGGTCACGACATGGCCTGCGACGCGCAGGGACTCCAGGACCTCGGGGATGGAGTCGGTCCCCGCCCGCAGGGAAAACTCCAGGATATTGCCGGCCCGCTTGCGCAATTTCGACTCGAGGCGCGGCGGCACCGAGGCCGCGGGCTCCGCGGTCGTCACGCGCAGCGTCTTCGAGACCGCGCGGCTCAGCAGGGCCTCCTTGGTGTCGAGGGCGGCGATCTGCCCGTCGCGCATGATCGCGATGCGCTCGCAGAGGGCCTCGGCCTCTTCCAGATAATGCGTGGTGAGGACGATCGTGTGGCCCTCCTTGTGCAGCCTCCGCACGAACAGCCAGAGGGACGCCCGCAACTCGACATCGACCCCGGCGGTCGGCTCGTCCAGGATGACCACCTGCGGCCTGTGCACGAGCGCCTGGGCGATCAGGACGCGCCGCTTCATGCCCCCGGAGAGCGCGCGCATATTGGCATCGCCCTTGTCGGCCAGCATGAGGGTATGCAAAAGCTCCTCGCGCCAGGCCTTGTTGTCGCGCCCCCCGAGGCCGAAATAGCCCGCCTGGATCGCGAGCACCTCGCGCACCGAGAAAAACGGATCGAAGACGATCTCCTGGGGCACGACCCCGAGGGCCCGGCGCGCCTCGCGGTAGTTTGCGATCACATCGTGACCGCAGATCGCGGCGCGCCCCTCGTCCGGCCGCGTGAGTCCGGCCAGGATGTTGATGAGGGTGGATTTTCCGGCGCCGTTGGGCCCGAGGAGGCCGAAAAACTCCCCCGAACGGACCTCGAGATCGATCCCGCGGACCGCGTGCACCCGCGCAAAGTGCTTGTGCAGACCCACGACCTCGATGGCGGGAGCGCTACAGGCCGCCTTCATACCCCTTGGGCCAGGAGCGACTCGAGCCCCGTGACCCGCATCAGGGCCTGGAGCCGCTCAGGGGCCTCGGCTATGACGAGCCGAAAGCCCGCGTCGCGGGCGCGCCGCTCCCATTCGACGAGCAGGGCCAAGGCCACCGAGTCGGCGCGCGTCAGGCCGCCGAGCTCGATGGTGGCGCGCCCGCCGGCCGGCGCGATATCGGGCGACCAGAGCTCGGGTGGCACCGGTGCGCCGAAATGGATCGCGCCCTCGAGGCGATAATGCCCGGGTTCGCGCAGAACGAGACGGGTCGTCAAGGGGGCGTGCCGTTCGCGCGCCTCATGTCGGCGATGAGGGCGTCCAGGCCATGCTCGCGGATCTCGCGTCCGTAGACCGAGCGATAATTCGTGACGAGACTCACCCCGTCTATGGTGACATCGTAGACCTTCCACCCGACCTTCTTGTGCACGAACATATAGTCGAGCGGAACATTGGCGCTCCCGTCGTTCTGCACGATCACGCTCTTGACGACGGCGTGCCGGCTTTGAGGGTTGTGCCTGTAAGGCAGATACGAAATCCGCTGCCCGGAATAGCTAAGCAACGCGGTCGCATAGGTGCGCACCAGGAGATCGCGGAACTGCGTCGCGAAGGCCGCGCGCTGGGAAGGTGTCGCCGTGCGCCAGTAGCGCGCCAGCACCCAGCGCGACATGCGACGGAAGTCGAAGTAGGGCACGATCCGCCTGTCGACCATGGCGTACAAGGCCGCCTTGTCGTGCGCGTATTGGGCGCGCTTTGTCTCGATGAGATGCAGTATCTGATCCGTCTTCTCCTTGACGATAATGTCCGGCGGCATCGACGGCGCGATGGCGGCCGCGACCCACACAGGCATCAGCAGAAGACCGAGCAGCGCGAGGGCGCTTACATAACGTCTTGTCGATATCATCCCGTCCCTCTTCTCAGAATACGCCCTAGCTATGGCCGGAGGAATGTCCGGCCTTGCTGTAGAGCAATTGGCTTATGATCTTTTCGAGGATAATCGCCGACTGCGTGATCTGTATTTTACCACCGTTCTTCAGGTCTTGGCGGCTCCCGCCCGGGCTCAAGCTCACGAACTGCTCGCCCAGGAGCCCGGCCGTCTGTATCGACGCGCTGGAATCGCGCGGGAAGCGGTACTTCTTCAGGATATCCAGGGTCACGACCGCGCGATACGTGACCGGGTCGACCGTGATGCGCGATACCTCCCCTACGCGCACGCCCGCGACCGTGACCGGGGCCTTGGGCTTCAGGCTCCCGATGTCGTTGAAGTCAGCGGTGACCGCATAGGTCCCGCCGGCGCTCAGGACATGAATATTGCCGACCTTGAGCGCCAGCATGGCCAAGGCCAGGAGACCTGCCACCACGAACAGGCCGACCGCAAATTCGCTACCCTTCGCCTGCATATTCAAAGTCCTCGTAACATGAATGCCGTCATGATGAAGTCGAGCGCCAGGATCGCGAGCGACGAGCTCACCACGGTGCGCGTCGTGGCGCGGCTCACGCCCTCCGAGGTCGGTTTCGCATCGTAACCCTCGAAGACCGCGATCCAGCTTACGACAAAGCCGAACACGATGCTCTTCAGAAGCCCGCCTATGATGTCGTTCGAGACGCTGACGCCGCTTTGCATCTGCGACCAGAATACCCCGCCGTCCAGGCCGAGATCGCCCACCGCCACCACATAGGCGCCGATGATGCCGACCGCACTGAAGATCATGGCGAGCAGGGGCACCGCGATCCAGCCCGCCCAGAACCGCGGGGCGACCACCCGCGGGAGGGGATCGACCGCCATCATCTCCATGCCGTCGAGCTGCTCTGTGGCCTTCATGAGGCCAATCTCGGCTGTGAGCGCCGAGCCCGCGCGACCGGCGAAAAGAAGCGCGGTCAGAACCGGTCCGAGTTCGCGCGTGAGCGACAGGGCGACGAGCAGGCCGAGCGACGATTGGGCGTCGTAGCGCACGAGCGTGTTGTAACCCTGCAAGGCCAGGATCATGCCGACGAAGGCCCCTGACACGAGCACGATGACGAGCGTCAGCACGCCTGTCATGTAGATCTGCTGGATGATGAGCCGGACACGCCCGGCCGCCATGCCCAAAGCCGGCGCCAGGCGCACCAGAAACAGCGTGGCGCGCCCCAGGCGCCCGACACCGCTTATCACGCGTCGCCCAAGTCCGCTTATGCCGAGATCCCAGTTCACGGCCGCTCCCCCGTCAAGAGATCATCGAGATACCCGGGCGCGGGATAGTGGAAGGCCACCGGGCCATCCGGCAGGCCGGCCATGAATTGCCGGACCTCGGGGGCGTCGGTCTCCTGCATGTCCGCCGGAGTCCCCTGGGCGATGACGCGGCCATCGCCCACGAGATAGATATAGTCGGCTATGCCGCAGGCCTCAACCACATCGTGGGTGACGACGATCGATGTCATGCCGAGCGCATCGTTCAGCTCGCGGATGAGCTTGACGATGACGCCCATGGAGATCGGGTCCAGGCCCGCGAACGGCTCGTCGTACATGACCATCATGGGGTCGAGGGCGATGGCGCGGGCGAGCGCCACGCGCCTCGACATGCCCCCCGAGAGCTCCGCGGGAAACAGCTCGCGCGCCCCGCGCAGACCGACCAGCTCGAGCTTCATCAAGACCAAATGATGGATCAGGAACTCCGGCAGGCTCGTGTGCTCGCGCATCGGAAAGGCGACGTTCTCGAAGACATCGAGATCCGTGAGCAGGGCGCTCGACTGAAACAGCATGCCCATGCGCCGGCGCAACCCGAAGAGCGCCTTGCGCGACAAAGAGCCCACGACCTCGCCGGCCACCTCGACCGTCCCGCGGTCAGGGACGAGCCTGCCGCCAATCAGGCTGAGGAGCGTGGTCTTTCCGGTCCCGCTGCCGCCCATGATGGCGGTCACGCTCCCCCGCTCGACTGTGAGGTTCAGGTCACGAAAGATCGGGCGGCCGTCGCGCGCGAACGCAAGATCGCGCACCGCCACCAGGGGCTCGGTACTCTTCGGTCGGTCCACGGCCTATCCTTGATATCGTTATTATGTCTTTCAAGCCCCTGAAGCGCGAAGCCCCGGGGCATCGCCCGGCGCCCGAGCCGTCGACGCGGGGCCGGCACGGCTGACCTTCGGGGTCGAGCCAAGGATGCCACACCAGGGCCTGCGCGCAAAATCCCGCAAGCGCGGGGAGCGGCTGCCGATGGTCGGCGACGGGCGGGCGGCCTCCTTGGGGAAGACTCGCCTCTCCCCTATAATCCGGGCGACTTCATCAGCCCCGAGGGGGGAGCCGTGAATCGTCCATACCGTTTGACCGCGCTTGCCATCCTGGCGCTTGCCGCTCCGGCCGCCTTCGCCGAAGACGCGCTGATCCTGACCATGGGCGCCACCCATCTCGCCCACACCCATCAGATGGTGGCGGGTCGCGACAGCGGCTTGAGCCAGAGCGCCAACAGCGTCTACGGCATCGCCTGGGAGCAGCGCCACTTCAATGGCATCGCCTACGGCGGGGAGCTTTTGCTCTCCAACAACACGATCGCGAACGCCAGCGGGGACGGCAACGTCGCCTCGCGGACCTTCATGCTGACCCTGAAAAAGTATCACCGGCCCGCACCCCACGTGTATCCCTACATCGGCGCCGGGCTCGGTCTCATGGAGACCGACGTAACAGGGGTGAACGGCGGGACGGGCGTGGGCCCCGCGGTCGAAGTCGACGGCGGGGTCGAGTTCGAGTGGGCGCACAGCCTGGGCTTCTATACCGAACTGCGCGGCATCTACGCCCCGGGCGGGGTCATCTACGGCACGCGCGTGAACATGTCGGGCGTGGGCCTCTATGGCGGCGTGAGCCTCCTCTTCTAGGATCCCGCGAGCAGGCCCGCAAGCAGCAAGGCCTCGTCCACCCCCCTGAGCGCAGTCGCCGCGTCCTGGAAAAAGAGCGCCGACCCCGCGGGGGCCGAGACGGCAGCGAGCTCTCGCAGGGCCTGGGCCACGCCCCTGCGATCGATCCGATCGACGAGACTCAGGGCAAAGGGCCCCGCGGGCGATCGTCCCGCGGCCGGACGCCCACATAAGCCCGCTCCCAGGCCTGCAAGCTCGGCCTGGCAGGCCTTCGAGCCGACCCGCACGTCCACGCTCACGGGCACGCGCTGCGCGAGGACCCGAAGCGGTCCCGCGTGCGCTGAAGTAAACCGCGCCAGGCGCACGAGACACGCGGCGACCAGGGGGCGCGGCCACTCCTCCCTCTGCGCAAGTTGCGCAAGCGCCTTCTCCGGCACCTCCAGAACCAGGCGGAAATCCGGCGGCGCCTCGTCGGCGAAGGGGGCAATCCGGCCAAGATCCGCGCCCCACGCCCGGGCCGGCAGGAGAAGCGCCGGGTAACGGTGGCTGTAGAACAGGAACCGCCACTCGGGCGGCAGATCCGCGGGATAGAAGGGGCCCCGCCAACACCCATGCGTGTAGCCGCGCGCACCGATCAGGATGGAGGAGGCGATCGTGGTCATGGGCGCATAGTAGCGACCGCCACGGCGCGCCGCCATCGCCCAGGCCGCGATCCGCGCCCCGACCGCCCATCGGCCACGCCCATCCGTCTGGGAAACCGGACTCAGCCTTTGCGAATTGTCAACTCGGGCCGCCGCGCCTCTCCTTACGATCGCCCGGCCGTTCGCCACAACACATTAAAACGAGACAAAAGAGAGGAGAATACAGCATGTCCATACAGAAGAACTTGAAGAAGATGGCGACCACCGCCGCCCTTTTGGCCCTGCCGATGGCCGCCATGGCCGCCACGGGGCCCTGGTACGCGGGGGGCACGCTCGGGATCGGCAATATGTCCGGATTCAGCCACCCGCTCGACGTCACCGTGTTCGGCGGTTACAACATCCCCGCGCACCTCGGACGCGGGACGCTGGCCGTCGAAGTGGGCTACGACCACCTCGGCACATTCAACGAGAATGGTCTGCCCGCCGGGGAAAGCGCCTCCGTAAAGCTCCAGGCCATCGAGGGCTCGGCCGTCTATTCGTGGCCGATCACGCGCGCCTTCCATGTCTACGGACGCGCCGGCCTTGCCACGTGGCGCGCATCGGCGACCGCCAGCGTGACGGCGGGCGGCGTTACCTACTCTGCTTCCAGTTCCAGCACCGGTGTCGACCCCTTGCTTGGCGTGGGCGTGTCCTACGCCATCAGGCCGAACCTCGCGATCCGCGGCGAATTCCGCACCATCACAAGCACCAGCAACGGCAGCGTCGACATGTTCGATGGCGGGGTGGTGTTCAGCTTCTAAAAAGACCACAACGGATCTCTCTCTTGAAGCCGCCCCAGGGCGGCTTTTTCGTGCCGCGACCCGGGGAGCGCAACAAGGGCCGCGGCGCCCAAAAAAGGTCGGGGCGCGTCTTTTCGGTAACGGGGCTTGAAAATGGCACGGCGCCTTTCGCCCCATCGGCCGACACGACGACCGCTTCGGTCACGGCAAAGCGACGATCCCTTTTCGTTCCGCGGGCGCGATTGGTCTTGATGCGACCCCAGGGGTGCCACCGCCTCCTGGCGGGCCCATCCGTCTCTTGCCGCTATTCGATTTCATCGATCCTTTTCCATCCGACCTTGGGGCGGTAGGCGGTCGCGTCCGTACGTAGCACACTCTACAGCACGGTGACGCACACAAAGCCCTCGAGGTAAATTCCATGTCCGCAAAATCGCGTGTCGCGATAGCACTCCTGGCTGCGGCACTGCTTGCCGCTTGCCAAGGGTCGGGGAGCTCTAGCAGCGCCTCCGGCCAGTCCGGGAGCACGACCCAGCCGGCAGCGCCGCAGACCACCTCGTCGGCGTTCGGTCAACCCGAGACCACGCGCACCTCGCTCGTCCTCGTGCCCGCGGGCACGCACAGCCTCGGTATTTATCTGCGCAACCCCTGGACCGGGACGCTCGTGGACCGCGGATATGTAGCCACGGGCCAAGGACCGGATGCGGTGGCCGTAAGCGGCGACCGTTTCGTGTATGTCGCCAAT
Source organism: Pseudomonadota bacterium (assembly GCA_021816425.1). Taxonomy (GTDB): domain Bacteria; phylum Pseudomonadota; class Gammaproteobacteria; order Acidiferrobacterales; family Acidiferrobacteraceae; genus Acidiferrobacter. The sequence continues at coordinate 1,795 of JAKAXT010000063.1, read as the reverse complement.
GGCACGGACGGGACGATTTCGGCCTACGCCTGGGTCGGCACCACCGACACGCTGACCGCGCTTGGCAACCCCATTAGCAGCGGGCCGCGACCCAAGTCGCTTGCCGTGGTCGGCTCCACCCTCTACGCCTTGAACACAGGCAACAACACGATTTCGGCCTTCGCGATCGGCAGCAAGGGGTCACTGACCCTGAGCGGAACCAGTTCGCCGGCCTCGGCCACACTGACGAGCCTGGTCGCCGGATCGGGGGTACTCTACGGCTTGGCTGCCGACAGCATCGCGACCTACAGCGCCGGCAACGGCGCACCGAGCTCCCCCCTCTCTACCACCGCTCTGAACGGGATCGTGGCAGGGGCCACCGATGCGGCCGGCAACCTGTATGTGTTGACCTCGGGGCAGGTGTACGGTTATAGCGCCACGGGCGCAGGCGGCCTCGACGGCCACGGCGGGCAGACCCTGCCAAGCGGTCTTACGCCCATAAGCCTGACGACGACCGCGGGCGGCATCGTCATTACCGGGAACACCTCAGGCGGCATCGAAACGGCTTATTATTCAGCGGCCGCCGGGACGGTGGGCAGCGCGTCGGGGAATCCCGCCACTGGAACCGGGACCGCGACCTCGATCGCCGCCTCCCCCGGCGGCCATTACGTCTTCGTGAGCGACGGCAGTCGCGCGGATCTCCTCGCTTACGGACTTACCCAAGGAGGCACGGCTGCAAGCCTCGACTTAAACGCCGTCCTGCGTACGCGCCTCGCGCCGCTTGCCGCCGTGAGCGTGCCCGTCACCGTGACCATGCAACCCCAGACGCTCTATGTGGTGGATCAATCCACGACCGCGATCGCCGCCTACCCCATCCAGGCAGGCGGCGCGCTGGGGACGCCGACTATCGCGTATACCTGCAACGCCTGCACCACGAACATCGCCGACCAGGGCCCGAGCGCGGCCGCCATCGCGCCCAATGGCATGAACCTGTACGCCTCGGACTGGGCGCAGGCTGGCCAAGGCGACGTGACGACCTTCGCCATGACCTCGGCCAACGGCCCCCTGGGGGCGCCCGCCTCCATCCCCGCTGGGCAAAGCCCGATGGGGGTCGCGGTGGACCCGTCGGGGCGCTACCTTTATGTCGCGAACAGCACCTACGATAACGCCGAACAGCAGAGCACGGGCGGAAGCATAGACGCCTATTCCCTGCAGCAGGGGACCCCGAGCCCCCTCGGTTCCGGGAATTCCAGCGTCTCGGTCTACGGGGACTACCCGATGCTGCTCGCCGCCGATCCGACGGGCCGCTTCCTCTACTCCTCCGAGTTCAGCGGGAGTCTCGTGGACGCCTTCGCCATAGACCCGGACACGGGCGCCCTGTCGCCTGCGGGCGGCAGCCTCGCAAGCTCGGCGGTCCCGACCGGAACGGGCCCCTGGACCATCGCCATCGGACCCTCCGGGCGCCACCTCTACGTGTCGGACAACGGCAACGGCGGCTCGCAGACCTCCGGGGCGGTTTCGATCTTCTCGATCGATGCGCAAAACGGAACCCTGACCTCGGACAATGGCGTGGAAACAACCGCGCTTCAGCCGCTGGGGCTTGTCATGGGGCCGAAGGGGCGACGGCTGTATGTGGCCATGCAAAGCGGCGCGGTCGACGTCTTCGTCCGTCAGAACCCGCAATCGCGAACGAGCACCTGGGCCTACACACCCACAGTCATCCAGGGCAACTTCAGCAATGCCTACGGGCTTGCCCTGAGCACCGACGGCAAGACGCTCTACGTCCTCGATGACTGCACGGCGCCCAACTACGATA
>JAKAXT010000062.1 GCA_021816425.1 Pseudomonadota bacterium | reverse complement strand
CTGCCGCCGCCCCTGGCCACAGGAAATCCATCGAGATCAACCCGGAACGCGTGAAGGCCCACGTCCAGGATCCGCGCGCCAAGTACGCGGCATGACGACTTCGACCTTCAAGACGCCGGATCAATAATCGGAACATCTGAGCCGGCACCAACCTGCGTCGCGACCGTCTTGGCTGACGTCGCCAGGCACGACTCCTCGCGGATCTCGACATCCGCCTGCCGGTAGGCCGCCCGGCCACAGAGCTTCAGGCACTTGGGGCCCATCCCCTCGCTTCGGAATGGGTGTAAATGGGTGTTTTTTGGGTACCCGTCAGGCTAGGCCATCGTCTTTCGGATATTGCGATTATTCGTTTATTTCGATTATACTCCCCCCCCATGATGCGGTTTGAAGCCCCCAGGAGGTTGCCATGACCACACTCTCTCCCACCCATTCGTTGCCGACGGCCGAAGAAGTTGCCATCGCCCGCGAGAGCGGCCGGGCGCTGTCCGCCTTCCTGCAGACCCGCGCGGCAACCCAGCAGATCGAGATCTTCGACGACAAGGGCGCATCCCATCCGGTCCGCGTCCCGCTATCGGCGCTGCGGCTGCTCGTCGACGTTCTGACCGAAATCGGTGAGGGCAACGCGGTCAGCATCATCCCGATCCACGCCGAGCTTACGACGCAGGACGCGGCGGACGTGCTGAACGTCTCGCGACCGTTCCTCGTGCAGTTACTGGAGCGCGGCGAGATCCCGTTCCACAAGATCGGCACGCACCGCCGCGTCCGCTACCAGGACGTGATCGCCTACAAGGAGCGGATCGACGCTGAGCGCAGCAAGGCCCTCGATGCGCTGGCCGAGCAAGCTCAGGCGCTCAAGATGGGGTACGAATGAATGAGTTCGAACTTCACCGTCGTCTACGACGCGTGCGTGCTCTACCCGGCACCGTTGCGCGACCTGCTGATGCGCCTGGCGCTGACCGATCTGTACCGGGCACGCTGGACGGACATGATCCACGACGAGTGGACGCGTAACGTTCTGAAGCAGCGGCCCGATCTGAAGGCCGAAGACCTGGAGCGGACGCGGTCGCTGATGAACGCCCACGTCCGCGACAGCCTGGTCACTGGCTTCGAGCATCTGATCCCCTCCGTCGAGTTGCCCGACGCCGATGACCGGCATGTGGTTGCCGCCGCCATTCACGGCGGCGCGAGCCTGATCGTGACCTTCAACCTGAAGGACTTCCCGCCGGCACGGCTCAAGCCCTACAACCTGACCGCCCAACACCCGGACGATTTCATTTTTGATCTTCTGGATCTGCACGCCGCCCGAGTGTGCGAGGCCGCCGCGAGCCATCGCCGGTCCCTGAAGAACCCGCCCAAGACGGTTGACGAGTACCTGGACACGCTCCTCAAGCAGGGACTGACGCAGACCGTCGGCCAGTTGCGGGAGTGGAAGATAGCGATCTGACGGACGCGGGTTCGATTCCCAAACAGGGAATTGAACTGGCGCCGGAAAGCAGACGAGGTTGAGCGGCCTTTCCGGGGACCAATCAGCGCGAAAAACCTGCTTGATCGTCCACGGCCAATGGCCATACCGGCAGGATTTTCGATCCGGTTCGCAGCAGCCCGCGGCGCTTCGATTCCGTACTTTCAATAGTCGTTTGATGCGGGGTGTGCCATCCCACCACCGTAATGTGAAATCCCAACCCTTATACGGCTGAGATTTTTTGCCCGTTCCCCAGCGTTGGCGCGGTTTCGCCCCTTCGCAAAGGAAATGGCGGAAGGGCTTTGCAAAGGGCAACGCCGCACGAGGCGCGAGATCATCGTGGCCGCGCGTCACAAGCGGTTCTCGAGCCCAAGTATCGCAAGATCGAGATCTTGCCTCCCGTCGACACGCGATACCGCTATCCTGCGCCGACCCTCGTGGTCGCGGTCCAATCGCGCGGAAGCTTGTCACCAATCTGCCGATCCACTCCCGAACGGGGGCGATTGAGAAAATGGAGCGGTACGCGTGGCGCTCAAAGACAGAGGTTTTCCACAGGATCCTGAAGTCCGGCGGCCAGGCTGAACGACCCGTCAATCTCCTGGCCCCGTTCTGTATTTTTGGGCTGGCGGATATCTTGGTTCACGATGCCCGATCGAACGCCGGGATCGACCAGGCCTTTCCTTGCATTCACGCCCCCAGGAATCGCTATCTCCGCGCGCCTTGCGGCGGACAAGCAAGCCCGCGCACGACGATCTCCTACCATGCCATCCTGCTCATTGACCCGGCAGCATGAAGACCGAACTATTTTGGCGCTCACGCCAGACACGCGTGGACGAAGAAGACGCGCGATACCCGAAGCTTGAGCCACTGCGCGGGAGGAGAAGGCAAGTCGTGCGATTGCCCCGGAAAGGCTATGGGGTGATGGCTATCGTCGGCATGACGGGGTTGAGCTAGCCGGCGGTGCGGCTGGCCATCGGTGTGTATGAGGAAGGCGGCTGCGCGGCATTGAGGCCGACACCGCGCGGTCGGGCATCGGGCGAGGGGCGCACGCGGACGGCGGAACAGGACCAAGCCATCCGCCGCACGATCCGCGGCAAGCGCCCCGAACAGCGGAAGACGGGATTTGCGCCGTGGAATCGCGCGGCCGTCGTGCAACTCATCGAGCGGGAGTTTGGCGTGAAGCGTGCGGTACGGACGGTGGGCGACTACCTGAAACGCCGGGGCCTTATGCCGCAAAAGCCGATCAAGCCCGCCTACGAACAACGTCCGGAAGCGGTGAAGGCCTGGATCGAGCAGGACTATCCGGCGATCGCGGGGCGCGCCAAGGCTGAAGGCGGCGAAATTCACTGGGGTGACGAGACCGCGCTGGCGAATACCGATGTGCGCGGACGCCGCTATGCGCCGAGGGGCAAAACGCCAGCGACCATGGCGGCGGGCCACGGCAGAAGCCGTCGATGGCCTCGACGGCGACCAACCAGGGCAAGGCCAGCCGGATGATCATCGATGGCGCCTTCAATCACGGGAAGCTGATTGGGTTCTTCACGGCGCCGGTTGCGTAGGGACGGCGGGCGCGCAAAACAATCTTCCTGATCCTCGACACCCTTGGCGTCCATCGCGGCCAGCCGGCCAAGGCTTGCCTTGACGAGCACAAGGACGAGATCGAGGTCTTCCACCTGCCCGGTTACAGCCCCGAGCTGAATCCGGACGAACCGCTCAACGCCGATCTCCACCATGCCATCGGCAGCAAGGCGCCTGTGCGCACGAAAGCCCACGCGGCCTGCCGCCGCCCCTGGCCACAGGAAATCCATCGAGATCAACCCGGAACGCGTGAAGGCCCACGTCCAGGATCCGCGCGCCAAGTACGCGGCATGACGACTTCGACCTTCAAGACGCCGGATCAATAGGAACGTCTGTCGCTGAACGCAGCCACGGTCGGCGTCGACGGCGCCCTCTCCCCGACCACCTCGACGGAGGGCCAGGTGGGTGCGGCCTGCCCTCCCGGATCGGGCAGGCCCGAGCCCACCCGAAAGAGCGTGATCTCGGGCGGCGCGAGCAGCCGAAACGGCGGTCCCCAGGCCCCGGTGCCGCGACTCACATAGAGATAAGAGGCGCGCGCCAGACGAAACAGTCCGGCATGCGCGGGGTAATACAGGCGGGTAAGGAAACCGAAGGGGAATATCTGCCCCTTGTGGGTATGCCCCGAAAGCTGCAGGTCGAAGCGGGTCTCGGAACCGGGCAAGACATCGGGGCGGTGCTTCAGCAGCACCGTGAAGGCATCATCCGGGAGCCCGCGCAGGATCCGCGCCTCCTGGCGCGCCGCCTCGCCCGGCGTGCCCGCCACCGGATCATCCACGCCCACAAGCCGCAGCCCCGGAAGATCGACCGTGCTGTTGCGCAGCACGACAAAACCGCAGCGCTCCATGAAGGGCAGCGCGGATGCAAGGCCCGCGTAACATTCATGGTTACCGACCACCGCGAATTTGCCAAGGCGCGGCTTGAAGGCTGACAAGGCCTCGGTGACGGGCACCGCAAGTCCCGCAGGCGAATCGATCAAGTCACCGGTCGACACCACGACGTCCGGGTCATGTTCCTCGAGCCTCTTCAGGAGCGTCTGGATGCGGCGACGCCCGTTCATGGAGCCGATATGCACATCCGATATCTGGGCTATGCGAAGCACCGCGGGGGCGCCGACGTCCTTTGCGGTCGGTATGTCGATCGTTTCCACCCGAATACGCGATCTCTCGAAAAACGCATAGACCGACAATATCCCGGCCAGACTCAAACTGAGCACCAACGACCAGACGCGCGCCTCGGCATGAGAAGGCACGCCCGCAAGCACGAACGAGACCCCGAGCAGGAGATCGGTCGCAAGCCGCGCCATGATGAACAGCAGCACGAGACCGGCCCAGGTGTAACCGATCCAGGAAAAGACCCGTCCGATGTGCTTAAGCCCTCGCCGGTCCAGGCGTCTGGCGAAAAACGGGGTGAGCCCGAGGCCGAGAACCGCCCCGCCGAGACCCGCGGATTCGGATGGCGAAAGCGCGAAGCCGACCACCAGCGCGTGCCATATGAAGGCATGGGCCAGGCCGTAAAGCGCTATGAACACAGGAAAAATCATCGACGATACCTCGAAGGCCGAACGCCATTGTGCCGCACAGACGCGAGCTCTCCCAGACGCCTTTGGATGTCCGCACCAAAATCCCGGGCAAGCGGGCCCCCGCAGGCGACGAAGGGTCTTTGGTCGGGACGCCTAGACGGCCAGCGCGCGCTCGACGATGCCCGCAAAAATACGATCGAGCTCGGCCCCGAGAGCGACGAGATCCGGGTGATCGTACCGCGCAAGGACCCGCGAGGGACGCCGGTAGGCGGTGATCGTGCGGCCGCCCGAGACGTAGACATGAAGGCGCAAGGGGATGTCGAGGCCCGCCTCCTTGCGCGCCGCCCAGACGCGCACGGCAAAATCGGGACGGAAAATCTCCAATATCTGGTCACAGTCGACGGCAAGCCCTTTCTTGGCCGCATTCGCCTGCCCGTTGATGTGGGCCACGAGCCCCATGGACGCCTGGGCAACGGCCGCCTTCAGACGATCGACCGTCTCCTCGCATCCGTAAGGCGACGGGGTTTGAACGAGATCATCGTGCATCCGCTGGACCTCCCCGCGAACGGGCCTTGGGTACTGGCATGGGTCGCAAAATTCCCCTGGTCCTTGCCCTCAACGCGCGACGAGGGATTCGAGCGCATCGGAGAACGAGACGAACTCGGGGCCTCAAACGCAAAAAACGGCGTCCGCGTGCTATCCTTGGGGCGCGCCCCCTAATGAAAAGCGCGCCGCCATCCTCTATCATCCCTAAGCTTCGAGCCTCACACAAAATCCGCCCGGAGACAAGATGACATGCGCCCGATAGCGACCCTCACCACGATACCCTGGCTTACACTCGCAGCGACCGTGGCGCATGCCTCGATCACATCCGCAGTCCCCAATCCGTGCGCGGGACCCTCAGGCCTGCTCGCCGAACTTGATCGCCCGACCGTAAGCGATAGCGCGTGCGTGGTGGCCCGCGGGCAGGCCATCGTGGAACTGGGCTATGCCCACCTCAACACGAACGCAGGCACCCGGCAGACGCTCCCGCAAACGGAGATCCGGTTCGGTCTGCCGCGGCGCAACGAATTCGTGCTCCTCCCCCCGGATGCGACCTACGCCACCAACGAAAACGGTGGCGAGACGGATTACAGTGCCGCGGTCATGGGGCTCAAGCACGAATGGGGTTATACCCGCCGCTGGATCTACACGGGCGAGGTCCTGTTCACGGCGCCCGGAACGTACAACGCGAACGGGACCACCGATGGCTGGGGGGCCGCTGCAAACGGGATCGTGGGCTACAACCTTACGAACAACATAGCCCTCGGGCTCATGCTCGGCGTGACGAGTCTTTACGATCCGCAAGGGCGCCGCTACACGAGCGTGAATCCGGACTTCACCGCCACCTGGCTTATCGATCCGCGCTGGCAGCTCTACGGCGAGATCTATGGGCAGACCCACACGGCTTCGGGCCAGGGCAGCGGCTGGGACTCGGACGGCGGCGTACAATATCTCGTGACGCGACACATCGAGGTCGATGCGGAGGTCGGGCAACGCCTGACGGGGGCTTTGGGCGGCTACCGTAACTACTGGGGCTTGGGCGCGGGATGGGAATTCTAGAAGAGGACGGCACTGACACAGCCGGCGGCGAACGGGAAGGGGTCACGAAGTTCCATCTTCGCTACACGCCAAGCGCGCCCCTGGCGGCCGCGCGCGTAGCCACCTTGCAAGGGTGGCGCCGCATCCTCTTCGATCTTGGGCTCATAGGGCAGGAGGCCGCCGAGGGCGGCTCCATAGGCTTTGGGAATGTCAGTGAACTCTTCGACGCCGGGCAAGACGGCCAAGAGCGTTTCCTGATCACAGCCACCCAGACCGGCCACAAGCCCGTACTCACCCCCAAGGACTACAGCCTCGTCACGGGCTGGGATCTCGCCGCCAACCGCATCGATGCCGAGGGCCCCTCGCCGCCCTCCTCCGAATCCCTGACGCACGCCATCTTCTATGCATCGCTCGCCGACACCCGGTACGTCTTCCACGGCCACTCACCCGAAATCTGGTCCCGCGCCTGCGCCCTCGGACTTCCGTCGACGGCTCGCGATGCGCCCTATGGGACGCCCGAAATCGCGCGCGAGGTCCAGGCCCTCCTCGCCCTGCCCGACTGTCGCGCGGCCGGCCTCCTCGTCATGGGCGGCCACAGAAACGGGATCATAAGCTTTGCCGCGAGCGCCGAAGCCGCGGGCGACATCCTCCTCCAGGCCTTGGCGCGCGCCCGCAGCCTCGCATCGCCGGCCAAATAAGACGGGTCGTCTGGCTGACGCCCTTTGCCCTAAAGAACGGAGATCCCCGCTTCACGGAGTCCGGCCTTGGGGCGGGGGGAATTGCTCCTCGTGCCGCCCCGCACCGACTGCGCCCGGGCCGAGCATCTCATTCGCCATCGTCGACGGGCACCGCAACGACCGGACCGCAAGCCCCTCACCTTCCGTATCGGAATCGCGGAATGGAGCGCGGATGGTCGGGCGGGCCGGCGGGCACTGGTCGCACTCGCCGACGAGCGCACGTCAGGCCAAGACCGCGGCCAAGGCCCGCCTCCGTGCGCGCCCGCCTACAGACCCCCATATCGCCACGGTCTCCCATCGAGACCCCGGGGGCCAGATGGAGGATCTCGGCTTTCGGCTTCACCTAGGGCGTCGACCCGCGCGGAGGCGGCCGCTACGGCAAGCGCGCGTCGGCGCTCTATACCCATCGGCAAGTCGGCGCCAGGGCCCGTTCCTCGGGCGCGGATCCTCAAAGGCCCTGCATGCCCGTCAGGGTCTTGCGCATCACAGCCAAAGCAAGGTCGGAACGCTTGGGGATGCCAAAGCGCTCATCGCCGTAAGGAAAGGCCTTCCGCTCTCCGGTAAAGCGATAGCCCATGCGCAGGTACCAGGCCACGAGATCGCGCCGGAGGTCGATCACCGTGATTTCCGCCTGCCGCGCACCCCAATGGGCCTTCGCCCAGCATTCGGCGTAGACAATCACGGAACGTCCGAGTCCTTGCCCCTGGATGGCCGGGCGAATCGCGAAGAGCCCGAACGCCGCGACGGTGGGCGACACCCGTTCGAGGTGAATGCATGCGCCAAGCCGCCCATCGAGGCGCGCGAGCAGGATGCGACTACCGTCGCGCTCCAGAATTTCGGCCAACATATCGGCGTCGATGCGCTGCCCGCCCAATAAATGCGCCTCGCTCGTCCACCCCTTGATTCGACCGGTCGCGCGATAGGCGTCATTGACGAGCGCCGCAACCTCCACGACCTCATCGGTCCGAGCGAAATCCCACTTGGGAGTCGCAGGCATGGCACCCCTCCGGCGGTAATGAGCGCTCATCTTAGTGCGCGCCAGGGTCGACCGCCAAACACAACCAGGCGCCGCCGCGGCCCCGCCGGGGCCATGCCGACCTCCGGGAGTGCGCCGCCGGTCGGCGTTCGAAACCGCGTCATATTCCGTGTATCGTAATTCGCGCCCACACGCGGGCTGAAGCGCGCCGCCGCGCGCGCCAAAACCCTTTCCGTAGCGGTCGGGGCCCGAGCGGCTATTTGCCTGCATGCGCCCCTGCGCCTTGCTGCCATGCAACCGACATGGAGTCGCGCTAAGCTGCGTAAGAGACGGGTGCCCGCGCGGCGCCTGCCAGAGAGGTTTCATACATGGGAAAGAGGTTTCCGGGACGCGTTTGGGCGGCAGGGGTCCTAGGCATCGCCTTGGGGGGCATCTCCTTGAACACGCAGGCGCACCCCGCCTCCAACGATCGTGACGTGGCGCAGCCTGTGGCCGTCAACGCGGCCAATCGCGCGACCTACACGCATGTCCTGCCGACCGGCCGCGTGACGAGCCCGGTCGGCACGATCAACGGCACGCCGAACTTCGCGACCGCCGCCGCGGTCTCGGGCCATGTGTTGTTCGTCCTCGCCAACGGCGCGACGCGCGCCCAGACCATCACCTCCTACGACATCCATACCCTCACGCCGATCGACCAGATGGCAGCCTACCGCGGCGCTCACAAGAGCGTGGTCGCAGGCGACGACACGACCCTCGCCATCGGGCACCAGGACCTGTTCCAAGGGCTCGTCACTGCGCCTGACGGCCTCGTCTATGCGGCGGGGGGCGCAACCAACGATGTCCTCGTCCTGCGACAGGACCGGGGGCGGCTCACGCTCGTGCGGCGCTACCCCTTGAACTGGCAACCGTTTCCAAGGACCCAATACCCCTATCATTACCAAGGCCACCACGTAGGCGGCGCACGCCTGTTTTATCCAGACGCGGTCATCCTCGGACCACACGGCCATCACCTCTTCGCCGCGGGACTGCTCGCCAATAGCCTGGCGCGCATCAACCTCACGACCGGGCGCGTACGCTATCTCAATATCGGCGCCTACCCCTATGCCCTGGCGCTCGCCGACCACGGGCGGCGGCTCGCCGTGAGCCTCTGGGGCGCGAACGCGGTGGCGCTCGTCGACCCTCGCCGTTTCATGCGCCTAGGCCAAGTCGCGGTGGGGCCGCCGGCATCCGCGGAAGATGCGGCCGCCGGCCTCCATCCGACGGCCATGGTTGCGCAACGCCAAGGATCCGGCCTCTTCGTCACCTTGAGCAATGTCGATCGCGTCGCGCAGATCGATACCGCATCCGGGAAGGTCGTGCGCTGGATCGACGACAGCCCCTATCCCGGCGCCCCGCCGGGAAGCTATCCCGACGCCCTAGCCATCGCGCGCGGCCGGCTGTTCGTCGCCAATGCCGGAAACAATGACATCGCGGTCTTCGATCCGCGCTCGGGCCACCGCGAAGGCCTGATTCCGACAGGCTGGTATCCGACGGCGCTTGCCAGCAGCGCCCACGCACTCTATGTCGTATCGGCCAAGGGATTGGGCTCGGGGCCCAACATCCGCCATCAATGGGTGGGCCGGATGATGGACGGTCTCGTCCAAAAGATCCCCTTCGCCACCTTATCGACGCGACTTTCGCAATGGACGCGGCTTTCGCTTCGCCATGATGGCTTCACGGCGCGCGAGCGCGCGGCGCGGGCGCGGCGCGACCGGGCCACCGCCTCCTTCCTGCACCACCACATCCACTACGTCGTATTCATCCTGCGCGAGAACAAGACCTTTGACGAGGATCTGGGGAAATACCGTGCAGCCGGACATTACGCGGACCCGCGCCTCGATCTCTACGGACCGCGCGAACTACCGAACCTCTACGCCCTCGCGCATCGCTACACCTTGTTCGCGCAGTTTTTAGCCGACGGCGAAGTCACGGCACAGGGTCATCAGTGGACGACGGCGGCCTCGGATTCCGACTTCGTCCAGCGCACCTGGCCCGAGTACTACTCGCGCCGCGGGCTCGTGGCCAACCCCGGGTGGACGCAATCCCTGGTCCCGGGCGGCGCGAGTGGCACCGGAGGCTTTCCCCTTGGCGTAGACAACCCCTACGCCATCTACGAAAACCTCTCCGCGCTCGGCAAATGGTCCAATCCCTGGATCAGCTACCCGGGCCGGCTTTTTCTCTTCAACGACCTCCTCGCCCACCACGTCTCGTTCGAGGACTTCGGTGAGTTCGTGTCCCGCGCGCGCGGCGGCGCCATATCGCCCGCCATGAAGGCGCACCTCGCGACCAGCTTCCCGGGCTGGGATCGCATGCTGCTCGACACGACGCGCGTGCGGCTCGCCATCCACTGGCTCAAGACCCATCCCGGAGCGGGCTTCCCGCACTTCATCTATATTTGGTTGCCCGACGACCATACCGCGGGCCGCAAGGCGTGCTACTACAGCCCGGACTACTACGTGGCCAACAACGACCTCGCCACGGCGCGATTCATCCACTACCTGTCGACGACACCGGAGTGGCGCCACATGGCTGTGTTTCTGACCGAAGACGATGCGCAGTCGGGGGCCGATCACATCAATGCCCATAGAACATTCGCACTCGCGATCGGACCATGGGTCAGGCGTGGCCTGCTCGACACCCACCCCTATTCGCAGGTGAACATCCTGAAGACCACCGAGGCGATCCTCGGGCTCCCGCCGCTGTCGCAGTGGGACGAGAACGCGGGCGTCCTATCGGGCATCTGGAGCCGCCATCCGGACTACGCCCCGACCCGTGTCCACCCCGCGCAGATCCCGCTTACGTTCAACGCCGGCACCTGCACGCACTACACGCTCTTGCGTCGCGAGGCGGGGGCGGCGGGTCACGTGCTTTCGCCCGACTGGTACAAGGCCCACATCGACTCTCATGGCGCGAAGGCCTCACCCGTGCGCCACGCATTCGCGCCCACGACCCTGCTCAAGATCCCGGGACCCGTGCAGATGCGCCAGGAATGGATCGCCTCGCGCGGGCAGGCGGCCTACGCGGCCATGCAGCGCTATCTGGCCCGCTATGCGCGCCAACACGGCGCGCCTCTCGCCGCCTATGAGGCCGGCGGCCGTCGTCGGATGGGGCACACGGCTCGGTGAAGCGCCGGGACGCGGCACGCGCCGCCTTCGCGACCGCCACCGCCTTGGGTCAACCCCTGGCGGGTGCCGCTTGCAGCGCATCCAGGAGACTGCTGGCCCCGATCCGCAAGGTCTCAGGCTGCACGAAGCGCGCCCCCAGGTTGCGAACCACGATTTCGTGATAGAGGAGCAACTGCGCCCGGGTGCGCACACCGCCTGCGATCTTGAGTCCCACGCAACGACCCGCATCCCGCAGGCGCGCCAGCACCTGCGCCAGATCCTCCACGCCATCGACCGTCGCGCCGTAGCGGGCCTTGCCCGTCGAGGTCTTCAGGAACGCCACACCCGGGCGCGCGCATTCCCGAGCCAGCGCCTGACGTTGCCCGGAGGAGGGTATGAGCCCGGTCTCGAGGATCACCTTCACGAGCGCGCGCGCCGCGCAGAGGTTCACCACAGGATCGATCAGTGCGCTGACCGCGTGCCGGTCCCCCTGCATCCAGCGCCCATAGGGCGCGACGACGTCGATCTCCGTGGCACCATCGCGCAACGCCGCCTCCACCGCCGCCAATACCTGATCGAGCGGCTGGTCTCCGCCTGGAAAATTCGCGACCGTGGCGATCGCGATGTCGGTCCCGCGCAGCAGACGACGGGCCAGGCGCACGTAGGCCGGATAAATACAGACCGCGGCCACATGGCCTGGGCCGGCAATGGCGCGATGGCACAAAGCGGCGACGGCCTCATCATCGCCCTCACGGGCCTCGAGACGCGTCAGATCGAGAAAACGGATCCAGTCGAGCGGCGCACCGGACATCGGATCCCCGGGGTTCACGTCGTCGGCAAGACGAGATCGTGACCGCCGAAGGCAAGCGGCAAGAGCTGCGCAAACGGCACGCCCGCGGGTTCGAGATCGAGGCCCGCCGCGTAGACCATGCCGTCGGCCTCCATGAACTCCTGCAGCCGCTGCCGACATCCACCACACGGCCAGGCGCGAGCGGGTCGCGCGATCAATACCAAGGCCGCGCGCAGCCGTCGCTGGCCGACCGCAGACACCATGGCCCCGAGCGCCGCGGCCTCCGCACACAAACCCAGGGGGTAGGCGGCGTTTTCCACATTGCAACCGGCAAACACCTCGCCTGCGACCGTGAGGACCGCGGCTCCGACCGGGAATCCCGAATACGGCGCATAGGCGCGCGCGATACCTTCTCGCGCCGCGCGCAAAAGTCTCTCCAGGTCATCCCGTCCAATCGGCCCGCTCATCGCTCGCTCCAACCCGCCTCCCCTGCGGCTGCCCCCTTCATTACATACCGGGCGCGCGCTAGGCACAACCAAACGGGCGGCCCCGCCAGGGCCAAGGTCGGCGCGCGCCCCAAAGGTCGTCTACCCCGCCCCCAGGCGAGCCCCATCCCCCGGCTCACCCCACCGGTCGCGCATCAGGCCCCTGCCAGGACGGGCCCCAGGTTCAACGAAGAGGCGGCGATCGGCGCGCCAAGCGGGGGCTCACGCAGGAACGGTCGTGGCGAACCCCGGCCCCCCGGCGGCCAGCCGACCAGGACCAGGAAGAGGCCCCTCGGGCCTTTTTGGGACCACCGCGCCTGGGGGATCCCGGCAGCGCCGCCGCCCCGGGGGACGACGGGAGATCCGGCTTCGGCCGATGCCCATTCCGGGTTATACTTGCCGCGCTTAAAAAGGGCCGCGCCGAATGTCCCGCGCGGCCGTCGTCTTAAGGAAAGTCGCAGCCAATGCCAAAGCAGTCATCGGGATTCGACGACAAAATGTCGCCGCAGGAGCGGCGCACAGCCTATTCGCTCGCCGCCATTTACATGGTTCGCATGCTGGGTCTGTTCATGATCCTTCCGGTGTTCACGATGTACGGCGCGGAGCTGAAGGGTCACACGCCCTTCTTGGTCGGGCTTGCCCTCGGAATCTACGGACTTTCGCAGGCGAGCTTCCAGATCCTTCTCGGAAAGCTCTCCGACACGATCGGACGGAAACCCGTGATCCTGGGGGCGCTCACGCTCTTCATCCTGGGGAGCGTCGTGGCGGCGCTCTCCCACACCATCGTGGGGGTCATCATCGGGCGCGCCTTGCAAGGCGCGGGCGCCATGTCATCCACCGTGCTTGCCCTCGCCGCGGACCTGACGCGCGAGCAACATCGCACGAAAATCATGGCCACCATAGGAGTCACCATCGGGATCGCATTCACGCTGGGGATGGTCCTCGGCCCCGTCCTGAACAGCCTGATCGGCGTGGGGGGGATATTCTGGACGACCGCCGCGCTCGGCACCGTCGCCATGGGCATCGTAATCGGGGTCGTGCCCGCGCCCCGCTCCCATCTGCACCACCGGGACATTGGGGTCGAGACGGCCTCTTTCGGCAAGGTCCTCGGAAATCCGGAGTTGCTGCGCATCGACCTCGGCATCTTCATCATGCAGTTCGTGCTTACATCGAACTTCGTAGCGCTTCCGGTCGTGCTCGCCCACACCACGCACATCGCCACGAACGAGAGCTGGAAGCTCTATCTCCCGATCATGGTGCTCGCCTTCATGGCGATGATCCCCTTCATCATAATCGCCGAACAGAAGCGCAAAATGCGCCAAATCCTGCTCGGCGCCATCACGGTCCTCGGGCTTGCGAGCCTTGCGGACATCTATGTGGACCGCTCCTTGGTCGCCATGGCCATCAACCTCCTCTGCTTCTTCACGGCGTTTAGTGTCCTCGAGGCGACCCTTCCTTCACTCGTGGCGAAAGTCGCGCCCGTGAGCCAGAAAGGCACGGCCATGGGCGCCTACTCGACGTCCCAATTCCTGGGCGTGTTCGCGGGGGGAACCGTAGGCGGCATCCTCAAGGGAATCTGGGGCGTCAACGGCGATTTCCTGGCCTGCGCCTGCCTTGCCCTCCTGTGGCTATCCGTGGCGCGCAAGATGCCGGAGCCCCGGTACCTCTCGAGCTACGTCTTGCCCATCGATGCGGCCGATCCCAAGGCGGCCCAAGCCCTCCAGGCCTCGCTCGCCGCCATTCGCGGCGTGGCCGAGGTCGCGGTCGTCGAAGACGAGCGCGCCGCCTACCTCAAGATCGATCGCGCCGTGGTCGACGAGGCCGAGCTGCTCGCCTTCGCGCGCTCATCCGGTGAAGCCTTCGCGGCTGGGTCCTAGCGCGGTATCGGAAACCCCCGCCCCTCGCCCGGCTTTTCCATCTTCGGCGATCATAGATCAGGGGGCATGGGAGGGGGTCACGGCGGCGACGGCTCCGGCCGCGGCCTACGCCGGCTTTCGGATACGCGGCGCGCCGACTCTGAACTCTACCGCACGGC
>JAKAXT010000002.1 GCA_021816425.1 Pseudomonadota bacterium | reverse complement strand
GATCTCGCTGCATGGTAAAAATATAAGGGATAGGCATGGCCCGAAGTATACACCGGGGCTGCGGAAGTTGCTTCCGGCGGCGGCCTTCCGCAGGGCACCTCCGTGCGCCCGTTCATCGCCCCCGCCTCCTCTCCCGGACCGCGAATGGGATAGGCTGCGCGGACATGCGGCATGACGCGGGGGCCTGCGCTTGAGGTCGATGGGGGTAAGCCCTCATAATGCCCGACGGCACGACGCGTGCAGCGGGGTCGGGTGTGACGCGAGGAGTGAGGATGTTGCGTGCAATAGCGGCGGGCTTGTTGGCGGCCTCGGTAAGCGCGGGGGCGCTCGCCCACAAGTTTCCCGACCTGTCGTGTCGGGCGTTTTCAGGGAAGTTCGTGCAGCTCGCGACCAAGAGCGGCCGCCGGTTCGAGGTGTACCGGACCGGGCCGCCCTCGGCGCGCGTCGGGCTTTTGCTGCTGCCCGGCAAGGCCGGCCTCGACCAGCATACGCTCGCGTGGGCCGACCGCGTGGGCGCGCAGGGCTACCGGGTGCTCACCATGGGGCTCGGGTCCAAGCACAAGGACGGTAGCGCGCCCACCCGCGCGCGCGGGCGCTCGATCGCCCGCGAGCGTGCCGCGCTCCATTATTTGAGCGCGCCGGGCCGCAAGATCGTGACCTTCGGCTGGGGGCGGGCGGGGGCGCTCCAGTCCATCCAGGCGAGCGCGGCGGATCCGTCCGACGTCTCCGGGACGGTTCTCTGCGACGGCGGGGTGTCGGCGAAAGGCGTTTTGCTGCGTAAATTGAAGTCGAAGGTCCTGCTCATCGCCTTCCAGAAGACCACGCCCTTGAAGAATCTCCAGAACTTCGAGGCCCGCATGCGGATCTACGGCAAGCCCCTGATCGTGCATTACTACAATATCGATCCGGAGGCCGCGAATCCGACCGGCCGCCATTTCGACAGCGCGATCGCGCAAGAGGTATGGGGGCAGGCGCGCATCTTCTTCCGACAGATCGCCTTCCTCTGCCGGCGCTGCGCGCCTTATCCGCGGCTCTTGTTCGATTACCGCAGATAGCGCCCGGCCCCCCGGGCGGCGTCAGGCGAGCAGAAACTCCAGGAGCGCCTTCTGGGCGTGGAGGCGGTTTTCGGCCTCGTCCCAGACCACGCTGCGCGGCCCATCTATGACGTCGCTGGCGACCTCGACCCCGCGGTAGGCGGGCAGGCAATGCATGAAGAGCGCATCGGGGGCGGCGATCTCCATGAGGCGCGAGTCGACGCAGAACCCCTGGAAGGCGCGGGCGCGCACCTCCTTCTCCGCCTCCTGTCCCATGCTCGCCCAGGTGTCCGTCACCACGAGGTCCGCGCCCGTGGCGGCCTCCTGCGGGCTTGCGACCGGGCGCGCCGCGTCCCCTGCCGCGCTCAGGATTTCGGGATCCGGGCCGTAGCCCGCCGGGGTGGCGATGCGCAGCGTAAAGCCGAACTGCCGCGCGGCGTTGATCCAGGACTGGCAGACGTTGTTGCCGTCGCCGATCCAGGCCACGGTGCGGCCGGCGATGTCGCCCCGATGCTCGAAGTAGGTCTGCATGTCGGCCAAAAGCTGGCAGGGGTGGAACCGGTCCGTCAGGGCGTTTATGACCGGGACCCGCGAATGGGCCGCGAAGGCCACGAGCTTGGCGTGCTCGTGGGTGCGAATGACGATGGCGTCGACCATGCGCGAGATCACCCGGGCCGTGTCCTCGAGCGGTTCGCCCCGTCCGAGCTGGAGCTCGGCGGGCGCGAGGAACATGCTGTTGCCGCCGAGTTGCGTGATGCCGGCCTCGAACGACACGCGCGTGCGGGTCGAGGATTTCTCGAAGATGAGGGCGAGGCTCGAGCCGCGCAGGTATTCATGGGGTTCGCGCCTGCGCAGGATGGCCTTGAGCGTCACGGCGCGCTCGACCAGCATGCGCAGCTCCTTGGGCGTGCAATCCATGAGGCTCAGGAAGTGCCTGGTCATGACGCCAGGAACTCCTGGATGGCGACCGCCGTCCCTTGCGCCAGGAGATCGGCCTCGCCGTCGCTCAGTATGAGCGGCGGCAGGAGGCGGACGACCCGCTCGACGGTGACGTTGACCAGAAGGCCGCGGTCCAAGGCGAGCTTCATGATGGGCTGCGCGGGGCGATCGAGCTCTATGCCGATAAGGAGCCCCCGGCCGCGCACGGCCTTCACGCCGGCGGTATCGCGCAGCCGCCCCTGCAGGTCGGCGAGCAGCCGCGCCCCCAGGGCCTCCGCCCGTTCCCAGGCGCGCATGGATTCGAGCGTCTCGACGACCGCAAGCCCCACGGCCGTTACCAGGGGGCTGCCGCCGAACGTCGACCCGTGTTGCCCGGGATGAAACAGCTCGGCGGCCGCGCCATGCGCGAGACACGCCCCGATCGGCAGGCCGTTACCCAGGGCCTTGGCCACCGTCATGACGTCCGGCCGCGCCTCTTCTTGTTGCCAGGCGAACCACGAGCCGCTGCGGCAGAGGCCCGTCTGGATTTCATCGAGGATGAGCAGCCAGCCCGCCTCGTCGCAGATCTTGCGCAGACCCTTCAGGTAGCCCGCGTCCGGGATCTGGATGCCGCCTTCTCCGAGGACGGGCTCCACGAGCACGGCGACTACGGTCTGGTCCCGTTCCCGCACCTGGCGCACGGCTCCGAGATCGTTGAACGGCACGCGCCGGAAGCCTGGCACCAGCGGTTCGAAGCCGGCCTGGACCTTGCGGCTCCCGGAGGCGCTCAGGGTCCCCAGCGTGCGCCCATGGAAGCTGCCTTCCATGACGATCACAGCCGGCGCCTCGACGCCCTTGCGGTGCCCGTGCAGGCGCGCCAGCTTGAGCGCCGCCTCATTGGCCTCGGCCCCGGAGTTCGCGAAGAACGCCCGATCCATGGACGCCACCTCGCACAGCTTCCGGCCGAGGGCCTCCTGTTCACGGTTCTGGTACCAATTGGAGACGTGGATCAGGCGCCGGGATTGGGCGCAGACCGCCTCGACGATTGCCGGATGGGCGTGCCCCAGGGCATTGACGGCGACGCCGGCGAGGCCGTCCAGGTACTTACGGCCTTCCTCATCCCAGAGCCAGGCCCCTTCGCCGCGCGTGAAGGCGACGGGAAGTCGCCCGTAGGTCGTCATGAGATAGTGTTCGGTTGGCATCGCGCCCCCAAAATATAAAGCGCCCCATAGGGAGGGGCGCTTAACGATTTAAGGATCGCGGCCGCCTGCGGCATCAGGCAGTCCGATCAAAGGGCGAATGTTACCGCCCCGGCTCCCTAAAATCCAGTCCGGACCGCGGGCCTACCACGTGAAGGCGGGATCGGCGAGCAGGGCCAGGGTGAAATCGACGCCAAAACCCGTGATGTCCGTGGCAATCGCGCCGAGCCCTCCCTTGTGGCGCGCCGCCGAGAGGTCCAGGTGGATCCAGGTCGGGTCGTGGGCGATGAAGCGCTTCAGGAAGAGCGCCGCCAGGATGTGGTCCGCCTCGCCTTCGAGCGTGCACTGCTTGATGTCGGCGATGTCGCTTTTCAGATCGGCGCTGTAATCGTCCTCGAGCGGGAAGGGCCATACCCGCTCGCCGCTTGCGCGGCCGGCCTCGATGAGGTGTGGGATAAGCGCCGGGCGGTTCGTGAAGACGCCCGTCATGCGGGTCCCGAGGGCGTAGACGCACGCGCCCGTGAGGGTCGCATAGTCGATGATGAGGCCGGGGCGCTCGCGGGAGGCGAGCACCAGGGTGTCGGCCAGCACCATGCGCCCCTCGGCATCCGTATGTACGACCTCGATGGTCGTGCCATCGGCGGCGCGGACGACCTCGTTGGGCCGATAGCTCGACGGACCGATGGCGTTCTCGGCGATCGCGAGGTAGCAGTCCACCCGGAAGGGGACCCGAAGGCGCGCAAGCGCCGAGAGCGTGCCGAGGGCCACCGCGCTCCCCGCCATGTCCTCGTGCATCCCATACATATGGCGCGCGGGCTTCAGGTTGACGCCCCCCGTATCGAAGCAGATCCCCTTGCCGACCAGGGCCACGGGAGGTTTCGAGGCCTTGCGCGGGGTATAGCGCAGATGCACGATGCCCGACCCCACCGCGCGCGTGCGCGTCACCGCCAGAAAGGCGCCGGCCCCGAGCGCGGCGAGCCGCTTTTCGTCCAAGAAGCGCAGGCGCCAGCCGTTCTCGGTGGCCAGTTTCCGGACCCGCTTCACGTACTGCGCGGGCCCAAGCTCGTTTCCCGGGAGCACCGACAGGGCGCGCGCCAGATGGTTGCCGAGGGCGCTCGCGCGCAGGGCCGCGTCGTCGTTGTCGGCGCCGTAGACGTCGACCGAGGCCGGCACGGCGTGGGCCCGCCCCGCCTGCCACGACGGCAGCGGCGCCTGGGCGTAGACGGAGCGCACCAGGGCGCGCAGGGCCTCCTGTTGCGCCCGGCCCTCGAGTCCCGGGGCGAGCAGGGCGACCTTCGCGACCCCCGGCCGGAATCTCGTGAGGCTGCGGGCCAGCTCGAGGCGCGCGAAAGGGCTCAGGGTCTCGTCGGCGAACCCCACGGCAAGGGCCGTGCCGGCTTCATCCGGCGCCTCGGTGAGGAAGCTCGTCCCGGGCTTTGCCGTGACCGCCTGCGCCTTCATGCGTTTCCGGAGGACGGCGCCGAACGGGGCGTGGGCGAGATCGGCCGGTCCGCCCACGATGAGGGCGATGTGCTGATAGCCCGAAAGGCCGGTCGCGAAACTGGCGGTTTTCTTGTAGCGTACGCGCGGCGCCATGAATGTCGTCATGCCTTACCTTGACCTCTCGTCACAAAACCCCGATCATACCCCCGCGCTCGGGCCTGGCGCACGGGTCATCTGTGCCTGGGGCTCAGGCAAGCCCCATCCAAACGAACAGGAACGAAATGAACGCAAGCGATCAGAAGCGCCTGTTGCGCGAGATGATTTTTTACCGCCGGTTCGAGGAACGCTCGTTCGAGGCCTATATGGAGCGCAAGATCGGCGGCTTCCTGCACCTCTATTCCGGGCAGGAGGCGGTGGCCACGGGGGTGCTGGAGATGGCGCGCTGCGGCCACGACTACGTCATCACGGGCTACCGCGACCATATCCACGCCATCAAGGCCGGCGCCCCGCCGCGCGAGGTCATGGCCGAACTGTATGGCAAGGAGACGGGGTCGAGCCGCGGACGCGGCGGGTCGATGCATATCTTCGATCCAACGGTGAATTTCATGGGCGGCTACGCCCTCGTGGGCCAGCCGTTCCCGCTGGCGGCGGGGCTCGCGCTTGCGTGCAAGCATAAGGGCACCGATCAGATCGCGATCTGCTTTTTGGGCGACGGCGCGAACAATCAGGGCACCTTCCACGAGACGATGAACATGGCGTCGGTCTGGAAGCTGCCGGTGCTCTTCGTCTGCGAGAACAATCTGTACGCCATCGGCACCCGCATCGACCGCTCGACGGCGGTTACCGACCAGTATAAGCGGGTTGCCGCCTATGATATCCCGAGCAGTCAGCACGACGGCCAGGACATCGACGTCGTCATGGCCGCGGCCACCAACGCCATCGCCCACGTGCGCGGCGGCAAGGGCCCGTACTTCATAGAATTCATGACTTACCGCCAGAGGGGCCATTCGATGTCGGATTCGAATGCCTACCGCTCGAAGGAAGAGGAGCGGCTGTGGCTGGAGCGCGATCCGCTCAAGATCTACGGCGAGCGCCTGAAAAAGGCGAAGATCCTGACCGATAAGGATATCGCCGCCATGGAGAAGTCGGTGCTCGAGGAGATCGAAAACGACATCATACGTTTCGCCGAGGAGAGCCCGGAGCCGCGCGTGGAAGATTTGAACAAGTATTGCTTGGATGACAAGCCGGATCCGCGCTGGATCGGTCCGCTCACGCAAGGGGAGCAACATGGCTGAGATCGCATACTGGGAGGCCATACGGCGCGCGCACGACGAGGAGCTCGCGCATGATCACATGGTGATCGCCATGGGCGAGGACATCGGCGTGGCGGGTGGCACGTACAAGGCGACGTCCGGGCTCTATCAAAAGTACGGTGCCGCACGGATCATCGATACGCCCATCTCGGAGAACTCGTATACGGGCATCGGGATAGGCGCCTCCATGGCGGGCGTGCGCCCCATCATCGAGATCATGTCCATCAACTTCGCGTTGCTGGCGCTTGATACGCTCATAAACGCCGCGGCCAAGATCCGCTACATGTCGGGCGGCCGGGCATCCTGCCCGATCGTGATGCGGACCCCCGGCGGTACCGCGCATCAGCTGGCGGCCCAGCATTCGGCGCGGCTTGCGCGGATGTTCATGAGCACGCCGGGGCTGCGGGTCGTGACCCCGCGGGGGCCGCTCGACGCCTATGGCATGCTGAAATCGGCGGTGCGGTGCAACGATCCCGTCATCATCATCGAGCACGAGAGCATGTACAACATGCGTGGCGAGGTCCCGGACGAGGAGACTTTCCGTCCGCTCGAAGGCGCGGAGGTCGTGCGCGGCGGGACCGACATCACCCTGATCGGCTACAATTACAGCGTGCATCTCTGCCTAGCCGCGGCCGACAAGCTCGCCGCCATGGGCGTATCGGCCGAGGTCCTGGATCTGCGCGCCCTGCGCCCGATCGACCGGGACTCGATCCGGCGCTCGGTGGAAAAGACGCACAAGGTCGTCATCGCCGAAGAGGACGAGGCGACCGTCGGCGTGGGCTCCGAGATCATATCGGTCATCATCGAGGAGTGCTTCTTCGCTCTCGATGCGCAGCCCGTGCGCGTGCATGCCGCCGATGTCCCGGTCCCCTACAACCGCCAGATGGAAAAGGCGGCGATCCCGAACGCCGATGACGTGCTGGCCGCCGCACTCAAGGTTTTGGGCCGCGTCTGACGGCTCTGGCCCGACCCTCTTTGTTAGCATAGGAAGCCACTATGGCTGAGCCGTTTCTCATCAAGATGCCGCAGCTTTCGGACACGATGTCGGAGGGCACGATCGTTTCCTGGGAAAAGGCGATCGGCGATTTCATAAGCCGCGGCACCATCGTTGCGACCGTGGAGACCGACAAGGCCATCATGGACGTCGAGGTGTTCCGCGAGGGCTATCTGTCCGGGCCGCTCGCGGCGGCCGGCGTGCCGATCCCGGTCGGGACCCCGATCGCGGCGCTCGTCGTCGAATCGACCGCGGTGACCGATGTTCGTGTGGCCGCGGAGAAGGCGGCCGAGGCGGCCGCGCCCGCCGCCGTCGAGGCGCCGCGGGGCCAGGCGATCCTGATGCCGCAGCTGTCGGATACCATGACCGAGGGGACCCTCGTGTCCTGGGAAAAGGCGGTCGGCGATTTCATCAAGCGGGGCACCATCGTCGCGACCGTGGAGACCGACAAGGCCATCATGGACGTGGAGGTGTTCCGCGAGGGCTATCTGTCCGGACCGCAGGCCGACGTCGGGCAGGTCGTTCCGGTGGGGCAGCCCATCGCCTTCCTGGTCGCCGACGCGAAAGAGGTGACGCACGGCGCCCTGTCGGCCAGCGCGCCGGCGGCGGCCGCCAAGCCTTCGGCCGCGGCGCTTGCGCCGGTGCCGTCGGGAAGCGCGCAGCCGAAGACCCGGGCCCCGGCCATGCCGCACGGCGCGACGCCCGCGCCGCGCCCGCACAAGGGGGTCGCAACCCCCTACGCACGACAGCTCGCGGGCGCCCACGGCATCGACATGAATAGCCTGGTCGGGACCGGCCCCGGGGGACGCATCATGGGCGCGGACGTGGCCGGTGCGGGCGGCGGGCCGCGCGTCCAGGCCAAACGGATCTTTCAGGTGCCGGGGGCCGGACGCCCCATGGACAGCATGGAAAAGGCGGTCAGCCAGAACATGGAGTACTCGCTGTCCATGCCCCTGTTCCGCGTGACGGTGTATGTCGATCCCGCGCGGCTCGCCCGCGCCGCGAAGGACCTCAAGGTGTCGCTTACCGTGCTGCTGGCCGCCGCCGCCGCCCGGGCGATCGAGCGTCACCCGCGCGTGAACGCGGTCTATCAGCACGAGGATCGCATCGTCGAACGCACGCAGATCGACGTGGGCCTCGCGGTCGAGACCGAGGGGATGGGGCTCGTCGTGCCGGTGCTGCGCAACGTCCTGCGCCGTCCGGTGGACGAACTGAACGCCCAGTGGAAGGACCTCGTGGCGCGCGCCCGCCTGAAGCGCCTGAAGCCCGAGGAGTACTCGAACCCGACATTCACGATCTCCAACATGGGCATGCTGGGCGTGGCGCAATTCGATGCCATCCCGGTACCCGGAACCTCCGCGATCTTCGCCATCGCAAGCACCCAGCCGCACGGCATGCCGGTGACCATGACCGCCGATCATAGGATCGTGAACGGCGCGGAGGCCGCCAAGTTCCTGAATACCTTCAAGGCGCTGGTCGAGGACACGGCCTGGCTGTTCGGGTCGTCGTCGGCGGCGGCGTCACGCGGCCCGGAGGCCGCCACCGCCCGCGCCGGGCGGCCGGCCCCGGGCGCCTTGCCGTCGGACACCAGCGGCTATGACTGCGACGTGCTCGTCATAGGCGGGGGCCCGGGCGGCGAGGACTGCGCGCGCGAACTGGCCGATCACGGGCGGCGCGTGATCATGGTGAACGACGCCCCGTTTCCCGGCGGCGAGTGCCTCTGGCGCGGCTGTATCCCGTCGAAGGCCTGGCGCGCGGCGGCCGACCGCATCCGCGATCGCCATCACGACCTGGATCTCGGGGTGGCCAATACCGCAAAGCCCGCGCTCGACTGGCCGCGCCTCGATGCCATGCGCAGGCGCGTGCTCACGACCCGTGGCGAGATGGCCCTGAAGACCGACAAGGGCGTGCGCATCGACGTGCGCGAGGGTTTTGCTTATTTCGACTCCGACCATAGCGTAGTGGTCGCGCCGGTGGACGGCGCGGATCCTTACGAGCGGCGGGCGTCGAAGGCGGGCGCTCCCGGCAAGCGCATCACCTTCGCCGCCGCGGTCGTCGCCACGGGCGCCCCGCCTTTCGTGCCGCCCATTCCGGGGGCCGGTGGCAAGGCGGTCTTGACCTCCGATACGGTCTGGAACCTCGAGGCGCCGCCAAAGCGGCTCGTGATCGTAGGCGCCGGCGCCATCGGGCTCGAGATGGCGCAGATATTCGCGGACTTCGGATGCGAGGTCACGGTGCTCGAGGCGCGCGACCGGGTGCTCCCCGAGGTGGAGACCGAGGTCGCGACGCAGCTTGCCGCCCTGCTCGCCAAAGAGCCGCGCCTGTCGGTCGTCACGTCGGCGCAGGTGCAGGGCATCGAAGGCGCGCCGGGAGCGGTCACGGTCCGCTACGGGGTGGGCGGCGACGTGCGTTCGGCGCAGGCCGATTTCGTTCTGCTTGCGACCGGCAAGCGCCCGGTCACGGAGCCCCTGGCGCTTGCGCGCGCGGGTGTTGCCACCGATCGCGGCGTCATCACCGTCAATGAGCGCTGCCAGACGAACGTCCCGCATATTTTCGCGGTGGGCGACGTGGTGGGCGGCTACATGCTCGCCCATACGGCGGGTCATCAGGGGCGGGTGGCCGCCCACACCCTGCTCGGCCACGAGGCGGTGTACGATGAGCGCAAGGACTGCGGCGTCATTTTCACGCGCCCGCAGGCGGCCTTCGTCGGCCTGTCCGCGGAACAGGCGCGCGCCAGGGGCCATGACCCGGTCGAGATCAAGGTGCCTTTTTCGATCGACGCCAAGGCGATGATCACGGGCGAGACCGAGGGCTTCGTGAAGATGGTCGCGGACCGCGCCACGAAGCGCATCGTCGGCGTGCATTTCCTGGCCGACCATGCCGATACCCTGATCGGGTCGGCGGTGCTCATGGTAAGCGCGGAGCTCACCCTCGAACAGGTGGGTTCGGCCATCCATCCGCATCCGACGCAGACGGAACTCTTCGGGGATCTTGCCCGGCGGTTGCTCGCGCGCCTGAGGCGAATGGCGCGCGCCACGAGTTGAGGGGGGTTGCGTATGAGTGACGTAAAGAAGGTGGTGCTGGCCTACTCCGGGGGGCTCGACACCTCGGTGATCTTGAAGTGGCTCACCGAGCGCTACGACTGCGAGGTCGTGACCTTCACGGCCGACATCGGCCAGGGCGAGGAACTCGAGCCCGCGCGCGAGAAGGCCCGCAAGGCCGGGGTGCGCGAGATCTATATCGACGACCTGAAGGAGGAGTTCGCGCGCGATTTCGTGTTCCCGATGTTTCGCGCCAACGCCCTCTACGAGGGGGAGTACCTGCTCGGGACGTCCATCGCGCGGCCCTTGATCGCCAAGCGCCAGATCGAGATCGCGCGCGAGACCGGCGCCGATGCCGTCTCGCATGGCGCCACCGGCAAGGGGAATGACCAGGTGCGCTTCGAGCTCGGTTATTTCGCCCTGAACCCGGATATCCGCGTGATCGCCCCGTGGCGGGAATGGGACCTGAACTCGCGCGAGCGGCTGCTCGCCTATGCGGCGAGCCACGGCATTGCCGTCGAGCACAAGCGCAAGGGCGCCTCACCGTATTCGATGGACGCCAATCTGCTCCATATCTCCTACGAAGGCGGCCTCCTCGAGGATCCCTGGCAGGAACCGGAGGCGTCGATGTGGCGCTGGACCCGGGCTGCGGAGGACGCCCCGGATGAGCCGCAGTGGATCGAGTTGACCTATACGCGCGGGGATGTGACGGCGATCGACGGCATCCCCCTGTCGCCGGCCCAGGTCCTGGCCACGCTGAACGAGGCGGGCGGGCGTCATGGCATCGGACGCCTGGACCTGGTCGAGAACCGCTACGTGGGCATCAAGTCGCGCGGCTGCTATGAGACGCCGGGCGGCACCATTCTGCTGCGCGCCCATCGCGCCATGGAGTCGCTGACCCTGGACCGCGAGGTCGCCCACCTGAAAGATGACCTGATGCCGCGCTACGCGGCTTTGATCTACAACGGTTACTGGTGGAGTCCTGAACGCAAGCTTCTTCAGGAACTTATTGATAAGTCACAGGAAACCGTGAACGGGCGGGTGCGGGTCAAGCTCTTCAAGGGGCAGGCGACCGTGGTCGGGCGGGAATCGTCCACGGATTCGCTGTTCGATCCGGCCATCGCCACCTTCGAGGACGACGGCGGGCGCTACAACCAGAGCGACGCCACGGGCTTCATCCGCCTGACCGCCCTGCGGTTGCGGACGGCGGCGCGGCTGCGCCGATAAGGAGCGTACCCCCGGTCTATGGCATAACCCTTGCAGCTATCCATAAGGAGAAGACGCAAGGGGGGTAGACGTGGCGTTCGAAGAGACGAGCGCGGAGGGGCAGGGAGCGGGGGCGCCGGTGCCGCCCCCGGAGGCGGCCGAGCTCCGAAGGGAGCAGGTGCGCCTCTTGTACGCCAACCTGCCGCCCGGACTCCTGGTGACCGCGATCAACGCCGCCGTTCTTGCGTTCATGGAATGGCGCGCCGTGCCAGAGCGGCGGATCGCGGCCTGGCTCCTGGTCATGCTGGTGGTGACGCTCGCGCGCTACCGGCTGGTCAGGTCCTACCGCAGGGCCCCGAACGCCCTCGACACGGGCGCATGGGGCCGTTACTACGCCATCGCCACGGGCGCGGCGGGCCTGACGTGGGGCGCGGCGGCCGTGTGGCTCTTTCCGCAGGCCCTGTTGCCGCAGGTGTTCCTGTTTTTCATGCTGACGGCCATGACGGCGGGTGCCGTCGTGAGCTTCTCGGCGATATTCCGCGTCGCCCTCCTGTTCGTCATTCCCGTATTGAGCCCCCTGGCCCTGCGCCTCTTTCTTTCGGGCGGCCGCTTCCATGACGCCATGGGTCTCGTCGCGGTCGTGTTCATGGGGGTGATGCTCCTTACGGCCCGGCGCGTCGAACGCGCGGTCGCGGCCACGCTGCGGCTGCGCTTCGAGAACCGGGACCTCATCGCGCATCTGGAGGCGGAGAAGACCGCCATCCATCGATTGAACGAGGACCTGCGGCGCGAGGTGGCCCTCCATAGCCGCACCGCCGATGAACTGAAGGAGCGGGAGGCCTATATCCGCGCGGTGCTCGAGCATGTCGAGGAGGGCATCGTCACGGTCGATCACGGCGGCTGCCTGCGGTCGTTGAACCGCGAGGCCTTGCGGATCTTCGGCTACACCGAGGAGGAGATCCTGGGATCCCACTTCTCGCAGCTCGTGCCCGCGGCCGAGCGCGCCGAGTACACCCGTTTTCTCGAAAGCCAGATCGAGCGGGCGGGCGTCAGGTTCGCCGGGCACGGACTGGAGGTCAATGGCCTGCGCCGCGACGGCACCGTGTTCCCCATGGAGCTCGGCTTGAGCGCCATGACAGTGGGCCCGCAACGCAGTTTCGTGGCGGTGACCCGCGACGTCACAGACCGCCGCCGCAGCGAACGGCTGAAGGGTGAGCTGGTGGCCACTTTGGGCCACGAGATCAGGACGCCCCTGACCTCGGCGCTGGGGTCGCTCGGGCTTCTGACCGAAACGGCGACCAGCAAGCTCGCGGGCGACGATATCCGTCTCCTGCGGATCGCGCGCAGCAACATGGAACGCCTGGCGCGCACGGTCGCGGAACTCCTCGATGTCGACAACAATCATGCCGCCACGATGAAATGGGCGCCGGCGCCGCTTGCGCTGGTGCGCCTGGCCGAGGATGCCGTTTCGGCCGATGCCGATTACGCGCAGGCGCGGAACGTGCGCCTCGCCCTCGATCCCTGTTCGAGCGCGGCGCTGATCCAGGGGGATCGGGGTCTGCTCCTGCGCGCCCTGAGCCATCTCCTGATAAACGCCATCCATCTCGCCCCGGCGCATACGACCGTGGAGATTGCCATCACGACGGAAATGGGGGTCGGCGTCGTTTCGGTCCGCGATTGCGGCGCGGCCTTGCCGCCCAACGCCCGCGCCCGCCTGTTCGACCCGCGCCCCGACATGCAGGTCTGCGAGCTTGCGGTGCCGCGCAGTCTGTGGGTGGCGCGCGCCATCGCCGAGAAGCATGGCGGCACGGTCGGTTACGAGGCGCGCGAGGCCGGGGGCTCGCATTTCTTCCTGCGGGTGCCCCTGTACGCGGCTAGATCCGCCGGTAGAGCTTGAGTCCCGCCACCCCCGCGCCGTAGTAGTCCGGAAGCTCCCCGCACTCCTCGAAGCCGAGGCTCGCATAGAGGCGCCGGGCCGCCAGATTCGACATCTTGACCTCGGCGCGCATGACCTGCACCCCCTGTTCCCGGAACCACGCGAAGGAGGCCGCGAGCAGGCGCCGGGCCACGCCCTTGTTGCGGTGCGCGGGGTCGACCGCGAGCGAATAGAGGCGGCCCCACCGCTTACGGCCATTGGAGGCCAGCAGCAGGCAGGCCGCGCCCTCGAAATGTCCCGCCACGAACCAGGCGCAGCGGGGGCTTGCGAGCTGGTAGCGAAGCTGGCGGCGATTAAAGAGTCCGTCGGCGGCCGAGAAGCACCGGCCCTCGAGGGCCATGAGGTCCTCGAGGTCGGCCGGGCGCGCCTGCCTCAACGGGTTTCCGCCGGAACCCGCCGGTGGAGGATCACCTTCTCCCCGAACATGGCCGGGCGGTAGCTCATCTTGACGCGCCGGAGGTTCTCGAAGCCGAGGTCGTCGCCCACGTTGATGTAGGTGGACTGCGCGAAGACCTTGGTGAACTCCCGGAAAAGGTACTGAGCCGCGCCCTGGATATGGAAGTTGGTCTTCTCGATAAGGACGTTGGCCACATCGGGGCTCAGGCGTTCCCCGAAGGTGAAGCCCTCGAGGACGCCGTCTATGAACAGACACAGGCCCTCGAGGCCCAGCTCCTCGTACAAGGCGATGGTGCGGTTGATCGCCTTGCGCTCGAGCTCGAGATTGTAGAGGAAGTCCTCGAGCGAACCCTCGGGGAGCGCGCGGATACGGTTTTCCGTCCAGGTGTTGACGAGGCTGCGCGCCGCGTCCCGATGCTCGGTCGAGAACGGCACCAGCGTATGGTTCGGGTAGGCGCGCCGGAACTGGTTAATTTCGTTGCGCTTGGTCTTGAAGGCGTTGCCGCGCAGCTCGATCAGGTCGGAGGTGCGGTAGATGTAGTCGGGGTTCGTGACCTCGACATGCCAGGGTTCGCCCTCGATCAAGGGCGTGCCATCCTCGGCGTGATCCAGGACCTGCAGAAAGTCCTTGTACACGAAGTCCAGGCGCGCCTGATAGGGCGAGGGGTTGTACTGATCCATGATGCGGATGCAGGTCCTCAGCGCGCGCTTCTGCCTGTGCGGCTCGCCAAGCGGCGGCAGGAGCATGGTGAGGCCATTGCCGGACAGGCCGAAGAGACAGAAGCAGCCTTCTATGATCTGGTAGAAGCCGCTCGCCTGGTAGAGCCAGATGACGTTGTTCGCGAAGCTGTAATCCGACAGCGCCACGCCCAGCCGTGCGACGGCGTCGTCGAAATAGGGCTTGGCGCTCTTGTCGAACGGGAAAAGGCGATATTTGCCTGAGACGAGGTAGCGCCCCTGCGGCTCGAGGCGCCGGCGGTTGTCGGAATCAAGGGCCTGGGAGCGCCCTTTTGCCGGCGTAAGAAAGTGGGCGTCCATGACCGCGTTGACGGCGTTCAACATGCTTCCTCCCGGGCCTGCGCCAAGCGGGGGAGGAAGCTGGGTTCGGGGGGTTCGTTATCCGACTTTTCGATCTCGAGTGTCACGTCTTTGTCCTCAGGTCGGCCTCTCGCGGCCAAGTGGTGTCCATAAAAAACGGGGCTAAAAGCCCCGCGTACCGTGTACGGTGATTGTGCTTCGACTTTCGGTTGACGTTCAAGTGACTCACGACTCTTTCCACGTCCTCTCTTTCTTGCCCGCCTCGCGCACCGATGTCCTCCGCGCGCCCGGGCGCGACCCTTGACGGGCCCTCCCATGTCCTTTATCTACACGCGATATGGCCGGTTTGCAAGGGGTCGCGCCCGGGTCGTGGCGCTATTTTTGCGACCGCCCCCGGCCCAGCGCGCGCAGGCGCTCGATGTAGGCCGAGTCGTCGGGCGTCACCCCTTTGCCCTGCGCCTCCCAGAGGGTCTCCTCCAGGCACTCCATCATCGCATGGCGCGCGCGATGCGCATCTTGCCAAAGTCCCTGGAGGCGCCGCCACTCGTGGGCGACCCCCGGGGGGCGATCGGTCGCGATCTGCTCAGCGATGGCGATGTGCAGGCCCAGATGGAGGAAGGGATTGGCCCCGGGGGCCGCCTTCGAGTCGACGGTCTCGGAGGGGCGGCCTTCGTCGAACAGCGGCTGATATTCGGGGTGGGCGACCAAGGCCTCGACGATCAGCGCCTCGACACCCGTAAGGGGCGCCTGTTCCCGGAAGTGCCGCCATGCGTCGTAGAATACGGCGCGCATCTTGTCGCGATCCGTCGACCACATCAGGCGGACTTCGATGCGTCGGCCCGGAACAGCCCGAGCACGGCCGAATACTGGTAGAGATGGTTCGTCTCGTCGAGCGGGCCGATCTCGCCGTTCCCGTAGATCCCGATGACCGGAAGGCCGGGGAATCGATGCATCAGGAGATCGAGGTCGCGATCCGTCTCGCCGTAGAAGTGCGGGCCGCGACCGGTGCAGGGGAACAGCAGGCCGAATTCCGGAGGGGCCTTCAGTCCGAGCGCGGTCCGATCTATGGCGGCGCGCATGTCCCTCTCGGCCGCCAGGGTGTCGCGCATTGCCCAAAACAGGCGCTCGCCCCGCGTCAGGCGTTGCGCAAAGGTGATGGATTGATCGCTCATGTTGGCGGCCACGATGTGGTTCAGCCGGTAGCGCCCCTCCTTTATGGCCGTGGTGGGGTCGCCGAAGGTCACGCCGCCCATGATGAGATGCAAAGGGATCCGCTCCATCTCGCGCACCCCGATCGGCAGCGCCTGGACGAGGACGTTCAGCGCCGGGTAGTGGCCGAGCTTCAGGACGTCATAGTCGTGTACTTCCGCCACCTCGATCGGCGAGGTGAGCGCCCGCACCCCTTGCGAAGCCCCCAGGCTCCCGACGAGGCCGCGCAGGGCGACCTCCCCGCGGCCCTCGCGACGGACCTGCCCGCCGGTCCAGACGCGAAACGGGCCGCGACCGAGGACGTCCCCGGCCACGGCGCCTACGCGCCGCGACCCGACGTCGAGCCAATCGGCCGCGAGGTCGCTCGGAGCCACGAGACTCAGGAGGACATCCTCATCGTTCTTCCGGGGATGATCGAGAAAGGCCGGACCCCCGAACACCATGGCGGCGGCCGCCGGGGCGTCGATGATCCATTCCTCGTCGGTCAGCAGTCCCGCGGCCGTGCAGCCCGCGATCTGCGTGCAGCCGGCGGCGCGCGCCGCCGCGCGCAGCGCGGGCGTCGGATTGTCCGCGAAGTGGTGGGTCAGAAACAGAATGACGGAGCGCGCGCTCCCTAGGCGGGCTCGCGCGAGCGCCCGGGAGACCGCCGTCGCGGCAAGTTCCGGCTGGGCCCGCGGGCCGCGCCCGAGGCCTGTGGCGACCCTGTTGCTGTCCATGGCGGTACTTTATCCCGATAAGTGCACAAATCAAAGAGAACGCAGCGCTCGCACGCGGGCCGGCGCGCCTTGCAGACGTAGCGCCCGTGGAGGATGAGCCAATGATGGGCGTCGGCCCGAAAGCGTTCCGGCACGACCCGGGAGAGGCGATCCTCGACCGCCCGTACGGTGGGGCCCGGGGCGAGGCCCAGACGATTGGCCACCCGGAAGATGTGGGTGTCCACGGCGATCACGGGTTCGCCGAAGGCGGTATTCAAAACGACGTTCGCCGTCTTGCGGCCCACCCCGGGAAGGGCTTCGAGGGCTTCGCGTTCGCCGGGGACCTGGCCTCCATGGTCGCGCACCAGGATCTCGCAGGTCTTGCGGATATGGCGCGCCTTGGTGTGGTAGAGGCCGATGCCGGAGATGAAGGCCTCCAGCTCCTCTTGGCGCAGGCGCAGCATGGCGCGCGCGTCCGGGGCGGCCTTGAAAAGCGGCCCCGTCGCCTTATTGACGGCCCGGTCCGTCGACTGCGCGGAGAGCAGCACGGCGATGAGGAGCTGAAAGGGGCTTCCGTAGCAAAGCTCGGTGGTGGGCCGCGGGTTGCTCTCGCGAAGACGCTCGAAGACCGTCTCGCGGTCTTCGAGCGTCATCCGTATGCGCGGCGTCTTAGACGTGCCGGTAGCGGCCAACGTCGGGCGGCGCCTCGCGGGGGGCCTTCTCGCGCTCGGCGAGCAGCGCCTTCATCATCGTCTCGTAGTCGTGCTCGAGTTTATGGGACTGCTCCTCGGTGAGCTTGGGGAAGATCACGTTGGCGATGAAGGCGCCGAGATCGGCCAGTGCCGTGGACCACTTGTAGCCATGGAGATGGAAATTGGATTCGGCATGCTGGCCGAAGGGGTAGTGCTGGAAATCGACCGCGCGCGTCACCTTGAGGTCCGAATCCCGCTCGACTGCGGACTTGGCGAAGTCGTACCACCACCGATAGTAGCGCTCCTGGAGGTCCAGGCTCAATTGATTCTTCTCGAAGAAGGCAAAGGCACTGATCCGGTTCGCCTTGCCGCCGAAGGGGTAATGTCCAGACATGGGGACTCCTCGTAATACGGTCGACGCTATTCGCCGCGCGCTATTCTAGGTCGCGCGCGCCCCCTTGCCAACCGCGTTCCCGGCGCGCCTGCTCGAGGGCCTCGCGGATCTCGCGGCGCTTGCGTTCGCGGTCGGCGTGCGCCGACGGCCGCTTTTGCGGATCCCGCGCCCGCCGGGCCTTGCGGTAGGCGCGCAGGCGCGCCCGCCGGGCCTCCTCCTGCGAACGGTCCCGCCACGGCCCGCGGGGCGGATCTTCGTTGATCCGGGTCGTGAAGCAGTCCACCGGGCAGGGGGCGAGGCAGAGCAGGCAGCCCGTGCACTCCTTTGCCACGACCGCGTGCAGCCGGCCCGGCGCCCCCACGATGGCGTCCACCGGGCAGGCCGGGAGGCAGCGGGTGCAGCCTATGCAGGCCCCGGGGTCTATGGCGACCAGGACCCGCGGGGCGGGGCGCAATCGGCCCTCCCAGGCGGGCGCGGGACGGCCGAGGAGCGCGGCCAGCGCAAGCCGGGTCGTGTCCCCGCCGGGCGGGCAGCGGTTGATGTCCGCGCCCCCCGACAGGATCGCGTCGGCGTAGGGGCGACAGCCATCGAAGCCGCAGAGCCGGCACTGGGTCTGGGGCAGGAGGGCCATGACGGCCGCGAGCGGGACGGAACGGGCCTTGGGGGTCATGGCGTGAGTCTGCCGGGCGGGGAAGTGGGGCGCAAGCCGCCGCGACCGACGGGTCGTTCACGGGTCGAGGGCGAGCGCGCGGGCGCGGCACTGCGGGCAGCGTCCGCACGGCACGCACCGTCCGAGCAGGCAGCTGTAGGTCGCTGTGTAATCGACCCCGAGGGTGCGGCCGCGCGCGACCACCTCCGCCTTGCTCAGGGCGCGGTAAGGGGTCTCGAGCTCGAGCCCGAGCGCGGCCAGGGCGTCTGCAAGCGCCGTGACGAAGGGGGGCGCGCCCTCGCGGTGTTCCCGGTCGTCGCGCTGGAGGCCGAGCAGCACGCCGCGCGCCCTCAGGGCCAGCGCCTGGTTGGCGGCGAGGCTCACGGCAAGGAGGTTGCGGGCGGCCAGGGGGACATGGGGCTTCCATGCCCCGGGGGGCGCCAGGGCCCCCAGGCCCTTCAGGGCAAGCGCCGTGAGCGGCGTGCCGGTGCGTGCGCAGAGGGCGGTCGCGGCCGCCCGCTCCGGGCGCGCGGCGCGCTGGCCGTAGTCGATGAACAAGGCATGCAGGTCACCCGACCCGCATCGCTCGTGGAGGAGGGTCGCGCTTTCGATTCCGCCGCTCAGGAGCAGGATGGACATGGAACCTCCACGGGCTTTCGCCTCACGGTGCGATTCGTCGGGCGCGGCCCCGGCCCCGGCGTCGCCGACCCGGGCCGTTGCCGCTTGCGTCCCGGCGCCTGGGCGCGTCAAGGCAGGGCGCCCCGCATGCGGGCCTGGTCGCGCAGGCGCAGGGCGCGGTAGGCGCTCGGAATGACGACCAGGTTGAGGGCCGTCGAGGTCAGGAGGCCGCCCAGCACGACAAAGGCCAGCGGGCGCTCGAGCTCCTTGCCGACCGGTGATCCCCAGAGAAGCGGCAACAAGGCCAAAGCCGGCGTGATCGAGGTCATGAGGATGGGTATGAGGCGGTCGAGCGTACCGTCCCTCACCACTGCGTCGACCGACCGGCCATCGGCCTCGAGAGCCTTGTAGTGGCTTATGAGGATGATCCCGTTGCGCGCGGTGATCCCAAAGAGCGCGATGAACCCGATGACGGCGGCGGTGCTCAAGGTGGATCCGGTCAGAAACAGCGCCGCGACCCCCCCGACCATGGCCAGCGGCAGATTCACGAGCACGAGCAAGGCATCGCGCAGCGAGCCGAAGGCCTTCTGGAGGAGCAGCGCGGAGACGATGATCGCGAGCAGCCCGAGGCGCCAGAGGGTCGTATTCGCGCGCTCCTGACTGCGGAAGGTGCCGCCGTAGCGTACGAAGTAGGCGCGTGGCAGGGGGACTTTGGCCACGCTCGCTTTGACCTCGCGGACCACCGAAGACAGGGCCCTCCCGGCCACGTCGAAGGTAAGCAGCAAGACCCGATGCCCGTGCGCCCGGCGGATCTCGAAGGGCACGGGGCGCACCCGGATCGACGCCAGTTCCGCGAGCGGCACGACGGCATGCGGGCCGAGGGCCGCGGCGCGCACGGGCAGCCGGCGCAGCACGCGCGCGGAGCGTCTCGCGTCGTGGGCGACCCGCAGGGTGATCGCAAATCGCCGCGGGCCGTGGAGGACGTGGCCGATCGGCGTATCGTTCAGGTAGAGATTGACGTCCTGCAGCAACCGCCCCGCGGACACGCCGTAATGCGCGTCGCGTCCACGCCGAGGCGTGATTACGATCTGGGGCACGCGGATCTGCTGCTCCAGATGCAGATCGACGACCCCCGGAACGGGCGCGATCGCCCGGCTTGCGGCCTTGCCGATGCTGTAGAGGCGACGCAGGTGCGGCCCGTAGATCTTGACGGCCACGTCCGCCGGCACGCCCGACTCCACGTCGTCGATGCGGTGGGCGATGAATTCGCCCAGATTGAAGGCGGCCCCGGGGATCGTCGCAAGCCTATGGCGGATCTCGCCCAGCAGGGCGTGCGGCGATTGCAAACCGCGGCGAAAGTCGATGCGCAGATCGAATTCGGAATTGTTCGGGGTGTTCGCCCCCGGCGTGAGCGTCCCGGCACCGGCACGCTGGTCGACCGACACGATCTGCGGGAAGGCCGCGAGGTCGTGCCGGACGACGGCGCCAAGGCGCATCGATTCCCGCCACGGGGTCCCGGGAAGGGTGGTCATGATGAGTATGTAATTGCCCTCATGGAAAGGTGGCAGGAACGAGCGCCCAAGGCGCGCGAGGCCCGCTCCGGCCGCCAGGACCGCGACCAGCGCAAGCACGGCGATGGTTCGCGTCCATGGCAGAACGCGTTCCAGGAGGCGCAGGTAACGACGCTTGAGGAGGCGGACCAGGCCCGTTTCGCGCGCGGCACGGGGCTCTCCCTGGCCGTACCGGCTGAAGAGCAATGAACAGAGGGCCGGCACCAAAGTCACCGACACGATGAGCGAGGCCAACATGGTGGCCAGATACGATATGCCGAGGGGCGAAAAGATCCGTCCCGGTATGCCGTGCATGAAGAAGACCGGCAGAAACACCAGGATGACAATGGCCGTGGCATAAACGATGGAGTTCAACACTT
Source organism: Pseudomonadota bacterium (assembly GCA_021816425.1). Lineage (GTDB taxonomy): Bacteria > Pseudomonadota > Gammaproteobacteria > Acidiferrobacterales > Acidiferrobacteraceae > Acidiferrobacter. The sequence continues at coordinate 45,175 of JAKAXT010000002.1, read as the reverse complement.
CGCGTAGGGCATGGAGGATGACACCGTCGGCCCCCTCGCCACCCGGCTTCTCGCGGGCCAGGCGCAGACGATGGACGACGTTCTCCACGGTAATGATCCCGTTGTCGACCACTTCGCCTATGGCGACGGCGAGCCCCCCGAGCGTCATGGCGTTCACGCCCGCATGGAAGACGTAGAGGATCAGGGCCCCGAGCGCGAACGAGGCCGGTAGCGCGACGAAGGTCGCAAGCGAGGCCCGCCAGTTCGCCAGGAACACGAGCAGTACCAGGATGACGATGAGCGCGCCCTGCCACAGCGCGGTCCAGAGGTTGTGGATCGCGGCCTTGATGAAGGTCGACTGCCGGAAGATATGAGTGTTCAGCGTGACGCCCGCCGGGAGCGCGCGGCGCGCCGCGCGCAGGGTGTCCAGCACGTGCCGAGTGGTCGTGATGGTGCCGGCCCCGTAAGCCTTGTACACGGTCCCCACCACCGCGGGCGCCTGGCCCAGGGCCGCGGCGCCCAGGCGCAGGGCGTGCCAGCGACGCACCCGGGCGACCTGGGCCAGGGTTATGGGGAGGCCGTCGCGCGTCGCGACCAGGGTATGTCGCAGGCGGGGCAGCGCGTCGCCTTCGTGGAGCCGACCGGCCGCTGATACGATCAACGACTGTCCGGGTGTCTCCACGAGCCCGCCCGGCAGATCCCGGCTCACGCCCCGCACGGCGCGCGCCACGTCGCCCACGCTGACCCGGTAGGCCTGCATGGCGGTCGGGTCGAGCGCGATCTGGTATTGCGTGACGGCGCCGCCGATGTCGGCGACGTCGGCCACCCCGCCGACCGCAAGGAGCCGGGGGCGGATCACCCAGTCGGCCAGGGTGCGCAGCTCCTGGGCGGGAAGGACCGGGCTTGTGAGCGAATATTTGACGAGCCATCCGATGGCCGATGTGAGCGGAAAGATCTCCGGCCCATGGACGCCCGCCGGCAGTCGCGACTGCAGATCCTGGAGCCGTTCGGCGATCAACTGGCGATCATGGTAGATGTTGGTCCCGGCATGAAAGACCACCGTCACGAGCGATACTCCAAGCGTGGTCTTCGAGCGGACCACGCGTATCCCCATCGTGCCGCTCACGGCGGTCTCGATCGGATAGGTGATGAGCGCCTCCATGTCGCGCGGCGCCATGCCGGGCAGGGTGGTGCCTATGACCACGCGCGGCGTGGCGAAGGCCGGAAAGACGTTTATGGGCATGCTGCGCCAGGCGAGCAGGGCCGCCCCGGCGAGGATGGCGAACGCGCCGAGGACGAGGGCGCGGCTGCGCAGGGACAGGCGGATCAGAAGGTCGAACATCAGCTGTCCGCCTTCAGTTTGCCGCCGGTCGACCACAGCGTATAGAGTTCGGCGTTGCCCTGCGTGACGACGCGCGCGCCGGCTTTGAGTCCCGTGACCCCGCAATAGCCGTGTTCGCATAGGCCCGTCCCTACGGGCGTGTAGCGAAAGCGACCGGGGCCCGCCGCGACGAACACCGCGCGACGGCCGTTCACATCCACGATGGCCGCCCTCGGCACGGCGACGGTCCGGGCGGTCGCGACCGTTATGCGCGCGCGGGCAAAGAGCGCGGGTTTCAGCGCCGCGGGCGTAGAGGCGAGCGACAGCCATATCGTCTGCGCGCCGCGCCGCGGATCGATGCGCGGGGCCATCATGACGACGCGCCCCTGCAGGCGCGCGGCGATCCCGAGCGCGCGGATGCTCGCCTTCTGTCCCAGACGGATGGATGCGATGTCCTTCTGGTAGACGTAGGCCTTGAGCCAGAGCCGGCGGGGCTTGATCATGTGGTAGAGGGGCGTACCCGGGACCACGGCCTCGCCCAGGATCGCGGGCCTCGCGTCCACGACCCCGCTCATGGGGGCATGGACCAGAACGCTTGCCGGCGGATTTCCCGCGAGCAGGGACTGCACGCGCGCAAGCGGCGCGCCCCGGTGCACATAGCCGCCTATGGTCGCGTAGAGGGCCGTCACGCGGCCCCGGATCCGCGGCGTCACCACGGCCTCCGCGCCCGGAGGCAGGGTAAACGCGCCGTAGAAGGTTTCATGCGCGTGGAGCGTGCGCACGCGCGTCGGGGCGAGCCTGAGAGCGAGCGCGCGCATGTTCGCGGGCGTAAGCCGGACTACGGGAGAACGGCGGGCGAGCGCCGGAACGGTGCTGAGAGCGAGCGCCAGGATGGCGGCCGCGCCGACGGGAATCTTTATCATGGGGTCTCCTTAGGGTCCGCCCAGGGCGACGCGCAGCGCCGTGCGGGCGTCCGCGGTCGCGGCGCTCGTCTTGAGCCATGCCGCGGTCAGGGTGAGCTGGTCTGCGAATACCGCAAGCGCGCTTGCCGTGTGCACTTGACCCAACCTCAGGCCTTGCAGCGCCAGCGCCGCCGCGTGCCGCGCCCGCCCGCGCAGATCGGCAAGGCGCCGCTCGCGCGTCTGCAGACGTCGAAGTGCGAAGAGGTCGCGGGCGACGGTGTGGCGGATGCGCCAGCGCAACGCGTGCAGGCGCGTGCGCGCCCGAACGACCTCGGCCGCGGCCGCGGATCGATTGCCCTGGTTGCGATTCCAGAAGGGCAGCGGCAGCGAGGCGCTCAATTCGATGGATCGGTCGATGGGTTGCGCCGGGACGCCGCGCAGGACCTGGCGGTCGAGCGCGACGCCCGCGCCTATCGTCATCCACCCCAGCCGCCGGGCGCGCTGGTATCGGTGCACGGATTGGCGGTAGCGGCGGTCGGCCTCGGCCAGCCGCAGGTCGGGGCGACGGGCGAGCGCTTCGGCGAGCGCTTCGGCGGGTGCCGGGACACGCCAGCGCGAAGGTTCGGCAGCCGACCAGGGCCTTCGCGGGCGATGGCCAATGAGGGCTATGAGATCCGCCTTCGCCTCGTGACGTCGGGTGCGCCAGGCTTGGCGCAATAACCGCGCCTGGGCGCCGAGGAGTCGTACCCCGCTTGCCCCCACGGGCGAAATCTGGGCGGCGCGCACCCGCGCCGCGACAAGGCCCATCAACACGTGTTCGGCGGTGACGAGGCGCGTGACCTCGGTCACCGCGCGGGTCGCGTTCCGCCAGCGCGCGTAGGCGTGCGCCACAAGGCCGCGCACCCGCCAGGCGCGAGCCTGGAAGCGGGCGTAGGCCTCGCGCACGCCGGATCGGCCGACGTCCGCGTGACGCGCGATGCGCGAAGTCAAGGGGACGTCTTGTGTCAGCAGGACGCGCGTGCTGAATTCCCCGGGACTGCCCAGCGCGTTGCCGGTGCCTCCGGAGACGTTCAATCGCGGATCAGGCCAGAGACGATCCTGTCGGGCCAGCCCGCGGGCGATCGCAACATCCTGACGGGCGGCCGCCAGGGAGGGGTTGTGTTGCATGGCGAGGGTCTCGACTGCCGCGAGACTCAGGGCCTCCGCCGGGATCGGAGCCAGGCCCGGTATCGAAATCAGGGCGAGCGCTGCCACGCGCGCCAAAGCAAGGGGAATGCGCATAAGGCCTTCTCATGGGATTCGGAATGCGGCGCCGGGGCGCCGGGAATCTACGAGATGAAGGCGAGGACGGGTGGGGCGTTGGGCTGCGCTGGCCGGTGGCGCCGTCGCTGCAGGCGCGGGACCCCCTCCGTGGCCGGCCTCGAAAAGCCGACGAGGACCAAGGCCATGGCGACGAATACCGCGATCACCATGGGCAGGATTGCCGGCGTACCGGCGATCTTGCTTGCGCTCTGCGGGCCTAGGGCATTGTGGACCGAGGCACAGGCCTTGCCGTCGTGCGACGGGTGAGCGCCCTGCGGCCCCATGCAGGCCCACAGCGTCCCGAGCCATAGGACCAGGATCAGGGGACTCACGAACCGTCTGAGGGAATGGGCTCTCACGCCCGGGATGATCGCAACCGGGCCCGCGCCCTGTCAAGCGCGCCCCCGAAGGCAAGATGCCGGCGGGCCCCGGGTTTCGGGGGCCGACCCCAGGCGGGGGCCGCTGCGCCCGGCGGCCGCGACGACGCGGCGGGGCGCGCCCCTGTTCGCCGCGCCCGCGCTAGCGGATGGTCATGCCGGGCCGCGCGCCCTCTCCGGGCTCGAGGACCACGAGGCCCTGCGCATCGGATGCGGCCAGCACCATGCCCTCGGAGACGCCGAAGCGCATCTTGCGGGGCTTCAGGTTGGCCACGCAGACCACGAGGCGGCCCACGAGGTCCGCGGGCGCGTAGGCGTGACGGATCCCCGCGAATACGGTCCGCGTGCGGCCTTCGTTCAGGTCGAGCGAGAGCCTGAGGAGCTTGTCCGCGCCTTCCACGTAGTCGGCGGCGACGACCCGCGCGACCCTGAGGTCGATGCGCGCGAAGTCCTCGGCGGCGATCGTGTCGGAGGCCGTCGCCTCCTTCGGTTCGGTCTTCGCGGGCTCCGCCTTCGCGGGCGCGGGGCGCTCCGGCGCGGCCTTGCGCGGCACGCCCTCGCCCCCCGCCTCGTCGATGAGGGGGGCGAGATCGGCCGCCTCTATGCGCCGCATGAGGTGCGTGTAGGGCTGTATGGCGCAGGCAAGCCGCGGCGTCTTCACGCTCTCGAAGTTCAGTTCCGGGCCGCCGAGCAGGGCCTCGACCTTGGCCGCGGTCTCCGGAAGGATGGGCTTCAGGTAGGCGATCAGGACGCGAAACAGGTTCAGGGCCTGGGTGCAGACGCCTTGCAGTTCCGCGCGCCTTTGCGGGGTGCGGGCGATCTCCCAGGGGCGGGTCTCGTCCACGTAGCGGTTCGCGCGGTCGGCGAGATCCATGACGATCTTCACGGCGCGGCTGTATTCGCAGGCCTCATAGCAGTCCTCGATGCTTTCGCTCGCCTTCAGGAATTCGGCGTAGAGCGGGGCATCGGGCAGGACATCCGCCAACGTGTTGTCGAGGTGCCGGGCGAGCAGCTGCGCCGAGCGGCTCGCGATGTTCACGAGCTTGCCCACGAGGTCGGCGTTGATGCGGGCGCGGAAGTCGTCGAGATTGAGGTCGATGTCCTCGATCGCGCCATTCAATTTGGCCGCGAAATAGTAGCGCAGATACTCCGCCGGGAGGCAATCGAGATAGCGCCGGGCGGTTATGAAGGTTCCGCGCGATTTCGACATCTTCTTGCCGTTGATGGTCAGGAACCCGTGCACGTGGATCGCCGTGGGCTGCGCGAAGCTTGCGGCCTTCAGCATGGCCGGCCAGAACAGGCCATGGAAGTTCAGGATGTCCTTGCCGATGAAGTGGTGGACGGCATACTGCGCCCATTGCGAGCGGACGGCGTCGATGTCGAGACTCCGGCCCTCGAGGCGCGACCGCAGCTGCCAGAAGGTCGCGATATAGCCGACCGGGGCGTCGAGCCACACGTAGAAGTACTTGTCCTTGGCGTGGGGGATCTCGAACCCGAAGTAGGGCGCGTCGCGGCTTATGTCCCAGTCGCTCAGGCCTTCGGTCAGCCATTCGGCGAGCTTGTGGCCGGCCTCCTTCGGCAGGGCGTCGCTTGCCGTGAAGGCCTTCAGGTCGTCGCTGAAATCGCCCAGCTTGAAGAAATAGTGCTCGGAGCTTCTGGTGACGGGTGCCGCGCCGCTCAAGGCCGAGACCGGGTTTATGAGCTCCGCCGGCGTGTAGGTCGCACCGCAGGACTCGCAGGAATCCCCGTACTGGTCGGCGGCATGGCAGCGCGGGCATTCGCCGCGGATGAAGCGGTCGGGCAGGAACATCTGCTTGACCGGATCGAAGGCCTGCTCGATGGTGCGCGTGGCGATGTGGCCGGCCGCCGCAAGGCGCGTGTAGAAGTGCTCCGACAGGATCCGGTTCTCGTCGCTGTGCGTGGATCCGAAGCGGTCGAATGAGATGCCGAAGTCCGTGAAGTCGCGCAGGTGTTCGGCGGCGACACGCGTGATGAGCTGCTCCGGCGAGATCCCCTCGGCCTGCGCCTTCAGCATGATGGGCGTGCCATGCGTGTCGTCGGCGCAGAGGTAGTAGCAGACGCGGCCGCGCAGTCGCTGATAACGGACAAAGACGTCAGTCTGGATGTATTCGACCATGTGGCCGATATGGATAGGCCCGTTGGCGTACGGCAGCGCGCTCGTCACCAGCACCTTGCGGTCGTTTGGCATGAGATTTTCCCCTAGGACGCCGAAAGGTAGCAGATCGGGGAGGCGCGGCCAAGTTCGGCGCGGGCCGCCGCGCGGGGGTCCGGGCCCCCGCCGGGCGCCTACGACCCGTTCCGGTTTTGGGCCGCCGGGTGTAGGATGGCGACCCTAAACCCAGTGGTCCGGTAGGGCATTTCAGGAGAAGCACACTATGGCGGATATCTCCCAGCTTCAGGTGGAAACGGCCTTGAAAGAGGTCATCGATCCGTATTTGGAGCAGGATCTGGTGACCGCGAAGGCCGTCAAGCTGATCAAGATCGACGGTGACGCCGTTTCGGTGGACGTGGTCCTGGGTTACCCGGCGAAGGGCGTGAAGGACGCGCTCGCGACGCGTCTGCGCGACAAGGTCCTGGGGGTGAAGGGGGTCAAGACGGTGAACGTGACGGTCGAGTCGCGCATCGTGACCCACGGCGTCCAGAAGGGGGTCAAGCCCATCCCGGGGGTCAAAAACATCATAGCGGTCGCGTCCGGCAAGGGCGGCGTCGGCAAGTCCACCACCGCCGTGAATCTGGCCCTCGCGCTTTCGGCGGAGGGCGCGAAAGTGGGCATCCTCGACGCCGACATCTATGGCCCGAGCCAGCCGCGCATGCTGGGTTCGCGCGCCAAGCCCGAGTCCAAGGACGGGCGACGCATGGAGCCGGTCCCGAGCTATCACCTGCAGTCGATGTCGATAGGCTATCTGATCGACGAAGAGACCCCCATGATCTGGCGCGGCCCCATGGTCACCCAGGCCCTGGAGCAGCTCTTGCGCGACACCAACTGGCAGGATCTCGACTATCTCGTGGTCGACCTGCCTCCGGGCACGGGCGATATCCAGCTGACGCTCGCCCAGAAAGTCCCGGTGACGGGGGCCGTGATCGTCACGACCCCCCAGGACATCGCCCTGCTCGACGCGCGCAAGGGATTGAAGATGTTCGAGAAGGTCGAGATCCCGGTGATCGGCATCGTCGAGAACATGAGCACCCATATCTGCAGTCAGTGCGGCCACGAGGAGCATATCTTCGGGGCCGGCGGCGGGCTCAAGATGGCGGAGCAGTACGATGTCGATTTCCTGGGCGCCTTGCCGCTCGATCTGCGCATCCGCGCCGACACCGATGGCGGAAAGCCCACGGTCGTGGCCGATCCCGACGGACGCATCGCGCAGATCTATCGAGAGATCGCGCGGCGCATCGGCGGGCGGCTTTCGCTCATGAAGAAGGACTTCTCGGGGAGTTTCCCGAACATCGTCATCCAAAACACCTGACGGCGTCAGGGCTCTGGGGGGAGGCCGGCGCGGTCCGGGCGAGCAATGAGCATAAAATCCGATAAATGGATCCGGCGCATGGCGCAGGATCATGGGATGATCGAGCCCTTCGAGCCCGGTCAGGTGAAGTCGCGGGGGGAAGAGCGGCTCGTATCCTTCGGCACGTCGAGCTACGGCTACGACATCCGCTGCTCCAACGAGTTCAAGATCTTCACGAACATCAATTCCGTGATCGTCGATCCGAAGAACTTCGACGCCAATAGTTTCGTGGATTTCCGCGGCGATGTCTGCATCATACCGCCCAACTCCTTTGCGCTTGCGCGCACGGTCGAATACTTTCGCATCCCGCGCAACGTGCTTACGATCTGCCTTGGCAAGTGCGTGACCGGCGATACGCGGGTCCTCGACGCCGACACGGGCGAGTACCTGCGCATCAAGGATTGGGGGCGCGCCCGGCGCACGGCGGCGCTCGCTCCTGGGGGCCTGCGCCAGGCGCGCGTGTCGGCGCTTGCCTCCCATGGGGTCAAACCGGTATGGCGGCTCGTCACAGAAAGCGGCCTGTCGCTCACCGCCACCGCCAACCACCCCCTGCTCACACCCGCGGGTTGGGTTCCCCTCTCGGACCTCGGCGCGGGCGACAGGCTGGCCGCCGCGGTGTCGGCGCCCTTCTTCGGGACCGTGCCCTTGATCGCCCCCGAACGGCTCGGGCACCTTGTGCGGGCAGAGGCCCAGGCAGGGACGATCGAGGCCATCCCGGACGCGGTCTTTCGCGCGCCGCGCGCCGATGTCGCCCGGTTCGTGGCGGCCGTCATGGGCGATGTCGCGAGCGAGGGCTTGCGCGCCGCGCGCCCCGTGGTCGACGAGATACGCCACCTGGCGGCCCGCCTCGGCATGTCCTGCCGGACGGTCGAGGAGGCCGCGGGCGCGCGCCTGCTCGTGCGCGGCTCGGCCCTCGAATGCCGTGGCAACGGCACCGATGGAACCTTCGGTCGGGGCGCCACCGAGTGGGATCGGGTGGCGGCCGTCCATCCCGCAGGCCGGGAGCCGGTCTACGACATCGAGGTCCCGGGACTGCACAACTTCCTCGCGAACGGGCTTGTCGTGCACAACTCCACCTACGCGCGCTGCGGCATCATCGTCAACGTGACGCCCTTCGAGCCGGAGTGGGAGGGCCACGTCACGCTCGAGTTCTCGAACACCTCGCCCTTGCCCGCGAAGATCTATGCCAACGAGGGCGTGGCGCAGGTGATCTTTTTCGAGGCCGACGAACCCTGCGAGACCTCCTACAAGGATCGTGGCGGCAAATATCAAGGCCAGAAGGGCGTCACCCTCCCGAAGACCTGAGCGGCGGCGTCCTCGTCGATTCCTCGCAAGGAAGCCCGCGACTTCGGTCGCGGGAGGAGTTGCGGCGGATGGCGTGCGTCGTCCCTGTCCCCGCTGGCATGGTGACGGGACCCGAGCCACGAGGGCCCCCGCAAGCGGGGTCCGGCGCGCGCGGCCGCCGCCTCCACGGCTTGGGTGTTTTATGAGGGGGAAGCGATGGATCGGGCGAGAAGACGGTTTTTACAGGGGGCCGCGACCGGCCTTGCGGCGCTGACCGCGCCGCGATTCGCCCGGGCCCGCGCGCCGCGTGGATTGCAGGTCGCGTACGCGGGCTCCATGGGGGCGCTCATGCACGGCGGGGTGGCCCCGGCCGTGGCGCGCGACCTGGGGCTTCGCGTCGAAGGCCGCGCCCAGGGGGCCTTGGGGCTTGCCCGCATGATCATGGCCGGCACCATCCGTCCCGATGTCTTCATCTCGATCACGCGGGGGCCCATGGATCTCGTGCTGCGCGCGGGCCATGCCCGGCGGGCCTTCGCGGTGGCAAGCACCGAACTCGTCCTGGCCTACAGTCCGCGCACGCCGGCATCGGAGGCGCTCGCAGAGGCCGGCCGCGGCGGTCGCGACCCCTGGTGGCGGGTCTTGGAGCGGCCGGGTATACGCTTTGGCCGCACGGACCCCCTCACCGATCCCCAAGGCCTCAACATCATCTTCATGATGGAGCTCGCCGAGCGCTATTACCGCGCGCCCGGACTCGCCCGGCGTATCCTGGGGCCTGTCATCAATCATCGCCAGATCTTCCCGGAACCCGAGGTCATGGCGCGCCTCCAGGGCGGCCAGCTCGACGCGAGTTCAGCCTATAAGACCCAGCCCGCGGCCATGGGCTTGCCTTACCTCGCTTTGCCGTCGGCCATCGATCTCGGTGACGCGGCCTACGAGAAGACCTACGAGACCGTGTCGTTGCGCCTGAGGGGCCGCGTGCACAGACCCTCCCCGCTCGTGTTCTACGCGGCTGTTTTGAGCGCCGGCGAGAACCCCGTGGCGGCCGGTCGTTTTATCGCCTGGCTCCGCGCGCCCGAAGGCCAAGCGGTCCTGCGCCGTTATCACTATGACGGTCCCAAGGGCGCACCTCCGCTGCGCGCTTAAGCCGCATCCCGATCGATCGGGCGCCCGAGGCGTACCGGAAATTCGACCGGCGGGCGAGGGCTGCACCAAGGTCCCGATCCGGTTCCCGGGGGCGCGCGGTCTGAGGGTGAGGAGGAGGCCTAGGGCCGTACGTAGGCCCAGCCCTGGCGTTCGCGGCGCACGATCTCGGCCACGCCCGAAGGCACGTAGCGCACGAAAGGGAGGATCGCCGAGGGCCTGAGCCCCGCCTTCCGGATGTCGGCCTTGCAGGCCTCGATCGTGACCCCCGATGCATGGAGCGCATCCAGGTTGGGGGCCACGGGCGAGTCCTTCAGAAGTATGCGCGCGGCGCGGGACAGGACCACGACCTCGATGAGCGTCCCGGGGATGCCGGTCGCGCGCTCGAGATTACGGACGTTGTGGACGGCCACCTTCCAGGAGGCAAGGGAACTCGTGCTGATCTGGAAGATCACCCCGGCGGGCGCCGCGCGCGCCGCCGCCGGGCCGGCCAGGAGGACGGCGAGCATCCACGCCGTCCCGGCCTTGCGCATCGCCTCTACCAGTTACCCTGGGCGCCGGCCCAGAGGATGGAATCGAGGTCGTTGCGTACCCGCAGCGCCTGGGTGCGCAATTTGCCCTTGAGGTGCGCCCCGTTGATGATCATGTTCAGGTTCAGCATCTCGAGCCACACGCGGCCGCGCGAAGCCACCATCGTGATGCGGCAGGGTAGGTAGGCGGCGAAGGCCGGATCGGCTTCCACCATGACGTGCGCTATGGGCGGGCTGCAGAATTCGTACACGGTCAGGATGCCCGACTTTATGCCCATCAATTTCAGCTGTTTCGAGAGCGGCAGATCCCCCACGTATTTCATGTTGACGGTGTTGGCCTCGATTTTCATGGCTTGCACCGCGTCTTTGGGAGACACGCCCTTCGCGAGCGGAACCTTGATCACCGTCTTGTCGAGGTCGATATGGGGCCCCTTGATCGCGTTCAGCGGGTTGTGCGCGTAGCAAGTGCCGACGGTTCCGAGCGCGAACGCGGCTCCAACGAGAAATCGACGCATGGTGACTATTCTCCTCATTTTTTCGGTTGTCAGGGTCGTGCCACAGCCCTACAGGATGGCGCCAAATTCGCGCCCTGACAACCCCGGACCGCGTGCAATGCCTGGAAATTTCGGCGGAATAATTACGCCGCCACGCGCGTCTACCAGGCCGCGAGCGCGGGCCGCACGCCCTTCACGAGGTCGCGGAAACGCCCCTGGATGCGCTTCAGCGCCTCCTGCGTCGTGCCCTCGAATCTGAGCACCAGTATGGGCGTGGTGTTGGAGGCGCGGATAAGCCCGAAGCCGTCCGGGAAATCGACCCGCAGGCCGTCTATGGTCGTGACCTTGCCATCCGGGAAATGCGCGGCCTGCACCAGGAGGTCCACGAGGGCGTGCGGGCTTTCCGCGACCGGTATCTGGATCTCGGGGGTGTTCACGGTATTGGGGAGCGCGCCGAATACCTCGGCCGGCAACACGGGGCTCTTGGCGAGAAGTTCCAGGAGCCTCGCGCCCGCATACAGCCCATCGTCGAAACCGGTCCAGCGTTCCTTGAAGAATATGTGTCCGCTCATCTCGCCCGCGAGCAGCACGTCGCCCTGGCGGATGCGGGCCTTTATGAAGGAGTGCCCGGTCTTCCACATGAGCGGCCGGCCGCCGGCGGCCCGTATCGCCTCGTCCAGGGCACGCGAACACTTGACGTCGTAGAGGATCTGGGCGTTTGGGTGTCGGGACAGGACGTCGCGGGCGAACAGTATCAGTTGCCGATCCGGCCAGATGATGGTGCCGTCGGGCGCCACCACCGCCAACCGGTCCCCGTCCCCGTCGAACGCAAGGCCTACGTCGGCCCCGTCGGCGATCACGCGCTCCTGGAGGTCTTTCAGATTGTCCGGCTGGCTCGGATCGGGGTGGTGGTTGGGGAAGTGTCCGTCGATTTCGCCAAACAGGGTGGTGATGGCGCAGCCGAGCGCACGAAAGAGGGCGGGGGCCACTTCCCCGGTGGCGCCGTTGCCGCAGTCGAGCACGACCTTCAGGGGGCGCTTCAGATGTATGTCGCCTGTGATGCGGTCGAGATAGGCCTGGCGGATGTCGGCTGTGCGGACCGTCCCGGCGCCGCTTGCGAGGCGGCCTTCGACGAGCCGCTCATAGAGGGCGGTGATCTGCGCGCCTGACAAGGTCTCGCCGTCGAGGAGGATCTTCAGGCCGTTGTATTGCGGCGGATTGTGGCTGCCGGTCAGCATGACGCCCGACCCGGTCTCGAAGGCCAGGGTCGCGTAATAGAGCAGCGGGGTCGGGACCAGTCCTATGTCGACGACGTCGCAGCCGCTCGCGGTGAGCCCCTCGCTCAGGGCCTGAAGCAGCGTCGGCCCGGAAAGCCTGCCGTCGCGGGCGATGACCACCGTGGAGCGCCCGCGGTCCCGCGCCTCGCTGCCGATCGCCTGTCCGATGGCGCGCACATGCTCGGGCCTCAGCTCGACGTCGACGACGCCCCGTATGTCATAGGACTTGAAAATGCCGGCTGGCGGAAGATCGGCGCGCCGGGTGCTGGGTACGGTGGGCGTGGCGGTCATCGGTCAAGGATCTCCTGATGGGGCCCATGTCGGGGCCGGGTTTATATATTAACGGATGCCCGAGTGGCCGAAACCGGACTCGCCGCGCTCGGTCGCCTCCTCGAACTGCTCGACGACGCGGAAGTGCGCCGCGGCGACCGGGACGATCAGAAGCTGCGCCACGCGGTCGCCCGGGGCGATGGCCAATGGCTCGCGACTGCGGTTCCAGCAGGATAAGCTGATTTCGCCCTGGTAGTCCGAATCGATGAGGCCCACGGTGTTGCCGAGGACGAGCCCTTTGTGCCCGAGCCCCGAACGCGGCAGGATGAGCGCGGCATACGCCCGATCCGCGATATGGACGGCCAGGCCCGTCGGGACCAGCCGACAGTCCGAGGGCGCAAGCGTGAGCGGTTCCTTGATGCAGGCGCGCAGGTCCACGGCCGCCGAACCTGCGGTGGCGTAGGTGGGCAGCGCGAACTCCTTCCCGTAGCGCGCATCCAGGATCTTCAGATCGACGACAGGTCCGGTCATGCGTGCGTGTTCCTCGGCAGGCGTTTGATGATCTCCATCACGATCTCGCGCGCGATCTCGGTCTTGGGCGCGGCGGTCCATGCGACGGTCCGGTCCTTGTCGACGAGGGTCACCCGGTTCTGGTCGTCCCCGAAACCCGCCCCCGGTTCCCCCACGGGGTTTGCGATCACGAGATCGAGGCCCTTTTTTTCGAGCTTGGCGCGCGCGTGGCCCTCGAGTTCCTCGGTCTCGGCCGCGAACCCCACGGTAAACGGCCGGGGTATCCACTGCGCAACCTCGGCGAGGATGTCGGGATTGCGGACGAAGGTGACGGTCAGGGTGTCCGCCTGCTTCTTCAGCTTCTGCGGCGAGATCGTGTCCGGCCGATAGTCGGCGACGGCCGCGGCGCCCACGAAGAGGCGCATCCCGTGGCGGTGGGCAAGCACCGCCTCGCGCATCTCGAGCGCGCTCGTGACCAGCACCCGCCGCACCCCGGGAGGGGCGGCGAGGGCCGTGGGGCCGGAGACCAGCACCACCTGCGCCCCCTGTTCGGCCAGCGCCGCCGCGACCGCATAACCCATCTTGCCGGAACTTCGGTTCGTGAACCCCCGGGCCGGATCCAGGGCCTCGTAGGTGGGGCCCGCGGTCACGACCGCCGACACGTCGCGCAAGGGGCCTTCCTCGCCCCAGAGACGCTCGAGGAAGGCCGTGATCTCGGCGGGTTCGCTCATGCGCCCGGGCCCGCTGTCGCCGCAGGCCTGGGGGCCTTCGTCGGGCCCTATGAAGAGCACGCCGCGCTCCAGGAGCTTCGCGTGGTTCGCGCAAGTCGCGGGATGCTCCCACATGACGCGATTCATGGCGGGCGCCAGGCAGACGGGGGCCTCGGTGGCCAGGCAGAGGGTCGTGAGCAGGTCGTCGGCGGCACCGATCGCAAGCCGCGCCAGGAGATGGGCGGTCGCCGGCGCGATCAGCACGATGTCGGCCCAGCGGGCGAGATCGATGTGGAGCATCCCCATCCCGTGGTCGTCGACCAGTTCCGCGCCCACGGCCGCAAGCGCCCCCGCGGCAACGAAATGGGTGGCGCTATGCGAAAGCACCACGCGCACCTCGGCCCCGGCCGCGCGCAGGTGGCGCACCAGTTCCGGGGTCTTGTAGGCGGCTATGCCGCCTGTGATGCCAAGCACCACCCGGCGGCCTTGAGGCGACGCTCTATCCCGCATGTCCCGTTCCCATTCCTTTGCCCAGCCGGCGATTTTCCGGACGGCGCCCGGTCTTTCCTCTTGCTATCGTAGCGGCAAGGAGTCGCCATGACCATTTCCGCCTGGCCCGTAGACGAACGCCCGCGCGAGCGCCTGTTGCAGCACGGCCCCGAGGCCCTGTCCGATGCCGAGCTTTTGGCCATTGTCCTAAGAACCGGCGTGAGCGGCAAGACCGCCGTGGATCTCGCGCGCACGCTGCTGGCGCGATTCGGGGGGTTGCGGGGCCTGCTTACGGCCGAACAGGATGCCTTTTGCGAGGCCCCGGGGCTTGGGCCGGCCAAGTATGCCCTGGTGCGCGCCGTTCTGGAGATGGGGCGGCGCCACCTGGCTGAAAGCCTGCGCCGTGAGACCGTCCTGTCATCGTCTTTGGTGACCCGTCACTACCTCACGGCCGCCTTCCGCGATCGTCCCCGCGAGGCCTTCGCCTGCCTGTTTCTCGATATCCGTCACCGCCTGCTCGTGGAAGAGGTCCTGTTCGAGGGCACGATAGACGCGGCGGTCGTGTATCCGCGCGAGGTCGTAAAGCGTGCCCTGGTCCACAATGCGGCCGCCGCCATCTTCGTCCACAACCATCCCTCGGGACACGCGGAGCCGAGCCTCGCCGATCGTGATCTCACCGCGCGGCTCGCCGCGGCGCTCAGCCTGATCGGCGTGCGCGTCGTCGACCATCTCGTGGTGGGCGACGGCCACATCGTCTCCTTCAAGGAGCGCGGCTGGCTCTAGCGTGCGGGCGCCCACGCTCAAAGAAGGGGGCCGCGCGGCGGCGGTCTCTCGGGGGGCGTCCCCTGGGCCAGGCTTTCGCCGAAGGCCTTGAGGCCATCCAGCAAAGGCCCCAGGGCGCGCCAGAGGGCGTCGTCCTGGAGGAGGCGATAGGCGCCTGTGATCCCCGGCGGATCGCCGACCCCGTCGCGCGGGGCCTCGGTCTCGCGTTCCACGTCCCGGGTGGCGACGGATACGGCCGCCATGAAGCGCGAGAAGTCCCGCGGGGGCACGCGGCCCAAGGCCTGCAGGATGGTGACGATGTTTTGAACGGCGGCGCGCGAGGCCGCGGAATTCAGGCCACGGGCCACTATGAGCCCGGCGTCCGGCAGGCCGCTTGCGAGCGCCGTCAGGAAACGGAGGATGCCGGCTTGCGAGAGCGCCTCGAGCAGTTCGAGGCGTTCCTTTTCCGCGGTCGCCTCTTCCGGCCGCATGGGCCGATGATCGATGAGCGCGCTCATGACCGGTCTCCGGCGCGGGCCGCCACGGTCGCCGGGACCGGCTGGTACTCCTGCCGTTTCCACTTCCGTTCGACCTCGACCCCGGACCGGGGGGTGCGCGTACCGAAGCGCGGATTCGAGCGCGGCACGGGCGAGGGACCCTCGCGCGTCAACACCTCGAGTTTCACGGCGAGCTCCTTGAAGGCCGGCGTCGATGTCGCCGCATCGGCGTGATTGCCGGTCAGGCGGTTTATCGGCTCTTTCAAGGAGAACTCGACCGTGTAGAGGTCCCGTCCGGCGACGCGGGGGCTCACCAGTACGCCGGCCTCCACGCTCCCCCGGCGCGACGTGAGCGTTACGCGCGCCCCGGTCTTTATGGCCAACTCATCCGCGAGCTCGCGCGATACCTCCACATAGAACTGGTCGACCTTGGAGACGAGGCCCGGGACGCGCGCTGTGAGGTTGCCCTCCTGAAAATGCTCGAGTACGCGCCCGTTGTTCAAAGTGAGGTCGTATTCGGCGCAGGCCCGCTCCTGCGGGGCGTGCCATGGGACGGGGTGGAGCCTGGCCTTGCCGTCCTCGGTATGGAAGGTCTTCGCGTAAAGGAGCGTCTCGGAACGCCCCTGGGCGTCGACCGGCCAGACGAGCGACTCGTAGCCCTGGAGACGGTCGTAGGTGACCCCGGCCAGTATGGGCGCGACCGTGCTCGCCTCCGACATGATCTCCCGCGGCCCGGCATAATCCCAGCGGTGGCCGAAGCGCTGCGCGAGCTCGCAGAGTATCTGCCAGTCGGGCTTGGACTCGCCGAGGGGATCGAGCGCGCGCGCGAAGTGCTGGATGCGCCGTTCCGTATTCACGAACGTGCCTTCCTTTTCGAGGCTCGGGCACGCCGGCAGCACGACGTCGGCGAACCGGGCGGTGGTGGTCATGAAGATGTCCTGGACGACCAGGAAGTCGAGCTTCTCCAATGCCGCCTCGGTGTGGCGGGCGTCGGCGTCGACCACTGCCGTGTCCTCCCCGATGATGTACATGGCCTTCAGTGTGCCCGCGTGCGCGGCGTCTATCATGCTGTGGTTGTTGAGCCCGGGTTCGGCGGGGATCTCGACCCCCCAGGCCCGGCCGACGTGTTCGCGCGCCTTCGGGTCCGCGACCTTCAGGTAGCCCGGCAGCTTGTCCGACAGCGCCCCGAAGTCGCCCGCGCCCTGGACGTTGTTGTGCCCGCGCAGGGGGTAGGCCCCGGAGCCCTTCTTCCCGTAGTTGCCGGTGACGAGGAGCAGGTTGGAGATGGCGGTGCTCGTGTCGCTGCCGGTCGTGCGCTGTGTCACCCCCATGGCCCACAGGGCGCACACGCCCGAGGCGCCGACGATCATGTCGGCGATGCGGACGATCTCGGCCTCCGGGATGCCGGTCTCGGCCTCCGCGTAGGCGAGCGTGAACGGGGCGAGCGAGGCGCGCAGGGCGTCCAGATCGTTCACGCGCTTTTCGAGAAAGGCGCGATCTTCGAGCCCGCGGTCCAGGATGTGACGCGTCACGGCGCAGAGCCACACGAGGTCGGTGCCGGGCCTGGGTCGCAGGAAGAGGGTGGCGCGCTCGGCCATCTCATGGCGCAGGAGGTCCACGACGATGACCTTAACCTCGCCACGCTTCAGGCGGCGCTTGATGCGGGCCGCGAGGACCGGGTGGCTGTCGGCGGTATTCGTGCCGATCATGAGCAGGAGTTCGGCATCGTCGATGTCATCCATGGTTCCCGAGTCCCCGGCGTAGCCGACCGTGCGCGCGAGCCCCTCGGTGGCGGGGCTCTGGCAGTAGCGCGAGGTGCAATCGATGTTGTTCGTGCCGATGACGGCGCGCGCGAACTTTTGGGTGAGATAGACCTCCTCGTTCGAGCCCTTGCTCGTGGCCACGAAGCCCAGGGCATCGGGCCCGTGGCCTGCGCGGATCGCGCTGAACCGCTCGTGGACGAGCGCCAGGGCCTCGTCCCAGCCCGCCTCCCGGAACGAGGACCCCTCGCGGATGAGGGGTCTGACGAGACGGTCCTTGCTGTTCACGAAGTCCCATCCGAACTTCCCCTTGACGCAGGTCGAGATCCCGTTGGCCGGTCCCCGTTCCGGCTGGATCTTCAGGATATGCCGGCCGCGGGTCGTGACATCGAAGGAGCAGCCGACCCCGCAGAAGGTGCACACGGTCTTCGTGGTCTTCTGCTCCGCGCGGCGCAGGCGTTCGTCGATCTTCGATAGGGCCGTGATGGGGATGAAGGTGGTGGTCTGCTCCACCCCCTTCACGAACTCGATCATTTCGCGCTTCAGGGGTGCGGGCCAACCGGTGAACGGACCGGCCTTTCCGAGCCGGGTGTTTTCCATGAGCGCGTTGCAGGGGCAGACCGTCACGCAGTGCCCGCAGGACACGCAGCTCGACTCGTTGATCGGCCGCCCCCCGTCCCATAGGACGCGCGGATATTCGAGATCCCAGTCGATGCTCAAGGTCTCGTTCACCTGCACGTTCTGGCAGGCCTCCACGCAGCGGCCGCAGAGAATGCATTGGAGCGGGTCATAGGCGTAGAAGGGGCTGGAGACGTCGGCGCTATAGGGCTTCTGCCGATAAGGGTAGCGCTGGTGGCGGATGGCGAGCCTGTCGACGGCGTCGTGGATCTCGCAGTCGCCGTTGTTGTTGTCGCACACCGAGCAGTAGAGCTCGTGCTTTTCGAGTATCCGGTCCACGCCTTCGCGGCGTGCGGCGTCCGACGCAGGATCCCTCGTGCTCACCTCGAGACCGTCGTGTGCGAGGAGGGTGCAGGCGCGCACCAGAGCGCCGTCGACCGAAACGAAGCAGGTGTCGCAGGTCTCGAGGGGGCCCAGGGCCGGGCTGTAGCAGAGATGGGGGATGTAGTGGCGGACGCGGGCCAGCGCGTCCAGCAGGTTTTCGCCTATGAAGCTTGCGATGTCTTGCTGATCGACGCGGATGACGCAGGGGTGCAGGTGCGGATCGGCGGACACGGGGCCTCCTCGGTGCGCGTGGGCAGGCAGGCGATGGCCGGGGTCCGCCCCTGGATGATGCGGCCACTTTAAGCCGGAGCCGCCCGCGGTTGTTATCGGCAAAAGGTGCGAGACCGGGTGCGGGCCGGCGCCGCCTTCGGTCTCGGGGGCCGGCGCCCCGGGCCTCGCCGGTGCCGGGGGATTGGCAGCCGCCGCCCGCTGTGGCAGAATCCCCGGATTCATCAGGGGGTCACCATGTCCAAGGTATGCCAGGTCAGCGGCAAGCGGCCTATGAGCGGCAACAACGTGTCGCACGCGAACAACAAGACGCGTCGGCGGTTTTTGCCCAATCTGCATTACCGGCGTTTGTGGGTCGAAAGCGAAAAGCGCTGGGTACGGCTGCGTCTGTCCCACCACGCGCTGCGCACCATCGACAAGAAGGGCGTCGATGTCGTGCTGGCCGAGATGCGCGCCCGCGGCGAATCGGTTTAGGAGACGGATATGCGCGATAAGATCAAGCTCGTGTCGACGGCCGATACCGGCCATTTTTACACGACGACCAAGAACAAGCGGACCATGACCGAGAAGTTCGAGATCAAAAAATTCGATCCGGTGGCCCGCAAGCACGTGGCCTACCGCGAGGCGAAGATCAAGTAACCGGCGTCTCCGAATCCTCGTCGGTCCCGCGGCGTCCATCGAGTTCTCCGCGGGATCGCGCCAAACCCCCTTAAGTCCAAGGCGCGCCCACCTCCCCGTTGCGGGAGGCCGGGGCAGGCGCCCTTGTCCCTGCGTCTAGCGATCGGTATATTAGCGAGAGCCCTCTGTTGAGGTCCATTGCTGCAGATGGCGGCCGGGGCCGCCCGAGGTTGCTATGTACCCGCTCAGTCAACAAGTGTTGCGCACCGACGTCGCCGGCATGCCGCTCGAGTGGATCGATTTCCGCGAGGCGGTACGCATCTGTCATCTCGGGCAGGTGGCGTATACCTGCGGCATCCTCCTCTACCGGGTCCACGGGGGCTTCAATGCCGCCACCGGGCGCCGCAGCGTCGTCGAAGTCAACTCGATCCTCGCCACGTATGGGGAAAACGGACAGCTCGCCCGGCAGCGGGACCGCTATGTGCCGCCGCTCAGCAACCCGGCCTTGTTCGCGCGCGACGCGCGGTTGTGCCTCTACTGCGGGTCGCGTTTCGCGGTCCGGGATCTTTCGCGCGACCATGTGACACCCTTGAGCCGTGGCGGGAAGGACGTATGGAGCAATGTCGTGACGGCCTGCAAGCGGTGCAATAACCACAAGGCCGGCCGTACGCCCGAGGAGGCCGACATGGTCTTGCTCGCGGTCCCCTTCGTCCCCACCCATGCGGAATACATTTATCTGCAGGGACGGCGCGTACTGGCCGATCAGATGGCCTTTTTGAAGGCCCATTTTCCGCGCACGAGCCCCCTGCGGGAGCGTCTGGCGTACGGCGTCTAGACGCGCCGCCCGCCCCGTCCGGGGCACGGATCCGTATCAGCAAGGGAAGGTGAAAGGGCCGCGGCGCCGAGAAGGGGCGCCGCGGCCTTTCCGAAAAGGCGGGTGGGGGCCTTAGGCCGTGACGGAGTTGGCGGCGTAGGTCCGAATGGCGGCCGAGAAGTCGTGCAGGGCCTGGATCCCCGTCGATTCCGCCTGCCGGCACCATTCCTGCAAAGCCTCGAGCAGCTGTTCCTGCGTGGTCGCGGAGCGCCTCCACACGTCCTGGAGCCGTTCCTTCATCGTATAGACGGTATGCAGGGTGCTGTTCGTGGCCAGGATCTCCTCGAGCTGGCGATGGCCCGCCTCGCCTATGAGCGCCTTTTCACGCACCATGAGGCGTTTGGCCCTCTTCAGGAGCTTGGCGGCCTGGCGGTTGGCGGCCGCGGCCTTTTGGACCTCTTCATCGTGGACCTTATGCAGGACTTCGCTCGCGAAGCGCGCCATGACCTGGAAGCGGTGATGGATGACCGCCTTCACGGTCTCCAGGTCGCAGGCCTCCTTGGGCGGGGCGTAGGTCGGGATGGGCGCGACCTTCTTTACGGTCGCAAGGCCGAGGATTTCGAGCGCCCGGATGTAGCCCCAGCCGATGTCGAACTCCCAGGGTTTGCAGGAAAACTTCGCCGAGCTCGCATAGGTGTGGTGGTTGTTGTGGAGCTCCTCGCCGCCGATCAGGATGCCGATCGGCGAGATGTTCGTGGCCGCATCCGCGCACTCGAAGTTGCGGTATCCGTAATAATGACCCACGCCATTGACCACGCCGGCTGCGAAAAACGGGATCCAGACCATCTGGATGGCCCAGATCGTAAGCCCGATCGCCCCGAAGCAGATCAGATCGGCGATCAGGGTGATGACGATGCCATAGGCGCTGAAGCGCGAGTACACGCGCCGCTCCAGCCAGTCGTCGGGGGTGTTGTGCCCGAACTTGGCGAGCGTCTCGGCATTCTTGGCCTCGGCACGATAAAGCTCGGCGCCCTGCCATAGCACCTTCCTGAGGCCCAGCACCTGCGGGCTGTGCGGATCGTCCTCGGTCTCGCAGCGCGCATGGTGCTTCCTGTGTATGGCGACCCAGTCCTTGGTCACCATGCCGGTCGTGAGCCACAGCCAGAGCCGGAAGAAGTGCGCGACGGCGGGGTGCAGGTCGAGGGCCCGGTGCGTCTGATGGCGGTGGAGGTAGATCGTGACCGATACGATGGTGACGTGCGTCAAGGCGAGCGCCACCAGCGCGTAGCCCCACCACGGCAAGACGATAAGACCTTGAAGCATGTTCATTCCTCTCATGATTTAGACGACCGCACCGGCAGGCTGACTGCGGCCCTTGCCGGCGGTCCACTCGTTTGGGCCCGATCACGCATCCTTGGCGCTATCGGTGGCCCAGTCCCGCATCCGTGTTCCCCAATCGAAGGCGGTCGCCGCATCGAGCTCGATCGTAGAATATTTGACCCCGTCGCGTATGATGACCCGCAGCAGGCGAGCGCCGGTCTCGTGAAAGATCTGGCGCAGTTCTATCACTTGCCCCGATGGCGCGGTAATCTCTTCCATACGGAGGACATTGTAGCATGGACCAAGGCAAATGACGGCCCCCAGGACACCCCTCCTTGCGGTCGACATCATCATCCGTCTGGACGCGCGTCCGGAGGGCGTGATCCTGATCGAGCGCCGCAACCCGCCGCATGGCTGGGCCCTGCCGGGCGGGTTCGTCGATGTCGGCGAGCGCGTGGAGGACGCCGCGCGCCGCGAGGCCCTGGAGGAGACCGGTCTTGCCGTCACCCTGGAGGCCCTGCTCGGCTGCTATTCCGACCCCGCCCGCGATGCGCGCGGGCACACGGCCTCTCTCGTCTATGTCGCCCGCGCAAACGGCCGCCCGCGCGCCGGGGATGACGCACGGACCTGCCGGGTATTCGACATCCACGATGTCACGGTGCCGGTCGTTTTCGACCACCCCCGGATCCTCGCCGATTACCGGCGGTTCCGCGAGTCCGGGGAGCGGCCGCCGCCCGCATCGTGAGCGCGGCGATCCCGTAGGGGTCCGCGTACGAGGGTTCGCGGGTGGTCCCGATCGCGCTGAGCGTGCCGCGGTGGCGATCCAGGCGATAACGGCTGATCGTGCTGCTCCCGAAATTGACCGCGAACACGAAGCGCGCGGCGCGGTCGAGGGTCAGGGAGAACGGGTAGCTCCCGGTCGGGACGCGCCCGACGCGGGCGATGCGGCCGCTCGCCT
The DNA here is from genome assembly GCA_021816425.1 of Pseudomonadota bacterium. Classification (GTDB taxonomy): domain Bacteria; phylum Pseudomonadota; class Gammaproteobacteria; order Acidiferrobacterales; family Acidiferrobacteraceae; genus Acidiferrobacter. The sequence goes on along the minus strand of JAKAXT010000002.1, from coordinate 23,104 downwards.
GATCGACCCGAAAGATGGAGATGTCGTTGGCGCTGGTATTGGCCACGAAGAGATAGCGGCCGCTCGGATCGATGACGAGCGAGTCCGGGTGGTGGTCGTAGGGCTCGGTCACCCGATCCTTCGCCGTCAGCCGGCCGTGGGGCCCGATGGCCAGCACGAGCAGTACGTTCGCCCGAAAATCCGCGACATAGAGGAAGCGCCCGTCCGGTCCCACCGACAGGCCGTAGGGCCCGTCGCCCGGCGGCTCATGAAAGATGCCGATGGGCGTCAGGGCGGCGTGGCCCGGGGTGCGTCGATACATGGCAATGGTGGCGTTCCCGAAGTTTGCGACATAGGCGTAGCGCCCGTTGGGCGTCAAGGCCACGGCATAGGGCTTGGCGCCAGGCCTCTCGTGGACCTCTCCCTCGCCGGTAAGCGTGCCGCGTCCGGCCTGGAGGCGATAGATGCCGACCGTGCTGTCTCCGCTGTTGGCGACGTAAAGGAAGCGTCCGCCCGGGCTTGCCGTCAGGCTGAAGGGGTTGGCGCGCGGCCCCTCGAAGCGCACGGCCGCAGGCGTCAGCCGGCCATCCGCGGGGTTCACGCGATAGGCGCTGACCGCGTGCGCCAGACTGTCGGCCGTCACCACGAAGCCCAGTTTGTCGGTCACGATCGACTCCGGGCCGCCGGGCGTGCGGATCATCTGCAGCGGCGTCAAGCGGCCTTTGTCGTGTTCGGCATAGACCCCTATCGTGCTGTTGTTGTAATTGGCCACGTAGACGAAGGTGTGGGCCCCGCTTAGCCCGCTCAGGAGACAGAGCCCGAGGCTTGCGAGGACACGCCCCCGCCGCGCCCCGGCAAGGATGCGCGCCGAGGCAAGGTCAAACACGGATATAGGTCCAGCCGCGGCGCTGGAGACGGACGATCTCGGCGATTGCCGACGGCACGATGACCGCCTGCGGCAAGAGGTGCGGGTCTATGCCCTTGCGCCGCTCCAGACGGTTGATGGTGTCCTGGCAGGCGGCGAATATCAGATTCGGGTAGCGTGCCTGGAGTTGCGCGATGCGCGCCGAGAATGGGGACAAACGGCGGCGCAAAAGGGCGAGGCCCGGGCCATCGGCCAGGATCTCGACCTTGGCGCGCTTATGATCCGCCCGATAGCGCGCCAGAAGATGCTTGGCCTCCTCGAGCACCTGGCGCATATGGGCGCGATCACCGTTGTCCAGGTGGAACAGGACCTTGGTGGTGGGGCCTGCGGCGGCCGCGATGGCGGTGGTCGCCGGCGGTACGGCGGGCGCCCAGAAGCTGCGCAGCCACCACCCGAGCGTGACCCCGAGCAGAAGGACGATGGGGGCGAGCAGCGGCGCCAGGCGCCGCGCCAGATCCTGGCGCGGCCGCTCGCGTTGATCGACCGGCGGCGGCGCATCGTAGGCGAGCCGCACCAGGTCCGAGATCTTGCGCAGCTCGCAGACCTTGCGGTTCAGGTCCTGATCGGCGTTTATGAGCGGATAGACGCGGCCCTTCTCGTCGCTGTCGATCTGGTTGTCGACGAAGGCGTTGAGAAATTCATCCGAGAGCCCCGGGCCTTCCGTGTCCGTCATTTTACCCTCCGTATCCTAGGCGCCTGATCGGACGCCGCGATCTCGGGCAGCAACATGCCCTTCAAGGCCGCACGCGCCCGGCATAGGCGGCTCATAACTGTGCCGCTCGGTATTCCAAGTATCAAGGATACCTCATTATAAGAGAAACCTTCTAGATCGACCAGGGTCACGACCTGGCGCTGGCCCTGCGGGAGTTTGGCGATTGCCGCCCGTACGCGCACCGCCAGTTCCGAGCGCATGTGCTCGGTCTCCAGGCAGTGCTCGCAGGGGATGTCCATCTCATCGATGTCGTCCGTCTCGCGCTCGCGGCGATGATGGTCGCGGAAACAGTTGGTCATTATGCTGAAGAGCCAGGCCTCTTCGGCCCCCGGGTCCCGGAGCTGGTCGTGCTTCTGCCAGGCCTTGGTGAGCGTCTCCTGGACCAGATCGTCGGCGAGGGCGGGGTTGTGCGTCCAGGCGTAGGCGATGCGGTAGAGGCGCGAACGGCTGGCCTCCAGGGTCTTTTTCAGCTCCCGCGAGCGGCAAAACAGCTGGCTGATGCGCATAATTGGTCTCCTCGATGGTGGGACGGTGCCCTATCGTCATTTATTCCTGACTTGTTATATCGCGGCGCCCAGTTTATGCCGCTCGCGCAGGCAGGGGAAGCATGCCCCCGGAGGGAGTGGGAGGGGCCGTCCGAGGGTCAGCGGACCGCCACCTCGCCGCGCGCCCAGCACCCGAGTACGTAGGGGTAGAGCTCGTGTTCCAGGGCGAGCACGCGCGCCGCGAGGGCCGGGACATCCTCGGCGGGCCCGACGGGCAGGCCCGCCTGGGCGATGATCGGGCCGCCGTCGAGGGCATCGGTCACGAGATGTACGGTCGCGCCGTGCACGCGCGCCCCGGCCTCCAGGGCGCGGCGATGGGTGTCGAGTCCGGGGAAGGCGGGCAGGAGCGAGGGGTGGATGTTCAAAAGCCTCCCCTGGTAGCGACGGACGAAGTCCGCGCCCAGGACCCTCAGGAACCCGGCGAGGGCGATGACATCGGGGTTCAGGCGGTCGAGCGCCGAGGCCAGGGCGTCCTCGAAGAGCGCGCGCGTGGCGTAGGCGCGATGGTCGACGACGCACACCGGCAGGCCCTGACGCGAGGCGTAGTCGACGGCCGGCGCTGCCGGATTGTTGCTCACGACCCCGGCTACGAGGTACTCGTATTGCGCGGCCTTTTCATGGAGCGCCCGCAGATTGCTGCCGCGCCCGGAGACTACGACCGCGACCCTGAGGGAGGGGCCTAGGCCCACGCGAAATCGCCGCGCCCCGCGTCGATGCGGCCGATGACGAAGGGTTCCTCGCCCTGGTCGCGGAGGAGGGCCAGAGCCGTCTCGACATCGGCCTCGCCTACGACCACGACCATGCCGACGCCGCAATTGAAGGTGCGGTACATCTCCTCTTCGGCGATCTCCCCGCCGTCTTGAAGCCACCGGAAGATCGCCGGCCACTGCCAGGAGGACCGGTCGATCACGGCGCGCAACCCCTCGGGGATGACGCGCGGCACGTTCCCGGGCAGACCGCCGCCTGTGATGTGGGCCATGGCGTGCACATCGATCGCCGCATGCAGGGCGAGCAGGCTTTTCACATAGATGCGGGTCGGCGCAAGCAGGATGTCGGCGAGCGCGCGCCCCTCGAGTGCGGCCGTGAGGTCGCTCCGGCACCGGGCGATGACCGACCGCGCGAGCGAGTAGCCGTTGGAGTGGAGCCCCGAGGAGGGCAGGCCGATGATGAGGTCGCCCGCCCGGACGCGCGACCCGTCGATCAGGCGGTCGCGCTCCACGGCGCCCACGCAAAAGCCCGCGAGGTCATAGTCCTGGTCGCGATAGACGCCCGGCATCTCCGCGGTTTCGCCGCCGATCAGGGCCGCCCCGGCCAATTCGCAGCCGCGCCCGATTCCGGCGATAATGCGCTCGGCCTTTCTGGTATCGAGCCTGCCGGAGGCGAAGTAGTCGAGGAAGAACAGCGGTTCGGCCCCCTGAACCACGATGTCGTTGGCGCACATGGCGACGAGGTCGATGCCGATGTCGTCGTGTCGATCGAGGGCGATCGCGAGCAGGAGCTTGGTGCCCACGCCGTCGGTGCCCGACACCAGGATCGGATCACGGTAGCGGCCGGACAGCGAGAAGAGCGCACCGAAGCCCCCGAGCCCCGCGAGCACGCCGGGGCGCGCGGTCTTCGCGGCGATCGGCTTCAGGGCCTCGACCAGCGCATCGCCGGCCTCGATGTCGACGCCGGCATCGCGATAGGTCAGGGGGGGCGGGTTTTTGGGTGTTGTCACAAGAGGACTCCGAGATGGGCGTTATGTTAGAGCCTGGGGTCTTGCAAGTAAACCTTGACTTGGCTCGGCTCGGGGCGGTAAACGGGGCTGTGGCGTGGCGCAACCCCCGGGGCCTGTGCCGCGAACCGTAAGGAGCGTACGTGAAGAGACTGCAGCACCTCCCCAACATGATCACACTGCTGCGCATGGCGTTCGTGCCGCTCCTGATCCTCGTTTTGAAGGACCATCATTATCTCGACGCCCTGTGGGTCTTTTTGATCGCCGGGGTATCGGACGGCCTCGACGGCTACATCGCCAAGCGCTTCGGCTTCGTGACCCAGCTTGGCGCCATCCTCGACCCCTTGGCCGACAAGGTCCTGCTGGTGAGCGCCTACGTCATGCTGGCCTTGCTGACCTTCGTGCCCTTTTGGCTCGTGCTCGTGGTGACGTTCCGCGATGTACTCATCGTGGGCGGCTATCTCGTCTATACGTCGCTCTACGGCCCTGTGGTCATGCGGCCGAGCCGGGTCAGCAAGTTCAACACCTTCGCGCAGATCCTGCTCGTGATCTTCCTGCTCGCCGAGCGCGCCTTCGGGTTCCATGTCCCCCATGTCCAGGCGGCGCTCGTCTTTGCGGTCCTTGTCACCACGATTGCAAGCGGCGGACACTATCTCTGGACGTGGGGAGTCGTGCGGGAGATCGAGGCCGGGCGTGTTGGGAGAGACTGAACGCCGCATCCTGTATGTGGTTGCGGGTCTGCTTGCCGCGGCCGAGGTGATCTACGTCCTGGCCCCGGTCATCACCCTGTTCCTGTTGGCGGCGCTCACCGCCTACATCGCCAATCCCGTGGTGTCCTATGGTGCGCGCATCGGCGTCCCGCGCAGTGCCACCATCCTGTTTTTGCTGCTGCTCGTGGCCGTCGCGGTCGCGGCCCTGGCGCTCGCGCTCGTGCCCATGGCGCAAAAGGAGTTCGCGACCTTCACGGCGCACGCCCCCGATTACATGAACTGGCTGCAGGCACGCATCCTGCGCGCCACCCACGGCCGCTATACGCCCGACCTGCACGAGATGAAAGAGCGGATCCTCGCGCAGTGGCAAAGCGTGGGCGCCGACATGGGACGGCTCCTGCCGCTTGCGACCGCATCCGGCCTCCATGTCGTGGTGGCGCTCGCGCGACTCATGCTGATCCTCGTGGTGACCTTCTACCTGCTGCGGGACTGGGACGGCATACGCATGACCGCCGTCGAGATCCTCCCGGGACGCTATCGCGACGGGGTGGTCGGATTCGCCCGGGAGGTCGACACGCAGCTCGGCCGGCTTTTGCGCGGGCAGCTCACGGTGATGACCGCGCTTGCGGTCATCTATACGGTCGGCCTGAGCCTGGCCGGCCTCGATCTGGCTTTGCCGCTCGGCGTCATGACCGGCTTCCTGAGTTTCATTCCCTATCTCGGGTTTTTCACGGGCCTCCTCGTAGCGAGCCTCGCGGTCTTGCTGCAGTATCACGACCTTCGGCATCTCCTCTTCGTGTTCGCGGCGTTTGGCTTTGGCGAGATGATGGAGAGCATGGTGCTCGGGCCCAGGCTCGTGGGCCGTTCCCTCCGCCTGCACCCGGTCCTCGTGATCTTCGTGGTGCTGACGGGCGGCCGCCTGTTCGGTTTCGCGGGCATCCTGCTGGCCTTGCCGATCTCGGCCGTGCTGATCGTGTGGCTCAGGCGCGCGCATGAGCGCTACAGACAGAGCGCGTGGTCCGAATGACGCGCCAGCTGCCGCTCGATCTGTCCGTGCGCGATCGGCCCTCGTTCGAAAACTTCTGGGCGGGCGAGAACGGGACCGCCTTCGAGGCCGCACGCAGCCTCGCCGCGGGGCACGTCGGCCCCTTGTACCTGTTCGGTCCGGAGGCCTGCGGGAAGACCCATCTCCTCGTGGCGGTCGCGCGCGCCGCCCAGGGGCGCGGGCCGTGCGCCTTTTTGTCGCTTGCAAGCGCCCCTCCCGCGGCCTGGGAGGGGCTCGTCGATCTGCCGCAAGAGAGCGTGGTCTGCGTGGACGATATGGATGCGCTGGCGGACCACGCCGACGGCGAGCGCCGCCTGTTCGTCCTTTTCGAGGCGCTTGCGCCCCGTCGGCGGATCGTGCTCGCCGGCCGCAGCAACCCGGCGGGGCTCGCGGTGTCCCGCGACGATCTGCGTACGCGCCTTGCAAGCGGCCCGATCGTGGCCATGCAACGGCTGTCGGACGAGGCCAAGGCCCAAGCCCTGCGTCACCGCGCGTCCCTGCGGGGCTTGAGTCTGAACGATGCGGCGAGCGCCTATCTGCTGGCCCACGGACCGCGCGATCCGCGGGCGCTTTTCCTGCTGCTGGAGGATCTGGATCGCGAGACTTTGGCCGACGGGCGCCGACTCACCATCCCCTATCTGCGCGCCATGCTTGCGCGAGACTCAGGGCTCGAACCCGGCGACTCCGGCTCCTAGGCCGTATCCGACGCGGCAAGCCGCTGCGCTATGCGCGCCACCCGCTCGCCAAGCCCGAGGCAGAGGGCCTTCTCTTCGGCGCTCACGGGCCTGTCGTTGCGCGCGCCGGCCAGGTGGCTTGCCCCATAGGGCGTGCCGCCGGAGGTGGTGGTCGAAAGCTCGGGCTGCGTGTAGGGGAGGCCGACGAGCAGCATGCCGTGGTGCCAGAGCGGCAGGCTCATCGACAGGAGGGTGGCCTCCTGGCCGCCATGCAGGGTGCCCGTGGAGGTGAAGACCCCGGCGGGCTTGCCGGCGAGCGCCCCCGCGAGCCACAGCGGCGTCGTGGTCTCCAGGAAGTGCTTCAGGGGGGCGGCCATCTGACCGAAGCGGGTGGGGCTCCCGAGAATGAGTCCGTCGCATGCGCGCAGGTCGTCGAGATCGGCGTAGGGGGCGCCGTCCGCGGGGATGGCCGCCGCGGTCGCTTCGGAGACCGGGGAGACCTCGGGCACCGTGCGCACGACGGCCTCGCATCCGCTCACCGAGGCGACCCCGCGCGCGACGAGATCGGCCATGCGTCGCACGCTGCCGTGCCGGCTGTAATAGAGGATCAGTATGCGCGCCATCAACCCTCACCATTTCCGGCCGCGTCGGCCACGAGCTTGGCGAAGGCCTCCGCATCCATGAGGCCGTGCGCGGCGACGAGCTCGGCGATGGGCCGGCCGCTCGTCTCGGACTCCTGCGCGACACGCGCCGCGGCGCTGTACCCGATCGCGCGGTTCAAGAGGGTCGCCAGGCCCACGCTCGCGTGGGCATAGGCGCGGCACCGGTCGCGGGCGGCGACGATGCCGGGAAGCGCCTTGTCCGTCACCGCCCTTACCGCGTTCGTGAGCCAATCCATCATGTCGAAGAGCGCGGATCCGAGTGCCGGCATCATCACGTTCAGCTCGAGCTGGCCGGCCTGGGTCATGGCCGCCACCGCGGCGTCTTGTCCCACGACCTGATAGCAGACCTGGTTTAGCATCTCGAGCATCACCGGATTCACCTTGCCCGGCATGATGCTCGATCCCGGCTGGACCGCCGGGAGCACGATCTCGGCAAGCCCGGTGCGCGGCCCCGAGGCCAGGAGACGCAGGTCATTGGCGATGCGCGTAAGTTCGAGCGCAAGCCCCCTGATGGCCGCCGACAATTGCATGATGTCGGCCATCGACTGCATCTGGGCGGCGAGGTCGCGCGCCGGGCGCACGGATTCGCCGGTGAGCGTGGCGAGCTCTTCGGCGACCCGCTTCGCGTAGTGGGGCGGCGTATTCAGGCCCGTGCCGACGGCGCTTCCGCCGAGGCCCAGGTCACCCAGGTCGACCGCGGCGTCCTGGATGCGGCGCGCGCAGCGCTTCAGGGTCCAGCCATAGGCCGCCATCTCGCGGCCCAGGGTGGTCGGCACCGCGTCTTGCAGGTGCGTGCGCCCACTCTTCACCGTGTCGCGCTCGCGCACGGCGAGCGCGTCGAAGGCGCGCGCCATGTCGTGCGTGGCGCTGACGAGACGCGAGAGCTTGGCGAGCGCCGCCAGGCGTATCGCCGTCGGGATCGTGTCGTTCGTGCTCTGCCCCATGTTGACGTGGTCGTTCGGATGCACGGGACGGTAGACGCCGCGTTCGCCCCCGAGGGCCGCGTTGGCGAGGTTCGCGATCACCTCGTTGGTGTTCATGTTGTGGCTGGTGCCGGCGCCTGCCTGGAAGCGGTCGACCACGAACTCGCCATGGTGTTCGCCGTTTACGATGGCGGACGCGGCGCGCTCGATCTCGCAGGCGAGCGGGGCCTCGAGCCAGCCGGCGCGGGCGTTGACGCGCGCCGCCGCGATCTTGATGCGGGCGTGCGCCACGATGAAGTCGGGGTCGGGTCCGCGCCCCGAGATGGGGAAATTCGCCACGGCGCGGGCCGTCTGGATGCCATACCAGGCATCGGCCGGCACCGGGAATTCGCCGAGGCTGTCTTTCTCTATGCGTGTCGTCATGCTTTGCGGGAAATGGCGCCTGCAAGTTGCGGGCGGCCGGCGGTGAAGGCCGCGCGCCGCTCTCCGATCGTCCCTTGCCTTGCGCCGGTCTCCACGTCCTCCTTAAGATCTCACGTTGGGGCGGTCTTTGGGGCTTGCGTCCGGTGCCGGGCCATGCGGGCCGCGAGGGGTCGGGCGAGGCCCGGATAGTCGCGGGTGCGCATCCTGCGCAAGCCGGCCGGTGCGCATGGGGCGACAGTATAACCGACTCGATCGCGGGTCCGAATCTTGTCTAGGATCCATCGAGCCGGTATCGTCCGGGCCTATGACGCATTCCATCCCCCCGCGCATAAGCGCCGCCGACAGTCGCCGTTTCCTCCGCTTCGCCTTGTCGCTCGCGGACCTGGGCCGCAGGCTCGTGGCCGAGACCCCCTTGAGCGAGGCCGATATCGCCGTCAAGGCCGACGGCTCTTATGTGAGCGTGGCCGACCAGCGCATAGAGGCCGCCTGGCGCGAGGCCATTGCCGCGAATTTCGGCGATCACGACCTCACGGGCGAGGAGTATCCGCCCGAGGGGCGGGGCAGCGCCTGGGAGTGGGTGCTGGACCCGATCGACGGGACCGACAATTTCGTGCACGGGGTGCCGACCTTCGGGACTTTGATCGCGCTGCGCCACGAGGGCCATCCGGTCCTCGGGGTCATAGATCATCCGCGGCTCGATGTGCGCGTGAGCGCGGCCTGCGGGCTCGGCGCTTCATGTAACGGGCAGGCGTTGCGGGTCGCGGACCGCGAGGAGGCGGGGACGCCCATGGTCATGGCCACGGCCCCCGAGAATTTCGTCAAGGGCGGGCGGGGCGAACTCTTTTGCCGGCTGGCGGGGGCCTATCCCAATCTGCGCGTCTATCGCGACTGCTACGCCCATAGCGCCGCCCTGCGCGGGCAGGGGGCCGTCGCCATCGATTGGCACGCCAAGCTGTGGGATGTGTGCGCGGCCTGGGCGGTGGCCCTCGAGGCGGGCGCGGCGTTCGAGTCCCTGGACGGGCCGCCCGGGCGCTATCAGGTCGTTTTCGGAAGGCCCGCGGCGGTGGCCGCCGTCAAGGCCTTGCTCACAGGCGCGGAGGGGGAGTCATGAAGCCCGGATTTTGGCATAACCGTTGGCACGAGAACCGCATCGGCTTTCATCAGGCCGAGGTCAACCGCTTCCTGCGCCGCCACCTCGGCGCGCTGGGTGCCCAAGGGACCGTGTTCGTACCCCTCTGTGGCAAGAGCCGGGACATGACATGGTTGCGCGACCAGGGGCGGGGGGTCCTCGGCATCGAATTGAGCCCGCTTGCGGTGGAGGCGTTCTTCCGCGAGCAGGAGATCCCGGTCGGCCGGGTCGGCCGCGGCGAGTTCCTCGAATACCAGGCCGAGGGGATCACGATCCTGCTCGGTAATTACTTCCACCTCACCCGCGAACTGCTGGGGCCCGTGGCGGCCGTCTATGACCGCGCGGCCTTGATTGCGATGCCGCCCGCCATGCGGCGCGACTACGCCGCGCAGATGGCGCGACTGACCGATCCCGGGACGCCGGTCCTCCTGGTGGCGCCGTTCTCGTTGAAGGACCCGGACAGCGGGCCGCCCTTTGCGGTTTCGGAGACCGAGGTCCGGGAGATCTTCGCAGACCATTTCGCGATAGAGGTCCTGGAGAGCGAGCGCAAGACGGCCGCCGAGGACCCGGGGCTCGAGGAGCAGGGGCTTGCGTGGCGCGAGGAGACCGTCTATCGCCTGAGCAGGCTCTAGGCGGCCCCGCCGGCGGGCGCAAGCCGCCGGGCGGGCTCGGATATCGGGCCCCGGCTGTGCGAACATGACGACCAAGGAGGCGCTCATGGATCCGCTGGAGAACATTGATGGGGATTCTTTCGACACCGTCTTCCCGGTGCCGGTCATGGATCGGGCGGCGCGCGCGTTGGAGAGCGGAAAGGTCCTGTTCTTTCCGCGTCTCGCATTCGCGCTGAACGCCGAGGAATACGCGTTTCTCGATCCCCGCTGTTCGGACGGGCGCTCCAAGAACATAAGCTACGACCCCTCGTCGGGGGTTCTGAAGGGGACCGGTCTTGCCGGCAGCGAGCGCGAGCGCTTGCAGGCCATGGTGGCGCGATTCGCGCAAAGCGCGCACGCCCTCGTCGCCACCCTCATCCCGGCCTATGGGAGGCAGTTGCGCATGGGGCGGACCAGCTATCGGCCGATCGAGGTCAAGGAGCGTCCGTCATCCTATCGCAAGGATGACAGCCGCCTGCATGTGGATGCCTTCCCCTCGCGCCCCAATCGAGGCGAGCGCATCCTGCGCGTCTTCAGTAACGTGAATCCCGACGGCCGTGGCCGGATCTGGCGGCTGGGGGAGCCCTTCGAGGCCTGTGCCAAGCGTTTCTTGCCGACGTTGCGGCGCCCGCTCCCGGGGCAGCGCTGGTTGCTGCGCGCCACCGGACTCACCGCGGGCTATCGCACCGACTACGATCATTACATGCTGGGCTTGCACGACGCCATGAAGGGCGACGAGCATTATCAGCGCCATTGTCGCCAGTGCGAGGTGGCCTTTCCGGCCGCCACGACCTGGATGGTCTTCACAGACCAGGTTGCGCACGCGGCCATGGCCGGCCAGTACCTGTTCGAGCAGACCTTTCATGTGCCGGTACGGTGCCTGCAGGACCCGGCGAGCGCGCCGCTCGCGATCCTGGAGCGCCTGCTTGGTCGGGCGCTCACGGCCCGGACGGCGCAAGAGGCCCCTCAGAAGCGCTCGATACGGGCTTCGTAGGGGTAGAGGAGCAGGCGGTAGAGGGTGTCGCCGAACTGGATATGGGTCGCCGTGGGCTGCCCGATGGCCAAGGTATGGCCGCCGTGTGCCGACAGCGCCGCGGTCCCGAAGCGGCGCTCGGCGATGAGGCCCTCCAGGACCTCGATCAGATCCTCGCGCGCAACCGAGCAGGTGTTGTCCACGATCCGGCAGGTGCGTCCGGTGTGCGTGCGGCCCTCGATGATGACGGCGTCGGGCCGCAGGGATTCGGGACCGGGGCAGCGGGCATCAGGGTCTATGTAGTTCTCCATGGCCCATTCTCTCTCCACCGGGGCGCCCGCTCAGGCGCCCCGGCCTCAGAAGGTGTTGACGACCGAGGACACGCCGGGGACCGCGCACACGATCTTCTCGACGACATTGCGCAGATCCAGGACCGAATTCGGGCAGCCGGCGCAGGCGCCTTTCATGCGGACCCGGACGACCGCCCCCTCGACATCCACGAGTTCGATGTCGCCTCCGTCGCGCTGCAGGATGCGGCGCACGTCCTCGACCGCGCGCGCGACCGCGGCGCGATCCGGCGGCCCCGCCTCGGCGAGCGAAACCGGCGGGGAGCGGTCGCGGGCCGCGATCGCCTGGGCGCGGGCGATCCGGTAGGCCGTGTCCGGGTCCGTCTCCTCGAGTGCGTCGAGCTCCTCTTCCGTGAAGAAGCGGATCGTCTGTCTGCGGTCGTCGTTCATCGTGGCGCGTTCGCGTCCCATCAGGCTCTGCCCTCGCCCGCGTCTTTCGGAAAGACCGATTGACCCCGCTTGCGGCACGCCCTAAGGTGGGCCGCGGACAATGCAGAGGGAGCTGCCATGTTATGGACCATCTTCGTCATTCTACTCGTATTGTGGCTCATAGGCATCGTGAGCGCGCGCACGCTCGGCGGCTTCATTCATATTCTGCTTGTCATTGCCCTGGTGCTTTTGATCGTGAATCTGGTCCAGGGTCGCGCCGTCTGAGTTGGATTGACAGTGGGGACGTGCGCTCCTAGAGTGGCACCACCCATCGGACCAGGGATGGTCTTTGGGTAGCCGGATTTCGCGCCGAGGGGCGCGACTTGAGTCGAGGGGCGCGACGTCAAAAGACAGGAACCGTGGTTAAGGAGTCGCTTTATGTCGGATATCAGCGATATACGCAAGGATGTGGTGTCGATCGTCGAGACCTGCGGGAAGCTCGCGGGACCGATTCCTCCCGATAAGGATCTCTACAGCGATCTGGGCGTCGAATCGGTGAACGCCATCAGTATTTTGCTGGCGCTCGAGAGCCGGTTGGGCACGGCGATAGATGATACGCGGTTCGTGGAGGCGCGTACCCTGAACGGACTTGTCGATCTGGTCGCCGGGACCAAGCTCGCCCCCGGTTCGCGCGTCGCCTAGGCCTTCGCTCCGGGCCTCCGGGCGGCGGACCCCTCCGTCGCCGTCATTTGACTTTGGCGATTTTCGTTCTAAGGTCAAAGGATGGATAGGCGGGGGGCAAGGTCTTGATTCGTGGGCCTTAAATCTTTGCCGCTAGATTAGGGGTGAGTGTGAGTGCGACTACGGCGGTGGTGACGGCGCGCAATAGTGGCCGGGTTCTCGTGGTGGACGATTCAGCGGTTATTCGCCAGGCCATCAGCAAGATGTTGAAGGTGGACTTCGACGTCGCCGTTGCCGGGGACGGCGAAGCCGGTTGGGAGGCCTTGACGCGGGCCCCGGACGTGGGCGTGCTGATCACCGATATCGAGATGCCGCGGCTCGACGGCTACGCCTTCATATGCCGCGTGCGCGCGAGCGACGATGCGCGCATACGCGATCTCCCCATCATCGTGATCACGGGCGCCGACGACGACGAGACCAAGACCCGCGCGTTCGCCTGTGGCGCCACCGACTTCATCACCAAGCCCTTGAATCTGGCCCAGCTCCAGGCATGCACCCAGGCGTATATGCGCTTCGAGCAGCCGGTGCCCGAGGACGTCGCCGCTCATGACGGCCTGCTCGGCCGGCGCGCCTTTTATGACCAGGGCGAGACCTTGTGGCGGGAGGCGTCGGCGCAGCGACCGCTCACTCTGCTGCTCGCGACCCTCGACCGGGTCCGGATACTCTACCGGGAGTACGGGGACGAGCGCATGGAGGGGGTCGTGCGCCACGTGGGTACCGTACTGCGCGACGAGGCGGGCGCCGAGGCGGCCGCGGTCGCGCGTCTCGGCGGGACCGAGTTCGGGATATTGGCAAGCGGCGTGTCCAAGGGACGCGCGCTCGCCTTGGGGCAGCGGTTGGTGGGCGCATTCGCGAACCACCCGGCGCCCGACGGCAGGATCCTGAGCATGAGCGTGGGCGTTGCCTCCTCGGAGGAGGACGCGGGGACCTTCGAGGCCCTCCGCCAGATGGCCGGGGAGCGCCTGAAGCGCGCCGTGGCCTTGGGCGGCAATCGCGCGAGCGGCTCGGCGTTGAGTGACACCCTGGGCGGGGCCGAGGAGCTGGTCCTGGACGGGGTCGGGCTGGCCGACGACGCCGAGTCCGAACCGGATGCCGTGGCCGAGGTCTTGTTCGAGCCCGAGTTTCTCCCGGAGCCGACGACGCCCTCGGCGTTCGCGGTCCCGGGGCTGTCCGGCCGCGCGCGCCAGGCCCTCATGGGCCTCGACCGGGCGCTGTGGTATGTCGCCGACGGGCGTGGCGGCGAGATCGAACCTTACCTGGACCTGCTCGCATCGGATCTCGCCGTATTGCTCGAGTTCCTGAATACCCGCCGTCGTCTGGGCCTCGAGGCCGCCGTAGCCGCCTTGCGCAAGGCGGCGGGGACCGGTACCAGGAGCTGACGCAGCCGCGCACGATCCCCCGCGCCGCGCGGCGGCGGGGGCCGGATCGGTTCGTGGGGGGGCGCCTGATCTCGACGCCGCCGCTGTCGCGAACCCCGGGGGGAACCTCTGGGACCGCGGGAAGTCACACAAGAAAAGAAGACGGACAGCCCCCCATTTTGGAAAGCCAGCAAGAAGACCATGCGTCCCGGCGCGCCTGCGCCCAGGGGCCGGACCGGCCGCGGCGCCACGCCGCGCATGAGGCCTTGTTCCCGGGTTTGCGGGGGTCGGCCCGGCGGCTTTCGGGCCGGCCCGTCTCGCCGGCCATCGCGAGGCTCGGTCCCGACCCGTTCGCGCCCCAGGCATGAGGGTTCGGTTCGGTCGCCCGCGGCTCTCCGTGGCCGCAGGGCTCCTGCTCGCATTGGTCGTAGTCGATGGCGCGAGCGCCGCGAAGCGCCTCCCGCGGCCAGGCTGGCATGGCGCCTTCGGCGCCGGCCTCTCGTCGTCTTCGGGGCTTGCGCTCACGACGAGCCTGAATTCGACGGACCGCGTCCGCGACAACGTGGGCGTATGGAGCTACGGCGCGGACTTCGCCTACAACTACTTTTCCTACAATGGCATAGCGGGGGTCGATCGTCTGCTTGCCACGGCCAACGTGCGGCGCAGCTTCCGGTCGGCCCCCGTCGACTTCGTCGTCGGCGCGGTGCGGTACGACCGTAACCTTTTCGATGGCTATAACCATTATTTCGTCGAGACCGTGAATGCCGGACGCAAGGTCATCGACACCCGCAGGATGCATCTCGATCTCGAAGCCGGCGGGGGCGCCCGCCAGAACTTTTTTCCGGCAAGCGGCGGGGCACAGGACGAGCCCGTGGCGGATCTCGCCATGACTTATGTGTGGCACATGCGTCCGGGCACGCGCTTCAGCGAGCGCCTGAGCGTCATGGGCACCCCAAGCGGCACGCTCGTCACGTCGACGAGCGGGGTGACGACCACGCTCATCTTCGATCTGGCGCTCAAGTTCTCCGAGCAGGTCATTCATTACACATGGCTGCCGTCGACGGCCCTCGTCCATTATGCGCAGACCACGACCTTCACCACGCTGAATCTCATTTACCACATCGGTTAGCGGCCACGCCGCGCCCGGGGCACCCGGTCAGGAAGGGGATCTGCCGTGCGTTTCGTGGACCCCAAGCGCGATCCAGAGGCCGGAGGCCGCCACGAGGGCCGCCGTCAACCAGATGGCGGGTTCGGTCTGCCGGGTGTTCTGCGCCACGAGCCCGAGCAGGATGGCCCCCAGGGCGTAGCCGGTATCACGCCAATAGCGATAGACGCCCAGGATGCGCCCGCGTTCGAGCGGCGGGGCCAGGTCCGACATCGCGGCGATGAGGTTGGGGTACAAGAGCGCCATGCCGACGCCCATGACGACCGCCGCCGCGAGCCATTCCCGAAAGGTGTGAAGGACGGCCACGGCCGCGAGGCCCGACGCGAGCAGGGCGAAGCCTGCCACGATCGGGATCTTGCGGCCGAGGCGGTCGGCCAGGTGTCCGGTCATGAGCTGCGCGAGGCCCCAGACGGCCGCATAGAGGCCTGTGACCCAGCCGATGCGCGCAAGCCCCAGACCCTGGCCCTTGAAATATAGCGGCAACAAGACCCAGACCAGGGTATCGGCGATCTTGTTGGCGACGCCGCCCTGGCAGATGGCCCGATAGGTGGGGTCACGAAAGGACACGTTCTTGAACGTGGCCCAAAGCGGCGCGGGCGGCGCGCCAGGCCCGTTGTCGCGTCTCTGGGCGTGTTCGGCCCGTACCCAGCGGATGGTGTCCTCGATGCGGGCGAGGACCAGCAGGGCGCAGGCGATCGTGGCCAGGCCGAACACGAGCAGCGTGAGGCGCGCCCCGTAGGCGAGCGCCGCGTAGCTCGTGACGAGCCCCGCGACGCCGACGGCGATGTAGCCGAGCGCCTCGTTGATGCCGACGGCGAGCCCCCGTTGGCTGCTTGCCGCCAGGTCGATCTGGCTTGTGACCGTCATCGTCCAGGTAAAGGCCTGATTGATGCCGAGAAAGACGTTCGCGACTATGACCCACCACCAGTTCGGGGCCAGGTCGATCAAAAGCGGGACCGGGATCGCGGCAAGCCAGCCATAGAGCAGCACGCGCTTGCGGCCCAGCTTGTCGGAAAGCCCCCCCGCCACGAAGTTCAAAGCCCCCTTCACGAAACCGAAGGACATGACAAACGATGCCAGAAACAGGAAGGCGTGGGCCTTCACGCCGAAGCGGTGGCTCATGGCCGGCAGGACGTTGCGCTCCATGCCTATGATGAGCCCCACGAAAAACACCTGGACGGTCTGGAGGCTGAACTGGCCGATATTGGCGCGGATGCCGCGCACGGCGTGCGTGGCGCCGGTCATTTCCGGATGTCCGTGCGCGGGGGCAGCGGCTGGGCGAGTTCGGCGCGTTGGCGGGCGGTGAGTTCCATGCGGTCGAGAATGATGTCGCGGAACCGTTCGCAGGTCTCCCATACGGCCGGGTCGGTCAGCCGGTAATGGCAGAAGGTCCCGCGTTTTTCGCAGTGGACCAGGCCGCGGGCCTTCAGGAGGTTGATGTGCTGGGAGACGTTGGCCTTGGAAAGCCCGGTCTTCTCCACGATCTCGCTCGCGGTGTGTTCGCCGTCGCCCAGCAGGTGGACGATCTCCAGGCGCTTGGGGTGCGCGAGCACCGCGAAGATCTCGGCAAAGGGCGCGAAGGGTCCGGCCTCGCCGGTCATGCCGCGTCCCCCAGATTGGCGGCGACGATCTGGTCCATGGCGGTCGGTCGCACCGGTGTCTCTTCGATGAGCCGCGCTATGAAGGCCGCGCGGTCCAGCTTCAAGTAAGGATCGAAACGCCGTTCGAAGCCGAGGGTCGATGAGGGTTTGCCCGAAAGCCCCGCCCCGCAGACGCTGCCCGCGGCATGCCCGGGGAAAATCTCGAGGTCGTCCGGGAGGGTCAGGATGCGCTCATGGAGGGCGTCGTAGAGGCGCGCCGCCATTTCGGCGGGCGGCCCGCCCAGATCCGGGCGGCCGACGCCCCCGACAAAAAGCGTGTCCCCGGTCAGCGCGAACCAGGGATCGGGGCCGCGGCGCAGGTCGGCCACCAGCAGGCAGATGCTGTCTGGCGTATGGCCCGGCGTGTGAAGCACGCGCGTGACGACGTTGCCGGTGGTGAGGATTTCGCCATCGCGCAAGGTCTGCACGGGGAAGCGCACGACGTCCCGATCGTGCTCGTGAAGGGCGTAGGAGCCGCCCGCCCGGGCCGCCAACGCGCGCCCACCGGAGAGGTGATCGGCATGGATGTGCGTGTCGATGACATGGGCGATGCGGACCCCGTTTCTTTGCGCCTCCCCCATGAACCAGTCCTCGTCGCCCGCCACCGGGTCCACGGCGACTGCGAGGCCGCGGCTGCCGCAGCCATAGAGGTAGGACAAGGTACCATCGGCACTCATGCGCTGTCTGAAGAACACAAAGCCTCCCGGGTTAAAGAGTTAATGAACTCTTTAACAATTTAGGGTCTCCGGGGCCTTGCTGTCAACCTCCCGCCGGCCGCGCCCCGCGGCGCTCGCGCCCGAGGGCGGGCGCGACGGTCTGTCCGGCGAGACCCGGACCGCGCCAGGTTCCGAGGGTTGGCCGTTGGGGTCCGGGGCGGGCCCCGGCCGGCGGGATGATGCCGCGCCCGCCCCGGGGCCCCTGCGGCGTCTGGGCGTCGAGGGGGCCTGGGGGATACCGGTCGGGGCTCAGGTGCGGGCGCGCTCGTACTGCGCGGGCCATGCGCCGTCGGCATGCAGGGCGCGCGCCGCATGCAGCGGCCAGTAGGGATCCCGCAAGAGCTCGCGTCCGAGGAAAACGCAGTCGGCAAGGCCGGTGCGGACGATCTGTTCGGCCTGGAGGGGGTCCGTTATGAGTCCCACCGCCCCCACCGGGACATCGGCCTCCTTACGTATCCGGGTCGCGAAGGGCGTCTGGTATCCGGGACCCGCGGGGATCTTCGCGTCCGCGACCAGGCCCCCGCTCGAACAGTCGACGAGATCGACCCCGCGCGTCTTCAGTTCGCGGGCGAGGACCAGCGACTGCTCGATATCCCAGCCGCCATCCATCCAGTCGGTGGCGGAGATGCGCACGAACAAGGGTTTGGCCTCCGGCCACGCCGCGCGCACGGCCTCGGTCACCTCGAGCGGCAGGCGCAGACGATTCTCGAGGCTGCCTCCGTAGCGATCCTCGCGCCGATTGGCGAGCGGCGACAGGAACTCGTGCAGGAGGTAGCCGTGCGCCATGTGCAATTCGAGGACGTCGAATCCGGCCGCGTGGGCGCGGCGCGCGGCGTCGGCGAAGTCGCGGACCACGCGTCCCATATCCTCGTCGCGGCACGCCTTGGGCTGCGGGTATCCGGGCGCGAACGGCACCGCGCTCGGCGCGAGCACAGGCCAGCCGCCTTCGGCCGATGCAAGCGGCCGCCCGTCGCGCCATGGCGCATCGGTCGAGGCCTTGCGGCCGGCGTGGGCGATCTGGATGGCGGCGGCCGCGCCCTGCGACTTGATGAAGTGGACGATGGGCATCAGGGCCTCCCCGTGGGCATCGCTCCACAACCCCTGATCGCCGGGGCTTATGCGGCCCTCCGGGCTCACCGCCGTGGCCTCCACCATGACGAGGCCCGCGCCGCCCACAGCCCGGCTACCGAGATGCACGAGGTGCCAGGCCGTGGGGAAGCCGTCGATGCTCGAGTACTGGCACATCGGCGACACGAAGATACGGTTGCGAAACGTCTGCGAGCGCAGACGGAAAGGCGAAAAAAGCACGCTCACGCGGCCTCCTCATATAGGCAGTTTACGGCCATCAGGTCTGTTCGATCGGAAAGGTCAAAACTTCGTTTATGTGCGCGGCGTTCATGGCCAGCATCAGCACCCGGTCGAAACCGAGCGCGCAGCCCGCGCAGTCCGGGAGGTCGCCCAGGGCGAGCGCCGCGAGCAGCTGCTCGTCTTGCGCGATCGCCGGCAGCCCCCGTGCATGCCTCTTGCGGGCCTCCGCGGCGAAGCGCGCGGCGTACTCCTCGCGGCGTGTCTCCTCATGGAACCCGTTTGCGAGCTCCAAGGGTCCACAGTAGATCTCGAAACGGTCGGCGAGCCCCTGCGGGTTGATGCGCGCAAGGGCCGCCTGGCTTGCCGGGTAGTCCGTGATCACGGTGAGACCGTCCGCCGGAAAGTGCGGGGCCACGGCATGGCTCATGAGCAGGTCCAGCAGGGCATCCCGATCGTCCAGCACCAATTCGCGCGTCGCCGGCAGGCGAGTGTACGCGCATTCCTGCAAGACGTCCGTCGGATCTTCGATCGGGTCGACGCCAAGCCGGTCGCGAAAGGCCTGGCGGAAGCTCACGAGGCGCGGCTCGGGCTTCAGCGATGGGACCAGTCGCGCGATCAGGGCGCAGGACTCCGCCATGAGACGCCTATGGTCGTAGCCCACGCCATACCACTCCACGAGCGTGAACTCGGGATTATGGAAGCGCCCCCCCTCGCCCTGCCGAAACGCCTTTGTGATCTGGAAGATCGATCCGCTCCCGCGCGCGAGGAGGCGCTTCATGGCGTACTCGGGCGAGGTCTGCAGATAGAGGGTGCCGCAGACCGGGTCGCTCACGGCGAACTGGGCCAGCTGGGCGTCGGCCGCCCCCGCGCGTCCGAGCACCGGTGTCTCGACCTCCAGATAGCCGCGTTGCGTGAAGAAGGCGCGTACCTGCGTAAGGAGCGCCGCGCGGCCGCGCAGGGCCTCCAGGGGCGCGGGCGCCGTGCGCCCGTCCTCGCGTGCGGGTCGGCTGCTATTCCTTGGCGCGGGCAATGTATTCGCCGGTCTGGGTGTTCACCTTCAGACTGTCACCCACGTTTATGAAAAGAGGGACGCGCACGACCGCGCCCGTCTCCAGGGTCGCGGGCTTGCCCCCGCCGCCGCTTGTGTCGCCACGCAGTCCGGGGTCGGTCTCGGTGACCTTGAGGATGACATGGACCGGCGGCTCGACGCTGAGCGGCACGCCATTCCAGAGTGTCACGAGACAAAGAGCCTGCTCCTTCAACCACTTGGCGGAGTCGCCCACGGCGGTCTTGTCCGCCCCCAGCTGCTCATAGGTCTCGGGCGACATGAAATACCAGAACTCCCCGTCGCTGTAGAGGTATTGCATCTCCACGTCGACGACATCGGCGCCCTCCACGGTATCGCCCGACTTGAACGTGCGCTCGACGACCCGTCCGGTCTTCAGGTTGCGGATCCTGACGCGGTTGAAGGCCTGGCCCTTGCCGGGCTTCACGAACTCGTTTTCGATGATGGAGCACGGGTCGGCATCCAGCATGATCTTGAGGCCGTTTTTGAATTCGTTGGTGCTGTAGGTGGTCATGGCGATCTCGGATTGAGGTGGAGTCTGGTCGGCGTCTCTTGCCTTTTGTGGGCCGAACACGGACAGTGCGCGCCTATGATACATGGAACTTTCCCAACGGGGCAGGCGCCCTGGCGGGCCGACCTCGCCGCCGCCGTCTGCGACCCCGAGGAGCTGTTGCGGGCCCTCGATCTGCCCGAAGAGCTGCTTGCGCCCGCGCGCCGGGTCCACCGCCTCTTCCCGCTGCGCGTGCCGCGCCCCTATCTCGCGCGTATCGCCCCGGGCGACCCGCATGACCCCTTGCTGCGCCAGGTTCTGCCGCTCGACCTGGAGGAGGCCGTCGAACCCGGCTACTCCCGGGACCCGGTCGGGGATCTCGCCGCCCAGGCCGTGCCCGGCGTGCTTCACAAATACGAAGGCCGGGCGCTTTTGACCACCACCGGCGCCTGCGCGATCCACTGCCGGTATTGCTTCCGCCGGCACTTTCCGTATGCGAAGGCCAACGCCGCGCGGGATCGGTGGCGGCCGGCGATCGCCCATCTCGCCGCCGACCGGTCGATCCGCGAGGTGATCCTGAGCGGCGGCGATCCCTTGACCCTGGGCGACGACAAGCTCTCCGACCTGGTAGGCGCCCTGGAGGAACTGCCGCACGTGAAGCGTCTGCGGCTCCATACCCGCGTGCCGGTCGTGATCCCAAACCGCGTCGACGAGGCGCTCCTCGACTGGCTCGGCCGGACCTCGCTTGCGGTCGTCGTGGTCCTGCACGTGAATCATGCCCGCGAGATCGACGAGGCGGTCGCGGGGGCCTGCGGGCGATTGCGCCAGGCCGGCGTGACGCTCCTGAACCAGGCGGTCCTGCTGGCCGGCGTCAACGACGATGCGGGCGCGCTCACGGACCTGAGTGAGCGCCTGTTCGAGGCCGGCGTCCTCCCCTATTACCTCCATATGCTCGACCGCGTCGCGGGCGCCGCCCATTTCGCGGTCGGCGAGGCCCGCGCGGCCGGGCTCCTGGAGGCCCTGCGCGCCAGACTTCCGGGCTATCTCGTCCCGCGTCTGGTCCGTGAAGAGGCCGGTGCCGCCGCCAAACTGCCTGTGCTCGCGGTTGGCGCGGGCGTCGGTTGTCGCTAAAGTAGCCGATTCCGCGAACGGACGAGGCACGGCAGGGTGGCGATCGGCGATTTGAACCTTTGGGATCCGGGGCTTGCGGGTCTCAGTATAGGGCTTGCGCTCGCCACCGCCTTCTTTCTTGGCATGGTGCACGGCGTGACCCCCGACGAGCACACCTGGCCCATCACCTTCAATTACGCCATCGGATCCTACTCCATCCGGGGCGGGCTCAAGGCGGGCCTTCTGTTCTCGCTCACCTTCACCGCGCAGCGGGCGATCGCCTCCGAACTCGCCTATTTCGCCATGACGACTTTCCTCGTGGGCGCGCGCTGGAATTTCGCGGTCTACCTGATCGTGGGCGTCGTCATGGCGGGCTCCGGGCTTTTCATATTACGCAAGGGGCGCATCCCGCATATCTTCCACAGCCACGCCCTCGACCACGAGGCCGCCGGGCAGGAACCCGCGGCCCTGCCCTCCTATATGCCGCTCGTCCATGGGTTCCTCGCCGGGTGGGGGACCGGGGCCTTCGCCATCATCGTCTATACGGTCCTGGCACCGGCCATGCCGGGCCCCTATTTCGCGTTCCTGCCGGGCCTCCTCTTTGGATTGGGCACGACGCTCACGCAGATGCTCCTCGGTGCGCTCTTCGGCGGCTGGATGGCGCGGCGCAAGCTGGACGACAGGGCGCGCGTCTACGTGGCGCGCAAGATGGCGGGGCGCACCCTGAGCGGCGGCGGCCTGGGTTTCGTCCTCGTCGGCGCCCTGGGGCTCGTCGATCCCGGGCTTGCCTCCCTCTCCGTGGCGACCGGCCTGCAGGTCCACAATCTCGCGCACATAAGCATCGGGCTCGTGCTGGTCGTGTTCGTGCTCGTGCCGGTGGCCGGCTACGCCTTCTGGAAGTCCGTCCGCGAGGCGCGCCGGCTGTTTCCCGCCGCCCACTGACCGCGGTCAGCGGGCGGCCGCAGTTCTCAGCGCGAAGTGATGGCGCCTGGACCCGGTGACCATGCAAGAATTCGCCTGCCGGGGCGCGCCCGTGCCGGGTATTGGGCGCCGACCCGCTATGCGGGACGCCGCCCGGTGCGCATGGTCGGTGCCGCATGGAGAATTGCCGGGTGCGTAGGCTGGGGCGTCATCAAGGCGGCGGCCGGGAGGCGTGCGCGCCACGATCCGGGCGCCCCCTTCTGCGGTGGCCATACGCGACGGACGGCGGACACTCGGTCGGGTGATCGGGCGACGGTCGATCACCCCGGGGGCACAAGCGCGCGGAGCCGGTACGCGCGATTCGCCGAAGGGGCCGCCCGAGCCCCGTTGCGCGCCCCCGCCGGCACCGGGGACCGGACCGATCCAGGCCTCCCGTCGCCGAACGGGCCCCGAATCAATCCCTGTCGTAGCGCACGAGAAAGCTTTCGGGGACGCGCGCGTCCGCGGGTCCCGGCTCCTGTTCCACGCGCGCGACAAGGGCGCCGATGGGGCCTTGGGAGACGAGCCCCGCAAGACTCTCGAGCGCCGCCTCGGAGCCGCACGCCAGGACCTCGACCGACCCGTCCGCGCAATTGCGGACCCAGCCCGTCACGCCCAGGCCACGCGCGTGGTCGCGTACATAGGCGCGAAAGCCGACCCCCTGCACGCTGCCTCTGACCGTCAATCGGACGCAGTCCATATCCGCCTCTCCAAGACTCTTCGCGCCCCCGCGCCTTCCGCCTATCCTCGCACACGACCTTAGATCGGAA
>JAKAXT010000061.1 GCA_021816425.1 Pseudomonadota bacterium | reverse complement strand
AGAAGAACGTCGAGAAGACGCTGAAAGAGCATATTGCGCGCGCCGGGATGCAGGACCTGTTCGGCGAGATCCTCGTGCCGACCGAAGAGGTCGTCGAGATGAAGAGCGGGCAGCGTCGCACCAGCGAGCGCAAGTTCTTCCCGGGCTATGTCCTGGTGCGGATGGAGATGACCGACGAGTCCTGGCATCTCGTGAAGTCCGTGCCCAAGGTGAGCGGCTTCATCGGCGGCTCGGGCACCAAGCCCACGCCGATCAGCGACAAGGAGGCCGAGATGATTCTGCGCCAGGTCCAGGATGGCGTGGAGAAGCCGAGGCCCAAGTTCTCGTTCACGAGCGGCGAGCAGGTGCGCGTCATCGATGGCCCGTTCCTCGACTTCAATGGCACGGTCGAGGACGTCAACTACGAAAAGAGCAAGCTCAAGGTGTCGGTGTCCATTTTCGGGCGCCAGACGCCGGTGGAGTTGGATTTTAGTCAGGTCGAGAAGGCGTAGTTCGCCGGATCGCATAAACACGCGGGGGAGCCGCAAGGCGCCAGCACCCCATAGGAGCCCACATGGCAAAGAAGATCGACGCCTACATCAAATTGCAGGTGCCGGCGACGAAGGCGACCCCCGGGCCGCCGATCGGACCCGCGCTCGGTCAGCGCGGATTGAACATCATGGAATTCTGCAAGGCCTTCAACGCCCGCACGCAGGGCATGGAGGAAGGTCTGCCGATCCCCGTGGTCATCACGGCTTACAGCGACAAGAGCTTCACGTTCGTAACCAAGACCCCGCCCGCCAGCATTCTCCTGAAGAAGGCGGCGGGCATCACGAGCGGGAGCAAGACGCCCCACACCAATAAGGTCGGCAAGGTCTCGCGCGCGCAACTCGAAGAGATCGCGCGGCTGAAGATGCCGGACTTGAACACGACGGACCTGGAGGCGGCGGTGCGCCTGATCGCGGGCAGCGCGCGCAGCATGGGTCTCGAGACGGAGGGCGTCTGATGGCCGAGGTGATGAAGGGTGGCAAGCGGCTGCGTGCCTTGCGTCCGACCGTGGACCGGACGCGGCTTTATGGGGTCGACGAGGCCTTCGCGCTCGTGAAGAAGACGGCGAACGCCAAATTCGACGAATCGGTCGAGGTGGCGGTGAATCTCGGTATCGATCCCCGCAAGTCCGACCAAAACGTGCGCGGGTCGGCCGTCATGCCGCGAGGGACGGGCAAGACCGTACGGGTCGCCGTGTTCGCCGAGGGCGAGGCGGCTGCCGCGTCGCGCAAGGCGGGCGCCGACATCGTGGGCTTTCAGGATCTGGCCGACCAGGTGAAGGCGGGCAACCTGAACTTCGATGTCGTCATAGCGACGCCGGAGGCGATGCGCATCGTCGGCCAGTTGGGACAGATCCTGGGGCCGCGCGGCCTCATGCCGAACCCCAAGGTCGGCACCGTGACGCCCAACCCGGCCAAGGCCGTGGAGAACGCCAAGGCAGGCCAGGTGCAGTACCGCGCCGACAAGGCCGGTATCGTGCACTGCGCGATCGGCAAGGTGTCATTCACGGAAGAGGCGCTGAAGGAAAATTTCCTGGCCCTGGTGGCGGCCCTGCAAAAGGCCAAGCCCAGCACCGCCAAGGGGATCTACGTCAAGCGTGTCACGATTTCCGCGACCATGGGGCCCGGCATACGCCTGGACCAGGGGTCGCTACCGCAGTAGCAAGAAGGGCTGGGACTGTCCGTCGTCTGGGCAGATGTCGAAGACCGCCGGCGCGGAAACGCTTAATGTTGCCGGCGCAGATGGTGTCCGGGGCCTTTAAAGCCGCGGATCACCGTCCCCCGTGACGGGGGGAGCGAAGGAGGTGATTCGTTGAGTCTCAATCTAGAGCAGAAGAAGGCGGTCGTAACCGAAGTCTCCGCGGCCATCAAGGGCGCGGAGGCGGCGGTGGTGGCCGAATACCGGGGGCTCACCGTGGCGCAGATGACGACCTTGCGTGCCGAGGCACGCAAGGCCGGCGTCTACATCAAGGTGATCAAGAACACGCTGGTACGGCGGGCGCTGGCCGATACGCCGTTCGCGTGCCTGGATGGCCACCTGAAGGGGCCGCTTGCGTTTGCGGCGTCGTCGGACCCGGTGGCGGTCGCGAAGGTCTTGAGCGAGTTTGCGCGCGCGAATGACAAGCTCGTGATCAAGGTCGGCGCCATGGATGGGGCGCTCATGACAGGCGAGCAGCTGCAGGCGCTCGCCCTGTTGCCGAGCCGCGAGGTGCTCCTGGCGACCTTGATGCGCACCATGCAGGCACCGGTGGCGCAGTTCGTGCGGACGCTAAACGAGGTGCCCGCGCGATTCGTGCGGACGCTGGCCGCGATTCGCGACAAGGCTCAGTAACGAGCGTTTTAGGCTTTAAAGGTCAAGTCACTTTTTCGAGGAGATAGCACCATGGCGGTATCGAAGCAAGAAATCCTGGACGCGATTGCGAACATGTCGGTTCTCGACCTGTCGACGTTGATCAAGGAAATGGAAGAGAAGTTCGGCGTCTCGGCGGCTGCTGCCGCCGTCGCCGTGGCCGCCCCGGGCGGCGGAGCCCCTGGAGCGGCCGCCGCTGCCGAGAAGGACAGCTTCGATGTCGTGTTGGCGGCGATCGGGGACAACAAGGTGGGCGTCATCAAGGCGGTGCGCGCCATCACGAACCTGGGCCTGAAGGAAGCGAAGGACCTGGTGGAGTCGGCTCCCGCAACCGTCAAGGAAGCGGTCGCCAAGGCGGACGCGGAAAGCATGAAGAAGCAGCTTGAAGAGGCCGGCGCGAAGGTCGACCTGAAGTAAGGATAGCTGATTGCCCGTTGAACACGCGGTGACGAGAGGGTGATCGTCGGGACAGGCTGGTGCGAACCGGCCTGTCCGTCTTTGTCTGTCGTTCGGGATCGTCCGGACATCAAGAGCTGAGGAACCTATGAGCTATTCATTCACTGAGAAAAAGCGCATCCGCAAGAGTTTCGGCAAGCGGCCGAGCCTTTTGCAAGTTCCGTATCTGCTCGCGACGCAGAAAGAATCCTACCAGAGCTTTTTGCAAGCTGATGTCGAGCGCACGCAGCGGGTCGATCAGGGCCTGCAGGCGGCGTTCAAGTCCGTATTCCCGATCGAGTCCTATAACGGAACCGCTGCGCTCGAGTTCGTGAGCTATCGGCTCGGGACGCCCTTGTTCGACGTGAAGGAGTGCCAGCAGCGCGGACTGATCTACGCCGCCCCGCTGCGTGTCTTGTTGCGGCTCGTCGTGTTCTCGAAGGACGAGACCACGGGCGCGAAGTCCGTGCGCGACATCAAGGAGCAGGAGGTCTACCTGGGCGAGATCCCGCTCATGACCGAAAACGGGACCTTCATCATCAACGGCACCGAGCGCGTCATCGTTTCGCAGCTGCACAGGTCGCCCGGCGTTTTCTTCGATCACGACTACGGCAAGACCCACTCGTCCGGGAAGCTTCTGTTCTCGGCGCGCATCATCCCCTACCGGGGCTCATGGCTCGATTTCGAGTTCGACCCCAAGGATTTCCTGTACGTGCGCATCGACCGGCGGCGCAAGCTTCCGGCGACGACCCTTCTGCGCGCGCTCGGCATGAGCGCCCAGGACATCCTCCAGACGTTTTTCGAGATGGACACCTTCCTTTTGTCCGACGGGAATGTCCGCCTGAAGCTGATTCCGCAGCGCTTGCGCGGGGAGCAGGCCGATTTCGACATCGTGTCGCCCGCGGGCGAGGTGATCGTCAAGAAGGACCAGCGCATCACCGCGCGCCATGTCCGCGAGATCGACAAGGCCAAGATGACCGAGCTTTCGGTGCCCCCGGAGAACGTGGTGGCGTTTCTTGCGGGCCGCCCCCTGGGCGAGGACGTGATCGACGCCGCGACCGGCGAGCTGATCGCGCAGGCCAACGAGGTGGTCACGGCCGACCTGATACAAAAACTCATGAAGGCCGGGATCGCCGAGATCCAGACCCTCTATACGAACGAACTGGACCGGGGATCGTACATCTCCGACACCTTGCGCATCGACTCCACGCGCGATGCCATGGAGGCGCAGATCGAGATCTACCGGATGATGCGTCCGGGCGAGCCGCCGACGAAGGAGGCCGCGCAGAACCTCTTCTCGAGCCTGTTTTTCAGCCTCGACCGCTATGACCTGTCGGCCGTTGGACGGATGAAGTTCAACCGGAGGCTCGGGCGCACCAGCGACGAGGGGCCCGGGATCCTGAGCCGCGACGACATCATCGACGTGATGAGGATCCTGATCGGCCTGAAGAATGGCCAGGGCGAGATCGATGACATCGACCATCTGGGCAACCGCCGGGTGCGTTCCGTGGGCGAATTGGCCGAGAACCAGTTCCGTATCGGGCTCGTGCGCGTCGAGCGCGCCGTCAAGGAGCGCCTGAGTCTCGCCGAGTCCGAGAACCTGATGCCGCAGGAGTTGATCAACGCCAAGCCGGTATCGGCCGTGATCAAGGAATTCTTCGGGTCGAGCCAGCTGTCGCAATTCATGGATCAGACCAATCCGCTGTCCGAGGTCACGCACAAGCGTCGCGTCTCGGCGCTCGGGCCCGGCGGCCTGACCCGCGAGCGCGCGGGTTTCGAGGTGCGCGACGTGCATCCGACCCATTACGGCCGGGTGTGCCCGATCGAGACGCCGGAAGGACCGAACATCGGTCTCATAAATTCGCTCGCGGTGTATGCGCGCACCAACGAGTACGGTTTCCTGGAGACCCCGTATCGCAAAGTGGTCGACGGCCGGGTGACCGACAAGATCGATTACCTGTCGGCCATCGAGGAAGGCAAGTTCATCATCGCGCAGGCCAATGCGGCGGTGGATGCCGACGGGCGGCTCACCGACGAGATGGTGTCGTGCCGTCACCGCAACGAGTTCACCTTGTCGGCGGTATCGAAGGTCGACTACATCGACGTGGCTCCGGCCCAGATCGTCTCGGTCGCGGCCTCGCTGATCCCGTTCCTCGAGCACGACGACGCGAACCGCGCGCTCATGGGTTCAAACATGCAGCGCCAGGCGGTGCCGACCTTGCGGTCGGAGAAGCCGCTCGTGGGCACCGGCATGGAGCGCACCGTGGCGGTGGATTCGGGTGTCGCGGTCACGGCCCGGCGGGGCGGACGCGTGGATTCGGTGGACGCAAGCCGTATCGTGGTGCGCGTGAACGACGAGGAGACCGAGGCCGACCGGGCCGGCGTCGACATCTACAACCTGATCAAGTACACGCGTTCGAACCAGAACACGAACATCAACCAGAAGCCTTTGGTGCGCGTGGGCGACATCATCGCCCGGGGCGACGTCCTGGCCGACGGGCCGTCGACCGACATGGGCGAGCTCGCGCTCGGCCGCAACGTCCTGATCGCCTTCATGCCGTGGAACGGATACAACTTCGAAGACTCGATCCTGATCTCGGAGCGCGTCGTCGAGGACGATACGTTCACCACGATCCACATCGAAGAGCTGTCGACCGTCTCGCGCGACACCAAGCTCGGGCCGGAGGAGATCACGCGCGACATCCCGAACGTGGGCGAGAGCGCGCTGTCCAAATTGGACGAGTCGGGGATCATCTACATCGGCGCCGAGGTCAACCCGGGCGACATCCTCGTCGGGAAGGTGACTCCCAAGGGCGAGACGCAGCTCACGCCCGAGGAAAAGCTCCTGCGCGCGATCTTCGGCGAAAAGGCCTCGGACGTGAAGGACAGCTCCCTTAGGCTCCCGTCCGGCATGTCGGGGACCGTCATCGACGTGCAGGTGTTCACCCGCGACGGCGTGGAGAAGGACGCGCGCGCCCGGCAGAACGAGGAGCAGACGCTGATCGGCATCCGCAAGGATCTGAACGATCAGTATCGCATCGTCGAGAACGATGCCTTCGCGCGCATCGAGAACCTGCTCGCGGGCAAGGTCGCGGAAGGCGGCCCGAAAGGCCTGAAGGCCGGCGACAAGGTCACGAAGACCTATCTCGAGGGGCTGAACCACGCGCAGTGGTTCGAGGTCCGGATGCGCGACGAAGAGGTGAGCGAGGCCGTCGAGGCCATCCGCGACCACCTGGCGCAGCAGAAGGTCGAGTTCGACGCGCGCCTCGAGGAGAAGCGCCAGAAGCTCACCGCCGGCGATGATCTGCCGCCGGGCGTCCTGAAGATGGTGAAGGTCTATGTCGCCGTGAAGCGCAGGCTGCAGCCGGGCGACAAGATGGCCGGACGTCATGGCAACAAGGGCGTCATCTCGCGCATCGTGCCCGTGGAGGACATGCCCTATATGGCCAACGGCGATACCGTGGACATCGTCCTAAACCCGCTTGGCGTGCCGTCGCGCATGAACGTGGGGCAGGTCCTGGAGACCCATCTCGGATGGGTGGCGCGCGGCCTTGGCAACAAGATCAACGAGATGCTGAAGCAGCAGGTGGCGGTCGCCAAGCTTCGCGACTTCCTGGAGAAGGTCTACAACGGCAGCGGCCAGAAGGAGGACCTCGCCTCCCTGAACGATCAGGAGATCGCGGCGCTTGCGGGCAACCTGGTCAAGGGCGTGCCCATGGCGACCCCGGTGTTCGATGGCGCGACCGAGGAGGAGATCATGGACCTCCTGGAACTCGCAGGCCTCCCCCGCACGGGCCAGACCACCCTCTACGACGGCCGGACCGGCGAATCCTTCGATCGCCCGATCACCGTCGGCTACATGTACATGCTGAAGCTGAACCATCTCGTCGACGACAAGATGCACGCGCGTTCAACCGGTCCGTACAGCCTGGTCACCCAGCAGCCGCTCGGGGGCAAGGCCCAGTCCGGTGGCCAGCGCTTCGGCGAAATGGAAGTGTGGGCGCTCGAGGCCTATGGGGCGGCCTATACGCTGCAAGAAATGCTCACGGTGAAGTCGGACGACGTGACGGGTCGAACGAAGATGTTCGAAAACATTGTGAAGGGCGACCACAAGATGGAGGCCGGTATGCCCGAGTCGTTCAATGTGCTTATCAAGGAGATCCGTTCGCTCGGCATAGATATCGAGCTCGACCAGGGATAACCCGTTCTGCGACATTTGACCGGAAACGAGAGGCCGGGATGCCGGCCGCGTTGAGGAGATCGACTTGAAAGACCTATTCAATCTGTTTAAGCAGTCAGGCAAGACCGAGGATTTCGATTCCATCCGGATCGGTCTTGCGTCCCCGGAGAAGATACGCTCCTGGTCTTACGGCGAGGTCAAGAAGCCCGAGACGATCAACTATCGCACCTTCAAGCCCGAGCGCGACGGGCTTTTCTGCGCGAAGATCTTCGGCCCGATCAAGGATTACGAGTGCTTGTGCGGCAAGTACAAGCGCCTGAAGCACCGCGGCGTCATCTGCGAGAAGTGCGGCGTCGAGGTGACGCTGTCCAAGGTTCGCCGGGAGCGCATGGGGCACATCGAGCTCGCGAGCCCGGTGGCCCACATCTGGTTCCTGAAGTCTCTGCCGTCGCGGATGGGCCTCGTCCTCGACATGACGCTGCGCGACATCGAGCGCGTCCTGTACTTCGAGGCCTATGTGGTGGTGGATCCGGGGATGACCCCGCTCGAGCGCAGCCAGCTTCTGTCGGAGGACTCCTACCTCGAGGCGATCGAGCAGTACGGGGATGAGTTCGACGCCCGCATGGGCGCCGAGGCCGTGCGCGATCTCTTGCGCGGCATCGACCTCGCGGGCGAGGCGGCGAAGCTGCGCGAGGAGCTGAGCGGGACGACCTCCGAGACGAAGGTCAAGAAGCTCGCCAAGCGCCTCAAGGTCATAGAGGCCTTCCTGCATTCCGGGAATCGACCGGAATGGATGGTGATCGAGATCCTGCCCGTGCTCCCGCCGGAACTGCGGCCGCTCGTGCCCCTGGACGGCGGACGCTTCGCGACCTCGGACCTGAACGATCTCTATCGGCGCGTCATCAACCGCAACAATCGTCTGAAGCGGCTTCTCGACCTGAACGCCCCGGATATCATCGTGCGCAACGAGAAGCGCATGCTGCAGGAGGCGGTCGACGCGCTGCTCGATAACGGCCGGCGCGGCAAGGCCATAACGGGCGCCAACAAGCGCCAGCTGAAGTCGCTCGCCGACATGATCAAGGGCAAGCAGGGGCGCTTCCGCCAGAACCTGCTCGGCAAGCGCGTGGACTACTCGGGCCGCTCGGTGATCGTGGTGGGGCCGGCGCTGAAGCTCCACCAGTGCGGGCTGCCGAAGAAGATGGCCCTCGAGCTCTTCAAGCCCTTTATCTTCAGCAAGCTCGAGATGCGGGGGCTTGCGACCACCATCAAGGCCGCGAAGAAGATGGTCGAGCAGGCGAGCCCGGAGGTCTGGGATATCCTGGAAGAGGTCATCCGCGAGCATCCGGTGCTTTTGAACCGGGCGCCGACGCTTCACCGCCTCGGCATTCAGGCCTTCGAGCCCGTATTGGTCGAAGGCAAGGCCATCCAGCTGCACCCGCTCGTGTGCGCGCCCTATAACGCGGACTTCGACGGCGATCAGATGGCGGTGCACGTGCCGCTCTCGCTCGAGGCGCAGCTCGAGGCGCGCAGCCTCATGATGTCGTCGAACAACATCCTCTCGCCCGCGAACGGCGAGCCGATCATCGTGCCCTCGCAGGACATCGTGCTCGGCCTCTACTACATGACCCGCGCGGGCGTGAACGCGCTCGGCGAGGGCAAGGTCTTCGCGGACGTGGCGGAGGTCCATAGGGCCTATGAAACCCGCAAGGTGGCGCTGCACGCGAAGTGCCGCGTCCGGATCGCCGATGTGACGATCGACGATGCCGGCAACAGGGTGAAGGCGACCAGGCTCGTGGAGACCACGGTGGGCCGGGCGCTGCTGTCCGAGCTCTTGCCGGAGGGGCTGCCCTTTGCGCTCGTAAACCGCGACCTGAAGAAGAAGACGATTTCGGAGCTCATCAACGCCTGTTACCGGCAGGTGGGCCTGAAGGAGACCGTCATCTTCGCGGATCAGCTCATGTACACGGGCTTCGCGTTCGCGGCGCGCGCGGGCATCTCGATCGGGGTGAACGACATGGTCACGCCGGCCGAGAAGGCCAAGATCATCGGCGACGCCGAGGCCGAGGTGCGCGGCATCCAGACGCAGTACGCCTCGGGGCTTTTGACCGACGGCGAACGCTACAACAAGGTCGTCGACATCTGGACCCACACGAGCGAGCGCGTCGCGAAATCGATGATGGACATGCTCGGGGTCGAGGACGTGGTGGACGCGACCGGCAAGACCGTGACCCAGCCCTCGTTCAACTCCATTTACATGATGGCGGACTCGGGCGCGCGCGGTAGCGCGGCCCAGATCCGTCAGCTCGCCGGCATGCGCGGCCTCATGGCCAAGCCCGACGGGTCCATCATCGAGACGCCGATCACGGCGAACTTCCGCGAAGGTCTGAACGTGCTGCAGTACTTCATCTCGACGCACGGCGCGCGCAAGGGCTTGGCGGACACCGCCTTGAAGACGGCGAACTCCGGATACCTGACCCGCCGGCTGGTCGACGTGTGCCAGGATCTCGTGGTTACGGAGACCGACTGCGGCACGCAGTCCGGGATCCGCAAGAGCGTCATCGTCGAAGGCGGCGAAGTGGTCGTGCCGCTGCGCGAGAGCGTCCTTGGCCGCGTGGTGATAGGCGACGTCATAGACCCCGCCGACAATAGCGTCCTGGTGGAGCACAACGCCCTTCTGGACGAGCGCAAGGTGCGCTTGCTCGAGGAGCGCAACATCGATCAGGTGATCGTGCGTTCGCCCGTGACCTGCGAGACGCGTTACGGCATCTGCGCGCTCTGCTATGGGCGCGACCTGGGCCGCGGGCATCTCGTGAACCAGGGCGAGGCGGTCGGCGTCATCGCCGCCCAGAGTATCGGGGAGCCCGGGACGCAGCTCACCATGCGCACCTTCCATATCGGTGGCGCGGCCTCACGGGCCACGGCTGTGAGCGGCATCGAGGTGAAGTCGAACGGCTCGGTGCGCTTCAACAACCTGAAGCTGATCCGGCACTCGAGCGGCAACAACGTGGCCGTGTCGCGTTCGGGCGAGCTTGTGGTGCAGGACGACCATGGACGCGACCGCGAGCGCTACAAGGTGCCCTATGGCGCCATCCTGAACGTGAGCGAGGGCGACAAGGTCAAGGCCGGGCGTACGGTGGCGAACTGGGATCCGCACACCCATCCGATCATCACCGAGGTGGCGGGCACGGTGGCCTTCACG
The DNA here is from genome assembly GCA_021816425.1 of Pseudomonadota bacterium. Classification (GTDB taxonomy): domain Bacteria; phylum Pseudomonadota; class Gammaproteobacteria; order Acidiferrobacterales; family Acidiferrobacteraceae; genus Acidiferrobacter. The sequence continues at coordinate 4,399 of JAKAXT010000061.1, read as the reverse complement.
GACCTGATCGACGGCGTGACGGTCAACAAGCAGACCGATGAGATCACGGGACTCAGCACCTATGTGGTTCTGGACCCCAAGCATCGTTCGGGGGCCAAGGACATCCGGCCGATGATCGCGTTGTCGGACGAGAAGGGCAAAGGGCTCTTCATACCAGGCACCGACATCCCGGCGAAATACATGCTGCCGCCCGGCGCCATCATCACGGTCGAGGATGGCCTCAAGGTGGGGGTGGGCGACGTGCTTGCGCGTATCCCGCAGGAGAGCTCCAAGACCCGCGACATCACGGGCGGTCTTCCGCGCGTGGCCGAGCTGTTCGAGGCCCGTAAGGCGAAGGACCACGCCATTCTGGCCGAGACGAGCGGCGTGGTGTCGTTTGGCAAGGACACCAAGGGCAAGCAGCGGCTGCTCATCACCGACAAGGCGGGCGAGGAGCACGAGTATCTGATCCCCAAGGGGCGCCACATCATGGTGTTCGAGGGCGAGACCGTGGAGCAGGGCGAGGCGATCGTCGACGGGCCGCCCGTGTCGTCGGACATCCTCCGGCTGCTCGGTGTCGAGGCGATGGCGAATTTCATTGTCGACGAGGTCCAGGACGTCTACCGCCTCCAGGGCGTGAAGATCAACGACAAGCACATCGAGGTGATCGTGCGCCAGATGTTGCGTAAGGTGCGCATCATCGACGCCGGCGACACGCAGTTCCTGCCTGGCGAACAGGTGGAGCGCGCGCGTCTGCTCGATGCCAACGAGGAGGCGCAGGCCGCGGAGAAGCGTCCGGCGACCGGCGAGCGCCTGCTGCTTGGCATCACCAAGGCCTCCCTCGCCACTGAGTCCTTCATCTCGGCGGCCTCCTTCCAGGAGACCACGCGCGTCCTCACGGAGGCGGCCATAAGCGGCAAGCGTGATCGGCTGCGCGGCCTGAAGGAGAACGTCATCGTAGGCCGCCTGATACCCGCCGGCAGCGGGCTTGCGCACCATCAGGAGCGCAAGCGCAAACGGGCCGACGACCAGGATGAGGCGACGGCGCTACGGGAGGCCCTGCTGCCGACGCGCGACAAGGGCGACGGCGGCGACAAGGCCGTGTCGGCGTAACCGTTGGGGCCCCTGTCGAGCTCTCTTGACCGGGGCCTCTATAATGCCTATAATCGCGCACCTTTGGAGCCAGGCCCGTTAGTGCATAGGGGCCTCAGGCGGGTTTTTGCATCGGAGCCATGAATGCCCACGATTAACCAGTTGGTCCGCAAGCCGCGCGTGCAGCCGCATAAGAAGACGACTGTGCCGGCCTTGAACGCCTGCCCGCAGAAACGGGGCGTGTGTACGCGCGTCTATACGACGACACCGAAGAAGCCGAACTCCGCTTTGCGCAAGGTGGCGCGCGTGCGGCTCACGAACGGCTATGAGGTCACAAGCTACATAGGCGGCGAGGGCCATAACCTTCAGGAGCACTCCGTGGTACTCATACGCGGCGGGCGCGTGAAGGACTTGCCAGGCGTGCGCTACCACACGGTACGAGGCTCCCTGGATACGGCAGGCGTCGCAGATCGACGCCAGGGTCGCTCGAAGTACGGAGCCAAGCGCCCGAAGTCGTGAGATCGTCTTGAAAGCAGGGTACGCCGCACTCCGGTGCGGCGTTTTCTCGTTCTAATGGTGTGAAGGTTGAGAATATGCCGAGAAGAAGAGAGGTTCCCAAGCGCCCGACGCGCCCCGATCCCAAGTACGGGAGCGAGATGCTCACGAAATTCATGAGCGTGGTGATGCAAAGCGGCAAGAAGTCGGTGGCCGAGAAGATCATCTACGGGGCGCTTGAGACGATCGCTTCGCGTCATAAGGGCGAGCCTTTGGCCGTGTTCCAGCAGGCCATAGACAACGCCAAGCCTCTGGTGGAAGTGAAGAGCCGCCGGGTCGGCGGCGCAACCTATCAGGTGCCCGTGGAAGTGCGGCCTGGGCGCCAGCTCGCGCTGGCCATGCGCTGGGTCGTCGACGCGGCGCGGTCGCGCGGCGAAAAGTCCATGGGCGCGCGGCTCGCGGGCGAGCTGCTCGATGCCGCCGAGCGGCGCGGCAATGCCGTGAAGAAGCGCGAGGAAGTGCATCGCATGGCGGAAGCCAACAAGGCGTTTTCGCATTACCGCTGGTAGAGAACGCAAACTCACGAATTTAGCGTAAGGATCTGGCCGTGGCTCGTACGACACCAATCGACCGTTATCGCAACATCGGTATCATGGCGCACATCGACGCCGGAAAGACCACCACCACGGAACGGATCCTGTTCTACACCGGCGTGTCTCACAAGATCGGCGAGGTGCACGAGGGCGCCGCGGTGATGGACTGGATGGAGCAAGAGCAGGAGCGCGGCATCACCATCACCTCGGCGGCGACCACCTGCTTCTGGAAGGGGATGGCGGGCAATTACGCCGAGCACCGCATCAACATCATCGATACCCCGGGCCACGTCGACTTTACGATCGAAGTGGAGCGCTCGCTGCGCGTGCTGGACGGCGCGTGCGCGCTGTTTTGCGCGGTGGGCGGCGTCGAGCCGCAGTCGGAGACGGTATGGCGGCAGGCGAACAAGTACGGGGTGCCGCGCATCGCGTTCGTGAACAAGATGGATCGCGCCGGCGCGAATTTCCTGCGCGTGGTGGAGCAGGTACGGGTGCGTCTGGGCGCGACACCGGTCCCGGTGCAGCTGCCGATAGGCGCCGAGGACCGCTTCCAGGGCGTGGTCGACCTCCTGAAGATGAAGGCGATCTTCTGGGACGACGCGACCCAGGGCACGAAGTTCGAGGAGCGGGAGATCCCCGCCGAGATGCGCGCCGAGTGCGAGAAGTGGCGGGAGCACATGGTCGAGGCCGCGGCCGAGGCCAACGAGACCCTCATGGACAAGTATCTGGGCGGCGGGACGCTCACGAACGAGGAGATCAAAGGCGGCCTGCGCGCGCGCAGCCTGGCGTCGCAGATCGTCGTGACCCTGTGTGGTTCGGCGTTCAAGAACAAGGGCGTGCAGTCGATGCTGGACGCCGTCATCGACTATCTGCCGTCGCCCAAGGAAAAGACGGCGATCGTCGGCCATCTGGACGACAAGAACAGCACGGAAGTCGAATGTCCGGCGGAGGATAACGCCCCCTTCGCGGCGCTCGCGTTCAAGATCGCGACCGACCCCTTCGTGGGCCAGCTGGTCTATTTCCGCGTGTATTCCGGGGTCTTGAAGACCGGGGACTCGATTTTCAATCCCGTGAAGGGCAAGAAGGAGCGGGCGGGGCGTCTTTTGCAGATGCACGCGAATCACCGCGACGAGATCAAGGAAGTGCACGCCGGCGACATCGCCGCGGCGGTGGGCCTGAAGAACATTACCACGGGCGACACCTTGTGTGACCCGGAGCGCATCGTGACCCTGGAGCGCATGGAGTTCCCGGAGCCCGTGATCTCGCAGGCGGTGGAGCCGAAGACCAAGGCCGACCAGGAGAAGATGGGCCTTGCGCTCGGGCGGCTCGCGCAGGAGGATCCTTCGTTCCGGGTGCGTACCGACGAGGAATCCGGGCAGACGATCATATCGGGCATGGGCGAGTTGCATCTCGAGATCATCGTCGACCGCATGAAGCGCGAGTTCGGCGTGGAGGCGAGCGTCGGCAAGCCGCAGGTCGCCTACCGCGAGACGATCCGCAAGAAGGTCGAGCAGGAACACAAGTTCGCGAAGCAGAGCGGTGGACGCGGGCAGTACGGCCATGTCTTCCTGCGCATCGAGCCGCAAGAGGCCGGCAAGGGCTTCGAGTTCGTGGACGAAATCAAGGGTGGCGTGATCCCGCGCGAGTACATCCCGGCGGTGGAGAAGGGTGTGCGCGAGGCGCTGGACCGGGGCATCCAGGCGGGATTCCCGGTGGTGGATGTCAAGGTGAGCCTGTTCTACGGCTCCTACCACGAGGTGGACTCCTCGGAAAACGCCTTCAAGATGGCGGCGAGCATGGCGTTCCGCGAAGGCTGCCTGAAGGCCGATCCGGCGCTGCTCGAGCCCATCATGGCGGTCGAGGTGGTGACGCCCGAGGACTACATGGGAAGCGTGAACGGCGATCTGAGTTCGCGCCGCGGGGTGATCCAGGCCATGGAAGACGCGCCGGCCGGCAAGGTCGTGCGGGCCGAGGTGCCGCTCGCCGAGATGTTCGGATATGCGACGTCTTTGCGGTCCGCCACCCAGGGACGCGCGACCTATGCGATGGAGTTCAAGCGCTATGCGATAGCGCCGAGCAATATCGCCGAACAGGTCATCAAGAAAGCCAGTTAAGAACGAAAACGATTCAGTCTGCGAGGTACCCACGGTGTCCAAGGGAAAATTTGAACGCACGAAGCCCCATCTGAATGTGGGCACGATCGGCCACGTCGACCATGGCAAGACCACGCTCACGGCGGC
>JAKAXT010000060.1 GCA_021816425.1 Pseudomonadota bacterium | reverse complement strand
CCGATCTGCGGGGATGAGGACGTTGACGAGCGAACCCAGATGGTGGACATGAATCGCGCGGGGCCGCACACGCAGGAAATATCGCGTCGTGCGCAGCCATCGGCCAAGAAGCCCATGGCCGCCGATATCGAGCAGATCATAAGGGATGCCGGCCTCCTCAAAGGAGCTCGTGAGCGCGCCGGCGCGCTCGTACAGACAGCATATGCGCGCCTTTATGCCGCTTCCCGCCCACTCCCTGCAGAGATTAAAGGCCAGCATCTCCGATCCGCCCACGAGCGGCGCATAGATGACCTCGACCACCACATCTTGTCGCTTCATGCTCTTTTTCCTCTTTTTAAGCGCGCAACCGCAGGAGGCCTTCGCGCACGGCCGGATAGGCGGGCCCAAGGGCATTTTTGGCGACACCCAGGGCCTGCCAGCGCAACGCCCGCATGCGCCGCGCATAGGCCCGCTCCGCCAACCGTACCGCGCCCTCCGCCGGATCGCGGCCCCATACCGCGAACCGGCCGCAGACCCCCACCCCATCGCTTTCGTAGCGCCGGATCGTGGGCTCCGAGGTGAAGAGCAAGGACAGGCCGGCCTGCGCCGCCGCCCTGCGCACCGCGCGGCTGCAGCAACCGCCCGGCACGGAGCCGCAGTCCACCGGCTGCCCGAGCAGATCCGAAAGGCGCTCGCGGCTATCCTGCCATTCGCGCACGATGCGCGCATAAGGCAGCGCCTGAAGGCGATGCGGATGGGTCACGGTGTGCGTCCCGATCGTGTGACCGCTCGCGACGAGCGCCCGCAACCCCGATACCGACACGAAGCCCGGCATGCCAAGCAGGCCCGTGACCACGAAGAAGTGGGCGTACCAGCCACGTTCGGCAAGCACCTCGGCCACGACCTCGGTAGCGGAGGCGCCGCCGTCGTCGAACGTGAGCGCAAAGGGCGCACCGGCGTCGAGCTTCGGGGCCTTTCCGGGAAACGCGGCGGCAAGCCCCGCGATCTGCTCTCGAAACCGGTCGAGGGTCACCTTATAAACCTCCGCGCCGGCCCCGTAGAATCCCGACCTCCGGACCTTGGACGCGTCGATTACATCGTGATGCATGAAAACCACAGTCATACGAGTGTCCTTTGGCGACCACGTACGGCGCCGTCTAAGGTGGGGGTGGCGGAATGCGGCATGGACAAGAGATCGGCGCAGAGCGCGAGAAAGCTTTCTGCCCGAACCTCCCAGGAGTGCGACGCCGCATAGGCCGCCCGTCGGGCTTTTCCCGCCGCATCGAATGGGTAGCGGGCCAGCACCCGGCCAAGAACGGCCAGGTAGTCCTCGTGGCCGCGCGCCCAGTGCACGTAGTCGCCATGCGCCACGAGTTCGGGAAGATAGACCGACACGACCTCCTGACCGAGGGCCAGATATTCCAGCAGCTTCAGGGGGTTGACGCTCGCCACATGGGCATCGTTGCGGTAGGCCACGAGCCCCACGTCGAAGACCTGTATGACCGAGGGCAGATCGGCGTAGGGGACGGGGCCCAGGGCATGCACGTTGGGGAGGCGCTTCAGCGACGTTATGTCCACCTCCTCCTTGCCGACGAGGACGAGCGAGGCCCGCGGGAAGGCCCGCGCGATCTTCTCGAGCAGCCCGACGTCGACCCGTGCGCCGACGATGCCCTGGAAGCCCACGATGGGACGGGGCAAGGCCGCGAGCGCGGGCGGCGGCGCTGCCCGCTTCTGAAAATGCGGGGCATCGACCCCCTGAGGCAGGTAGATCGGCGTCCTGCCATGCCGGGTCTTGCTTTCCACGAGCGTACGCGCCGTCACCACGGTGGCGTCCGCGCGCGAAAGCATCAATGGCTCGCACACCTCGATCAGGCGCGCGTCCGAATCCTGCATGCGCGCGTAGTCATCCATGCAGAAATAGACGGTGGCGTCCGGCCGCAGGCCGTTGGCGAGCGCCACCGCCGCCGGATTGGTGGCCACCAACACGATCTTGTGATCCGCAAAGCGGGCCATGAGAGGCTTCAGCTGGCGCGTGATGAGCCAGCCGTTCACCGATCGCACGGGCGCGTACTTGTGGTAGGGCACGGCGCGCGGATGGATCACGAGCGGGCCGCCGCCTTCGGGCCGACGGCTCGATCGGATCGACGCCATCGCCTTATGGACGGCGCGCGCGAGGTCCTGACGCGACAGGCGGGGGGCGCGCTGAGCCATGCTGTTGATCCAGATCACCGGGTGCTCGCGCACGACGACGTCCATGATGTGCGAGAGACTGCAGGGATGCCGGCCCCAATCGGGACCCGCGGCTATGAAGAGACAGCGACTCGGACCCATCACTTGACCTTCTCCCACTGCACCGACATGCGTCCCGCGAAATATTGGTAGGAGCCGGCCACGGCCGCCCAGTTCAGCACGCAGAAGGCGTAGGGAATATTGAGCCAGGGCCGCTCGGAGCGGCGCACGAAGACCGCCGTGAGCGCGAGCCCATAAAAGAGGCCTTGGGCGGCAAACGCCACGGCGCGCAGGGGCGCGGAGAGGCCCGAGGCGGTCAGGAGCATGGCGGCGAGCGCATAGGGCACGAGCAGCCGGAACACTTTGTGCGACCAGAACTGCCAGGCGACCGGACTTCCCGGCAACAGGAGCCGCCAGTAGCGCCCGATGGCCTGATAGTTCCCGGCGAGCGTGCGGCGCTTGCGCACGAACTCGTGCTGGCTTAGCTGCGTCGCTCTCTCGAAGGCCAAGGCGCTGCGCTCATACCCCACCCGATATCCCTGCTTTATGATCTCGAGCGGTATCGCAAGATCGTCCAGGATGGTGTCGGTCGGCATCGGACGAAACAGCGCGCGCCGCAGGGCGTAGACCGGGCCCGTCACCCCCACCACCGACCCCACGACGGCCTCCAGGGCGCGGATGGCCTTTTCGTAGCGCCAATAGGCCCCGAGACTGCGACTGAATCCCGTATCCAGGGCCACGAGCCCAAGCTCCCCGGAAACAGCCCCCATGGATGGATCCGCGAAGCGCGCGACGAGACGAGAAACGGTTTCCTCGTCGAACTGTTCACCGGCGTCGGTCATGATGACTATAGGCTCGGCGACGAGGCTCATGGCGTAGTTTACGGTCGCCATCTTGCCCGAGCGCGTCGTCTTGCCGATGACCGTAAGCCGCGGATCCGACACCGACTGGGCGGCGGCGAGCGTTTTGTCCGAAGAACCGTCCGATACCACGAGCACGCGCAGAAGATCATGCGGATAGCGCGAGGCAAGCACCATGCGCAGCTTGTCGGCGATCACCGATTCCTCGTTATAGGCCGGAATCACGACCGCCACCGGGGGAAGCGGGTCGCCCCAGAGGTAGGTCGTCGGGGGGCGCTTGAGTCGTGCCAGGACCCAGAGCAAAAACGGATAACCCGCGTATGTATAAACCGTGAAGCCCAGGGCAGCCCAAAAGACCACGCTCATACCGCCTCCAGGACACGGTCATAAAGGCTCTCGAATCGTTCGGCGCGACGCTCCGGAGAGAAGCGCGGATAGAGCGCCTCGCAGGCCTTGCGCCCCATGCGCGCCGCCTTCTCCGGGTCGCTCATGAGAGCCGCTATCGCGCGGGCCAGCGCGATCGGGTCCCCGGGCCGCACCAACAGACCAGAGACCCCGTTCACCAGCATTTCCGGCACGGCGCCGACTGCGGTCGATACGATCGGCAGTCGCGCCTGCATGGCCTCCAATATGACATTCGGCATACCCTCCCGATGCGATGGCAGCACCAGCATATCGAGATTGGCGTAGATCTCGTCCATGCGCGCCACATGCCCGAGAAACCGCACATGCGCGCCTACGCCCTCGACCTGCGCCTTTTCCTGCAAGAGATCACGATCCGGGCCGTCGCCCACCAATACCAGCGTGAAAGGCGCGCCCTGCCTCGCCAGCCGCCCCGCGGCCTCGATGAGCTGCGCCTGGCCCTTTTCATGACTGAGCCGCCCTATGCAGCCGACCACCCATCCCCTGGCCTGCCAGGCCTCCCGCAAAGTCCGGCGCGGCACGAGCGATTCCTGCGGGTGACGCTCGATCGCGTTCTCTATGATCGTGAGCTTGGACCTATGGCGCGGGCGCAGCGTCCGCGAGGCGAGTTCCTGCGAAACGGCGACGATGGCGTCCGCGTGCCTGGTCAGTGCCCGATCCAGGCGATGATAAAGCCGCACCTTGAGGTTCTCCTCGGTGGTGCCGTGCAGGAAGGCGATCCACGGGCGTCCGGAAAGCCTCTTTAGGGCAAGCCCGAATACCGCCTCTTTGTAGCCGTGGGTCTGGATGATCGCCCCGGGGGGATCGACGAGTGCGCGCAGATCCTTGAGCGGCCCCGGATCCCAATGATGCCGCTGACGCAGGACGTTCACGCGGATGCCCCGCTCGCGCGCCGCGCGTATGAAGGGGGAGTCCGGCTCCTTGCGACCGGCGAACGTGCACAACATCACCTCGAAACGACCGCGACGACGCAGCTCCGGAATGACCTGCAAAAGTCCCTTCGCCGGCCCCCCCACGATGCGCGTCGATATCAACACGACGATACGCGGCACCGTGCCTATCCGTGGGTAACGCGCGAGTATCGGCACGCTCATATCAGATCCGCCTCGTTTGCGCCTGCCGCGATCGGCCCGACGGACCCGCAAGTACGCGCGCGGGGTTGCCGCCCACCACGCTGTCGGGCGGCACGTCCTCCACCACCACCGAGCCCGCCGCGACGATGGCGTTCTCGCCGATCGTCGCGCCCTTCAAAATGATGGACCCCATGCAGATCCAGGCCCCATCCTTGATGACGATCGGCCGGCTGCTCGCGGCCTCCGCGGGCAGGCCCGCCATCCGCGCGACGGGGTCCCGCGGGTGGCTGTCATAGGCGAAGAGCGACACCCTGTTTGCAATGAGCACGTCCGAGCCTATGATGATGTCGGCGCCGACCGCGGCCGAGAAATACGATCCGCAATGACTCCTGTCGCCTATGACAAGCCGCGGCCGGTCGAATACCTTGGCGCCGGTCAAAGTAGAGGTCCCGTGCATCACGACATCCTCGCCGATCTCGATGGACAGTCCGCCCCAGACCGACGGGATGCCGTCGAACAGGCACAGTCCGCGCCCGCATGAGCGGCACTGACGGCGAAACAGGGGCTCATCGTAGAACTTCCGCTTGACCCACCCGCCGATATGCCGGCGCGCCACCCGCTCCTTGGCCAGTAACGCGTAGAGAAACGGGATCTCTGGCATATTCATCCGCTGCATGCCCTTGTAACCGCGATACAAGGCGTCCGCCACCCTTCCTTCGCGTCTACGCACCCGGTCGAGATACGACATGGCCGTTCCTCATCATCATATAGCTGTACACACGGTCGGCGGATATGATGGCCGCCATCTGGATATACAAGATCACCGCATAGGCCTCCGACAGAAACGACGCCGTCACGAAGTACCCAAACAGCGCCAGCACCAAAGCAAGCCCGACCCGCGCCATTTCCTCCGTCTCCGGATTCTTGCGGAGCCGATTGGCGATCTGCATGCCGCGCTTCAGCAGCGTCAGAAACACTATGCCGCCCACTATCCCAAGCTCCGCCGTCACTTCGAGAAGCGCATTGTGGGCGTCCATCCAGCGCTCCCCTATCACATCTTCGACCAGGTGCCCCTCGGCGATCGGGAAGTTGCGCATGCCGACCCCGAGGGGGTGTTCCTTGACGATCTTCAGGCCGCGCTTCCAGATCGCGATGCGCCCGGTACGCGCCGTCAGGTTGTAGTCTCTATTGATGTGGACCAGCGTGCTGATCGCGTGGTGCACCTTGGGCGGACCGAACTCGTAGGCCCCGACGAGAAGCGAAAAAGCCACTAGCGCCGACCCCGCCACCGCGAGTCCGGCGCGCCGGCCGAACCGCATGAACATGTAGAGCATGAGGACCGCCGAAACCCCCAGATAGCTTCCACGCGAGACGCTCATGAATATGCCCACGACCAGCATGATGCCGGCGGCCCATTTCAGGATGCGGCCTATCCCGGAAACCGGCAGCCCGAGCAGCATCCCGAACGCGATCACCGAGGTCATGGCGATCTCGTTTTTTCCGAGGTGCACGATGGTGATCTTCTGGTCGCCATAGTGGAGCAATATGGCGTCCAGGATCAGGGTATTTATGATTATGGTCCACAGCATGCGGCGCACGTCGCGCGGTGTCCGCGTGGTCACGATCAGCAAGATCACGAGGACCATGTCCTTCAGGTAGTTGCCGAACAAAAAGCGCGCGCTTCCACCCGGCCAGACTGCGATCGGGATCGTAAGGAGCCCTACGACGAAAAGCCCGAGGTATGACCGCATGACGGGGTGGCCGAGTACGCCCTCCTTCCAGCCACCGCCCTCGAAGAGCAAGGCGAGGACGGAAAGCCCGATCAGGATTTTCCCGATCTCGAAATGCCCGAGATGCGGCAGGTTCCCGATCTTCGCCAGGAAGACGAACATCGAGGCCAGCGTCAGGCGATTGGCAAGCGGCGTCTCTATGATGCGGCTTGCCTCCCAGGGACGGGGGGCGCCCCCTGGTCCGGACTTCGTTCGCGCCATTTGCGGCATCAGCATTTCGTATCCCTCCTTATCGATTCAGCACTAGATCCGGCGCATGGCCGGGCGCCAGGAACGCGGTGCCGACCAGACCCGCAGCGCCGTCCCAAGTCCCAGATAGGCAATGCCCATGAACCACGGGGCCACCGGGAAAAACGCGAGCGCCACGAAATAGGCCACGCCCGCGCGCACCAACAGGTGGGATGGCGGCACCTCGACGCCGCGGCGTTTCATGTCGAGCCTCTGGACCACGGCCAGCACGGTCCACCGCAGGACGACGGCCCACGCGACACCCATCAGGCCGAAGCTGCGCGCCAGAAAGAACACCGGCATGGCGTAGACGGCAAGCGCGACCACCTGAGCACGAAGATTGCTCATGGCGGAATCCCGGGCGACGGCCACGCTCGACTGCACGAGTTCGACCGCCTTGACGAGGATCACGGCCGTCAGGGCCGCGAACACGGGAAAGGCCTGTTCGTAATTGCGATTGAGTACGAGCGGCATGACCCACGGCAGGATCGCGGCCGCGGCAAGACCCATCAGCGGGAGCACGGCCAAATTGACGCGCATGATCTCCAGCGCCTTGGCGTGACTCTTGTTGTCCTCGACCTGCGAAAAATGCGACAGCAGAACCCGCGACAACATGTGGACCGGCTTGTTCAAGAGATTGAACAAAGTCAGCGCCAGCACATAGACGCCCAGCGCCCGTAGGCCGAGGACGTGGCGGATGATGAGCCTGTCGGCGAGCTCGCCTACGGCAAACACAGTCGAGCCCAGGAACACCGGGAGGGCCGTCCCCCAAAACGCCCGCCGCCATGCCCCCGGCCAGCGCAGGCGCGGCAGCCCCTGCATGAGCATATAGACGATCATCACCAGCGCGGTCGTATAGGCCCCGAGGACCTGGCCTTCGACGGGCGCCCAATAGGTATGGTCGGCCGTGAGCAGAACGAATATCCAGGCGGACGTCGCGAGGGAAGCAAACACGAGCAGCAAGGCCTCGCGCCGCCTCCACAAACGGGCGCGGGCCGCGCTCAGGGCGACGTTGAATACCTGATAGGCGGGCAGAGTAAAGAGGGCCGCGGCCAGGATCTTGAATGACAATGCGTAGGCGATCGCCGCCGCCACGTACAGCAACGCGGATATTCCGAGCAAGCGCAAGGAGATAAAAGCCAGAAACTCGCCGTCGTCCACCGTGCCGCCTGCGACCCATTTCACGGTGGCGGGCGCAAGGCCGAAGCTCGAGGCATAGGCGCCGAAGAGAAAGTAGGCCTGGAAAAGGCCGTACGCCCCGAGATCCGCGCGCGAAATGTCCCGGCTTATGAGGATCGTCAACCCGAAGGTCACGACCGAAGCCGCGACGCTCGCGCCATACAAGGTGCCCGCGTAACGAATGATCTCCCGAAGCGTCACGCGATCCTCGCTTCGGCACGACGGCCTGCCGCTCTACCGTAACGCACCAGGCATCCCGCCCGTTTGCTCCCCATATCCTCTCCGCCCGTCCGTGGGCTCAATGGTCTGACTAGCCCGCCACGGCCTCAGGCTTATCCGCATAGCGCAGGAACCGCGCCGGGTTCCCTACGGCGGTCGAGCCATCCGGCATGGGCTTGGTCACGACGCTTCCCGCCGACACGATGCACCGACGGCCGATGTCCGCCATAACGAGCGAACCCTCACCCAGCCAGGATCCATCGCCCACCTGGACCAGCTCCAATTGGAGCTCGTTACCCCGGAAGTCGCGGCCTCGCCGGCCGCCCCCGTGCTGATACTTACCGCTCAACACAGACACCCTGCTTGCCAGCATGACCCCGTCCCCGAGGCGCGCGGTGCCGACGATACTGAAGCTTCCTATGCCGACACCCTTGCCGACCTCCGCCTCGGGATGCGAAAAAAACGAACCGAACCCGACGGCAAGGTCGTAATGACATTCCTTGAGCGTCCGCATGTAAAACGAGGCCCGCAGAAACTGTCCGATCCGCCCCGGCCAGAGGCTTAGAATTTTTGCCGAGACATCGAACAGCCGTTCCGACCCGAACCCGCGATAGGCCACGATCGAAGGGATCCAAAACGGCCATGTGAAGAAGTGGGCCACCCAAACCGTTACGGCCTTCACCTCGTATCGCATAGTGTCCTCGCTACCCCTTCATAAGGACGGGGGCTTCATGTAAGTAACGAGTCGTTCGACGCTTGGCCGCGATATCGGCATAGATGCGTTTCGCCGCCAGCTCATCGACCCCGAGAGCCGCGGCGAGGTCGGCCGCCGTGCGGCCCGAATCGAGGTAGGCGAGGGCTACGTCCAGCTCTGCGTAAGGCAGTGCGAAGTAAAAGTCTTCCTGTTCCTGCGGCAGGCTGTACGTATCGCTGGTCGGCGTCGATTCGACGATCTCGCGCGGCAGCCCCATGTGACGCGCAAGACCGTAGACCTGGGTCTTGTAGAGATGGGCTATGGGCTTGATATCGGCCGCGCCATCGCCGTTTTTGACGAAGAAGCCCTGGTCGTACTCCAGCTTGTTCGGGGTCCCCACGACCACGTAGTTGAGACGGTCGGCGTGGTAATACTCGAGGTTCTTGCGGGTCCTTTGCTTGAAATTCGTGGCCGCCACGATCTCGAGGTATTCCTTGAGACCAAGACGCCGTTCGATTCGGTGGCCCCCGGGGCCCGCGGCGATCAGGTAGAAATGGTTGAACTGGCCCGACAGCCCGCCCGCAATCACCAGCTTGTTGCGCCAGCCGCGGCCGTACTCGGGAACGACCGAGCGGATCGCGGCGTCGCGCCGCTCGTAGCAGCCGAGAGCCTCCAGGGCCCCGGTTATGTCCTTTCGTTCATAGGGCACGCCGAGCATCTCCACCACCTGCATGGCAAGACGTTCGGAATCCGCGGACGACTCCCGCTCGGGGAGCAAAAGCGCGAGCACGCGCTGCGGCCCCAAGGCCCGCGCCGCAAGCGCGCAGCACACGGCGCTGTCGACGCCGCCGGACACGGCTACTATGGCCCCTCGCCTGCGAAACCCGACCACGGTCTCCTTGAACTGCCGCGAGATGTCCTCTATGGCCCGATCGTAGTCGAGGGCAAGCACCGAAGTGCCGTTGAGCTCCTTGGCCAATTCCACGTCGCCGCTCCTACGCAGTCATCGTCGAGGCCCGCGCGAACATCTTGCGGGAAATGAATCGATCGATCGCATTGAGGCTATCCAGGTTATCCGGAACCATCTCGGCGTCCTCGACCCGTATCCCGTAGCTCTCCTCAAGAAACGCTATGAGCTCGATCACCCCCGTGGAATCGATTATCCCGAGATCCAGAAACGACGCGTCGTCGGTGATGGCCGAATCCTTTAGGCCCATCAAAAAATTCTCCGAGATATACTCCTTGACGTGATCCCTTACGCTTTTCATCGAATGTACTCCCGCTCTTCCTTAAGGGGTTGCGTTATATCGGCCATGCCATTCGCCGCCGCCCTCATCCTTTCCAGGGCAAGCAGGGAAAGACCTGCCTTTCTTATCTTTCCCGTATCCGTCTTGGGCAGTGCGGACACGATGTGGACGACCTTGGGAACCATGTAGCTCTCTAGATGCTCGTTGCAATGCCGTACGACATCCCGATCCGTGATTGCGGCTGCCGTATCGACGACGACGAAGGCATGGACCGCCTGCCCCAGGACTTCGTCATCCACGCCTATGACGGCCGCCTCCAGGACCGCCGGCATGCCGTAGAGAACGTTTTCCACCTCTTTCGGGCTCACCTTCTCGCCACGGCTTTTGATGATGTCATCGGAGCGGCCGACGAAATACAGATAGCCCTCCTCATCCATGCGGAATATGTCGCCGGAGTGCAGGGCCATCTCGCCCGGATAAGGGCCGGGCTTCAGGCGTTGCGCGGTCTCCTCGGGTCGCCGCCAGTAGCCGCGCATGACGTGGCTGCCGCGCACGACGAGCTCCCCGACCGACCCCGGGGGCAACCTGCGCCCCTCCGGATCGACGAGGTAGACCTCTTCGTTGGGCATGCCACGACCGACGCTCGTCGGGCGGCGCTCCAGCTCTTCCGGCGGCAGATAGGTCACGCGCTTGCATTCGGTCAGGCCGTACATCGAGAATATGCGCGCGTTCGCAAATCGCGCCTTCAGCCGCTCGATATGCACGGGCGGAAGGCTTGCGGCGGTGTTGGTTATGGTGCGGACGCTCGAACAATCGTGCGCATCGAGAATGCCCTGGCGGCCCAGGAGGATCGAGAAAATGGTGGGGACGCCGGGAAAGACCGTGACACGCTCCTGCGCCATGACCCTCACGACCGCCGCCGGAAAGGTGAAGGACCGCTCAAGGACGACACACGCCCCTACCGTGAAGCCCATGAGGACCTGGTAGAGGCCATAGTCGAACGCCAACGGCAGGCAACAGAGGATCCGGTCGGACGGGGCCAGGCCGAGGTAACCGGACACCGAACGCGCCGCGCTCACCATGTTCAGGTGCGTGAGCATCACTCCCTTGGGCGATCCGGTGGAACCCGACGTGTAGATGATGGCGGCGAGGTCCTGGTCGATGACAGGTACGCTCGGGCGGGCTTTCGGTGTCAACAAGGCCGACAACTCCACCGCGCGCCACGCGCGATCGCAGTCATCGGTACCGCCTATGACGACCACAGGCGGCGTATAGGCCCCGAGGGCCGGGCCGTACACCGGCCGGAGATGACGGTCGCTCAGAAAGGCCTTGGCCTGCGCGTCCGCAAGGACGAAGGCAAGCTTCTCGGATTTCGTGAGCGGATTCACAGGAACCATGGCGGCCCCGGCCTTCAAGGCCGCGTAGATCGCGATGACGGCCGCGGCTGAATTGTCCATGAACAAAACGACGCGGTCGCCCCGGACCACGCCCCGCTCGATCAGGGCCGCCGCCAGGGCATCGCTGCGCCGGTCGATCTCACGATAGCTGAGTCGCTCGCCCGCGCACACCAGGGCCTCGGCGTCCGGGTGTTCGGCGGCCCTTTCCAAGAACGCATCCTGCAAAAGCATTCCCACTCCTTTCATCAGCCAGCCAAGACTTTGGGCAACGCATCCGTAGCGCAGGGCTCCGAGCCGTCGCGCTCCACGAATTGTTCATGAAGAAGCATGGTCGAATAGATCCCGACGAATGCCATGTTGTCCGCGAACCCTATTGCCCTGCCGCGACGGCACTTATCGAAAAGCTTACCAGCAGCCTCAGCATCGAAATATCCGACCTCCAGCAGTCGCCTTTTATCGAACGCCTGGGCTACGGCCTCGCAGGCCGCGCCGCTCTGGAAGAAGCTTGCGCTATCGGGGGCCCTGTAGGGCTGCTTGGGCCTGTCGCACACGGTATCGGGGACGCGCCCGCGACCCAGGCGCTTCAGAATGTATTTTTCCTTGAGGCCCATGAGCTTGTAGCGCGCCGGGAGATCGTTTGCGTAGTCCACCACCTTGTTGTCCAAAAAGGGCACGCGCGTTTCCACGCTATTGGCAAGCGCCACGCGGTCGCCCTGCGAACTCAAAAGGTAGCCCGACAAGAGCGTGTGGGCCTCGACGTACTGATCGACGCACAGCTTGTCCCAGGAATCATGCCGGGCCGGGAGCGCGACGCCGCCTTCCGCCCTGTAGTCGAATCCGACCTGTACGCGGATGTCGGGGTGGAGGAACTGCAGGGAACGCTGCGTGGTCTGCCAGCGGGGCCAGTGCCCGAAGCCAGGATCCCGGGCGCGATCGAGGTCCTGCCCGAAAAACCTTTGAGCATAGGCCGCGGATGCGGCCGGACTCGCGTTGAGATAGGGGTACAGGCGCCCAAGGAGCGCCGGACGCATGCGTGACGCGGGGTCGCGCGCCCAGAAGCGCCGCACCCGGGCCTCGCGAAAGATGTCGTACCCGCCCAGGACCTCGTCCGCCCCCTCCCCCGTCAGGATCACCTTGATGCCCGCCTCGCGCACGCATTGCGACAGCAGCATCATGGGCACGGGCGCCGTGCGCAGAATGGGGCTTTCCGCGTGCCACACGGCGCGCGCGAAGGCCTGGCCGATCTCGGCCGTGGTCACGGTGACCTCGGTATGTCGCGTATTGAAGCGCGAGGCGACCGCTTTCTGGTACGCCCCCTCGTCGAATTCCCGGTCCGCGAAGCGCAGCGAAAAGGTCGGCAGCGGCCCCTCCACGAGGTCCGCCATATAGGACACGATCATGGCCGAGTCGATCCCGCCGCTTATATAGGCCCCGACCGGCACGTCGGACCGCATCTGGCGCGTGACGGCGGCCCGCAGAACGCCATCGAGCCCGGCCAGACATTCCTGAAACTCGCGCAAGTCGTGGCGCTCGCGGTCCGGGAATTTCCAATCCCAGTACCGCCGATCCGTTCGCCGCCCGTCCTCATCGAAAATCACGACCGACCCCGCGGGCACGCTTTCGATGCCCGCAAAGACGGTCCCGGGCCCGGGCGCGCCCCAATACGTGAAGACCCGGGCAACCCCGCGCCAGTCCAGCGCGCGCGGGATCTCCGGGCAGGCGAAAAGCGCCTTGACCTCCGACCCGAAGTAGAGCCGGCCACGTCCTTGGTGGAAAAAAAGCGGCCGTATGCCCACCCGATCCCGCGCCAGGACCAGCTTTCTTTGCCTCGCATCCCATAGGGCTATCGCAAACTGACCGTTCAGGTGGCGCGCGAAATTCTCCCCGTACTCCTCGTACAGGTGCACTATGACCTCGGTGTCGCTTTGCGTCGAAAACGCGTGCCCGTGCTTTTTCAGGAGCCTCCTGAGCTCTATATAGTTGAAGATCTCGCCATTGAACGTAACCCATACGCTACGATCCTCGTTCGCCAAGGGCTGGGTCCCCCCGACGAGATCGATGATGCTAAGCCGCGCGTGACCAAGACAGCATCGCCCATCCACGTAGCACCCTTGGCCATCCGGCCCGCGATGGTGGATGCGCGCCACCATCGCGTCGACTTCCCGCGTCGCCGGCGGCTTGCCGCCGGCAAAGGCCGCTATTCCCGCGATCCCGCACATAGGTCGTCCCTCAAGGCTTCGCGATTGGTCTGAAGCTTGCCGATCTCGGCGCTGATCTGCTGCAGAAACTGCGCGATCTGGTTCTGGCTTACGCGCACCGATATGCGGTTACGCCTCTGAAGTATGGTCACCATGCTCCTCAGCAAGGTCTCGATGCCATCCAGACGCGGCTCCATGGCCGCCACCGCGCGCGCGAGATCGCGGAGATCCCGGCCGTCGACGCCCCCCGCGTCGCCGAACGCCGATAGCGCTGGCCGGGGGCTCTGGCGCGAGCGCGCACTGAAAGGCTTCCACTGGAGCTCCAGGACGGCCGCTTTCACGGTCTGCTCGTTCACGCACCGGCCATCGTCTGCGAAGGCGCAGGTGAGCGCCGTATCGCACAAGGTGTTCATGAGGCGGGGTATGCCGCCTGTGTACTCGTAGATCGGCGCGATCGCATCGCGCGCAAACAGGACCTCCGGGTCCGCCGCCCCCGCCACCCGCAGCCTGTGATAGATGTAGTCGGCCGACTCCGCCTCGGTGAGCGCCGCTATATGAAACCGCAGACGGACCCTTTGCGTCAGCTGCTCGAGTCCGGGCGCATCCAGCGTATCGTTCAGCTCCGGTTGACCGACCAGGATGACATGCAGGATCTTTTGCTTCTCCGTCTCGAGCCCGGAGAGCATGCGGATCTCCTCCAGGACACGGCGATTCAGGTTCTGCGCCTCATCCACGATGAGCACGAGCTGCTTTCTCTTCAAAAAGCTCTCGACCAGAAACGAGGACAGCATGTCCATGAGCTCGACCTTGCCCGCATTGAACGGTGTCAGGCCGAACTCGACGAGGACCGCCTGCAGGAACTGCGTCTCGTCCAGCTGGGTCTGGAAGATCTTGGCCACAAGGACGCTGTCATCGAACTCCGACAGGAGTTTGCGTATGAGCGTCGTCTTACCAGCCCCCACCTCCCCCGTTATGATGACGAAGCCATCGCGATTGCGGATGCTGTAGTCCATATAAGCCTTGGCCCGCGAGTGCGCCGCGCTCATATACAGGAAATCCGAATCCGGCGTGATCTGGAACGGATGCTCTTTTAGGCCGAAATGATTGAGATACATGGCTAATAAA
>JAKAXT010000059.1 GCA_021816425.1 Pseudomonadota bacterium | reverse complement strand
CCCCACCTGGTCGAGCGGCAAGGTGTAGAAGTCGCGGTACAGGAACGGCCGGATGGCGGCCACCAGCAAGGCCTGCGGGATGTGGCCGAGGTGACCTACGATGCGCACGGACCGCACCGGGAAGCGCCCAGGCGCAAGCAGGGCATGAAGCCCCCAGGCCGCGATCGGGGCCGAAAGAATGAAGGCCACGAGGCGCACGTGCCGCCTGTCGAAGCGGCGGAGGCGTCCATGCCAGCGCGATACCCGCCGATCGCGGCCGGGCCGCACCCTTACGTCTGCGCCGACGCTCACCGGGTCTCCTCCAGGGTCTGCGACAGGATCTCGAGCACCAGGTCCTCGAACGACAACCCGGCCGCGCGCGCGGCCATCGGTACGAGGCTGTGGTCCGTCATGCCTGGAACCGTATTCAGCTCCAGCACGTAAAATCGCCCGGCGCCGTCTGCCATGATATCGACGCGGCCCCAGCCGCGCGCGCCCAGCGCCCTGAAGGCTTCCATGGCAAGCTCCTGCATCGCGCGCTCGCGCTCCGCCGTCAGGCCGGCGGGGCAGTGATAGCGCGTCGTGTTCAAGAGGTACTTTGCCTCGTAGTCATAGAAATCATGGGGCGTCTCCAGCCTTATGACGGGCAACGCCCGGTCCCCCAGGATGGCGCACGTGTACTCGGGGCCGACGATGCAAGCCTCGGCGAGGACCGGGCCGAAGGCGCGCGCCTTATGAAACGCCTCGGTGAGGGCCGCGGCCGACGCCACGCGGCTTACGCCGATGCTCGACCCCTCGGACACGGGTTTCAGGATGAGCGGGAACCCAAGCGGCGCAACGGACGCCAGATCGGCCTCGGTATCGACCAGACGGTAGTCGGGCGTCGAGAGGGCCGAGGCGCGAAACAGCGCCTTGGTCGCCCTCTTGTCCATGGCTAGGGCCGAGGCGGCGACGCCGCTGCCCGTGTAGGGTATCTCCATGACCTCGAGCAGGCCCTGGACGCATCCGTCCTCGCCCAAGCGCCCATGAAGCGCGATGAATGCGCGGTCGTAGCCTTCGGCGAGCCGCGCCGGGAGGTCGCGTCCGGCATCCACCCCGTGGGCGTCCACGCCCCGGGCGCGCAGGGCCGCAAGCACCGCCGCGCCGCTCTTTAGCGAGATCTCGCGCTCGGACGAGGTCCCTCCGAGCAGAACCGCGACCTTTCCATAAGGACTCATAGGGCCTCTCCCACGATCTTCACCTCGGGCTCCAGCCACACGCCCGTACGTTCCTGGACCTGCGCCTGAACCCGAAGAATCAGGCGTTCGATATCGGAGGCCTTGGCCCCCGCGTCGTTTATGATGAAATTGGCATGACGCTCGGACACCACCGCGCCGCCTTCGCGCGCGCCCTTCAGGCCCGCCTGCTCGATGAGCCGGCCGGCATGATCGCCAGGCGGGTTGCGAAAGACCGATCCGGCGTTCGCGGTCTGCACGGGCTGCGTTCGATTGCGCACCCCGAGATGCTCGCGAATGCGCGCCATGCCGAGCGCCGAGTCGCCGGGGGGCAAAGCGAAGCGGGCGCCCACGAACCACTCCTCGCGGGTGTGCCGCGCGCTCCGGTAACCGATCTCGAAGTCGGCGCTCGTGCGCACGCGCAGCTTTCCGGCCCGGTCGATCGTCTCGACCGACATCACCCTCTCCCAGATCTCGCAGCCCGCGGCCCCCGCGTTCATCGCCAGGGCGCCGCCGACGGTGCCGGGTATGCCCGCCAGAAACTCGAGCCCCGTGTATCCGGATTGGGCGCAGAAACGGGCAAGCTTGGCGAGCGGGACACCGGCCTCGGCATATATGGTCTCGTCCGCCAATCCAAGCCCCCCGAGACCGCCCGCCGTGATCACGACCAGGCCACGGACGCCCGCATCGCGCACGAGCGTGTTGCTGCCAAGCCCAAGCCAGAGAAGCGGCGATGCGGGGTGCGCGGACAAGAAGGCCGAGAGCGCGGGCACCGTGGGTGGCACGAACAGCACGTCGGCCGGCCCCCCCACGCGCCAGGTCGTATGGGGCGCGAGCGGCTCGTCGTAGCGCACGACGGGATCCTGGGCGGGGCTTGGGCAGGTCACGGCGCCTCCTTCAGGGCCTCTGGCAAGGTCAGGGCCGCCTGACCGATATTGCCCGCACCCAGGGTCAGGACCAGATCGCGGGCGCGCACGACCGGCGCCAGGATGCGGGGGAGATCGGCCAAATTTTCCACGAATACCGGATGGCGTCCGCGCGCGCGTATGGACCGGCACAGGGCGCGCCCGTCGGCCCCGCTCATCGGGGCCTCGCCCGCGCTATAGACCTCGGTCACGAACAGGTGGTCGATCTCCGATAGGGCCGCCGCAAAGTCCTCGAGCAGATCATGGGTCCTCGTGTACCGGTGCGGCTGGAAGATCACCACGAGGCGACGATCCGGCCAGCCCTCGCGCGCCGCCTCCAGGGTGGCTGCGATTTCGCGAGGATGGTGCGCGTAGTCGTCCACGAAAAGGACGTCGCCTCCCTCGACCGGGCATACGGCGTTGATCTGAAAACGCCGCCCTATCCCCGAGAACGCCATGAGGCCCTGGGCGATGTCTTCCCGCTTCGCCCCCAACTCATGCCCCACGGCAACCGCAGCAAGCGCGTTGAGCACGTTATGGCGACCGGGATGGCGGAGCGTGGCCTGGAGCCACGACTCCTCCCCGCGATAGGCGACCTTGAAGCGCATGTTCTGCCCCTCCTGAACGATGCCGTGGGCGCGCATCTGCGCATCGTCACTCACGCCGTAGGTCAGAACGGGCTTATGGATATCGGGCAGCAGTTCGCGAACGGTCGGGTCATCGATGCAGACGATGGCAAGCCCGTAGAAGGGCAGGTTGTGCAGGAAGGCCAGGAAGGCCTGCTTCAGACGCTGGAAGTCCCCGCCATAGGTGCCCATGTGGTCGGAATCGATATTCGTGACGATCGCGATCAGGGGCTGAAGGTGCAGGAACGAGGCGTCGCTTTCGTCGGCCTCCGCGACGAGATAGCGGCCGCGGCCGAGACGCGCGTGGCTTCCGATGCTGTTCAGGCGGCCGCCTATGACGAAGGTCGGGTCGAGTCCCGCCTGGCCCAGGACGCCCGCCACGAGGCTCGTGGTGGTGGTCTTGCCGTGGGTCCCCGCGACCGCCACCCCCTGCTGGAGGCGCATCAATTCCCCCAACATCTCGGCGCGCGGAATGACGGGGATCTTGGCGGCGCGCGCCGCCAGGACCTCGGGATTCTGGGACCCTATCGCCGACGAGACGACGACGACGTCCTGCGCCCGCACGAGGCTCTGGTCGTGACCTATGTGGATGCGGATCCCCAGACCCGCGAGGCGCCGGGTGTTGGCGCTTTCGGCGGCGTCCGATCCGGACACCTCGAATTTCAGGTTATGAAGGACCTCGGCAATGCCGCACATGCCGGCCCCGCCTATGCCCACGAAATGAATACGATGTACGTTATGCATGCGCCGCCTCCAAACACGCCGCGACTATCCGCTCCGTGGCGTCGGGCATCGCGCACGAGCGGCTGCGCTCGGCCATGCGCATGCCCACCTCGGGCGCGCGCGCCAGGCCTTCGAGCAGCTCAGCCATGTGCGACGGGGAAAACTCGCTTTGTGGCACGAGGAGCGCCGCCTCCCGATCCACCAGGAAACGCGCGTTCGCCGTCTGATGGTCGTCCGTCGCATGAGGGAAGGGGACCAACACGGCGGCGGTGCCGACCGCACACAACTCGGCTATGGTCATGGCGCCGGCCCGGCACACCACCACATCGGCCCACTCATACTCCGCGGCCATGTCGTCGATGAACGCGGTCACGCGGGCATCGAGGCCGCGGCTTCGGTACGCCTCCTCGGTCAGAGACAACTCCCTCTGTCCGCTTTGATGATGCAAAACCGGCCGCCATGCGGGGTCGATGAGGGCCACGGCCTGCGGCAAGACGGCGTTCAACACCGCCGCCCCCTGGCTTCCTCCGACCACGAGCACGCGCAGCGGTGGCGCGCGGTCCCGAAGGCGGGTCTCGGGACGCGCGACCTGCAATATCTCGGGCCGCACGGGATTGCCCGTATGCACGGCCCCGGGCAGGGAACCGAAGGCCTCCGGGAACCCGCAAAGGACGCGATCGGCAAACAGGGCGAGCCAGCGATTGGTGAGGCCGGCGAGCGCATTCTGCTCATGCACGACAAGCGGCGTGCGCATGAGCCACGCCACGATCCCGCCGGGCCCCGCAACGAAGCCCCCCAGGGCGAGCACCACGTCCGGCCGCCGACGCCTGAAGATCTGGAACGTCTGCCAGAGGGCGACGAGGAGCCGTCCCGGCAAAAACGCGAGATCGCGCAGGGAGCCCCGGCGCAGACCCTGGATCGTGATCCAGTCGATGGGGAAGCCCGCCGCCGGCACGATGCGCGCCTCGAGGCCGCGCTCGGTCCCGATCCACGCCACCGCCACCCCCTCGGCCCGCAGGGCCTGGGCCACGGCGAGCGCCGGGAACACATGCCCCCCGGTACCGCCCGCGGCAATCAGCACGGTTTTCATCGCGACGCCCCCCGGGCCTTCAGTTCGCGATCGATGCGCAGCAAAAGGCCGAGCGCCACACAGCTCATCAAAGTACTGGAACCCCCATAACTCAGAAACGGCAAGGCAAGCCCCTTGGTCGGCAAGACGCCCATGTCGACGCCCATATTGATGATCGCCTCCAGGCCGATCAGGATGCCGACCCCTTGAGCGACGTAGCAGGCGTACAGATCCTCGGCCCCGCGCGCCGCCTCGGCGATCTGGAACGCGCGGATGATGATGACGCTAAAGAGCGCGATCACGAACAGCACGCCGAGAAAGCCGAACTCCTCGCCGATGATCGCGAACAGGAAGTCCGTGTGCGCGGCCGGCAGATAATAGAGCTTCTGCATGCTGAGGCCGAGTCCGCGGCCCACCAGGCCTCCGCGCCCGAAGGCCATGAGCGATTGCACGAGCTGGTAGCCGTCCCCCTTGGCCTGCGCGAAGGGGTGCAGGAACCCTATGACCCGCCGTTCCCGATAATGGGACGCGAGGATCAGCAGGGCGCCCGCCCCAACGCCGGAAAGGACCACCGCCAGAAAGTGGCTCAGGCGGACGCCGCCCACGAACAACATCCCGAAGGCGACCGCCCACAGGATCACCTCGCTTCCCATGTCGGGCTCGAGCAGCAGGAGCACGCCCGTCACCATGAGCAAAGTGGCGACCGTCAGGATTCCGTGGGTGAACTCGCTCAGGCGGCCCTGGCGGCGCACGAGATAGCCCGCGAGGTAGAGGACCAGGAAGAGCTTCAGGAATTCCGAGGGCTGGATATTGATGACGCCGAGCGACAGCCAGCGCGCGGAACCATTGACCCGAACGCCGACGTGCGGGATCAGGACCATGACCAGCGCCACGAGCCCCGCCATGAGCAGGTAAGGGGAAAACTGACGCCACAGCGTCATCGGGATGGTGACGACCACCATGAGCGTCACGAGGCTCAACGCCGTGTTCACGATATCGTGCCAGAGGTAATAAATGCTGTAGCCCACCCTATGGACCGAGACGAACGCCGACGCGGAATACACCATGACGAGCCCGAAACCGAGCAGCGTATACAGGGTATACAGAAGCATCGGGTCCAGGCGCGGCAGGCGGCGCGCGACGACCGCGTCGTTCGCGTCAGCCATAGGTCCCCCCCTGATGCCCCATGACGAGGCGCCGGACCGCATCGGCGAACACCTCGCCCCGATGCGCGTAATTGCGATACATGTCGAAACTCGCGCACGCCGGCGACAGGAGCACATGGTCACCGGGCATCGCGTGGTCGCGCGCGAGGAGTACGGCCTCGTCCATGTCCCGCGCGTGGACGATCGGGCAGAAACCGCGTACCGCCTCTTCGATGCGCGCGGCATCGCGCCCTATGAGCACGACGGCACGGGCCTTGTCGCGCACGACCGGCGCAAGCGGCGAGAAGTCCGCGCCCTTTCCGTCACCGCCTGCGATCAGGACCACCTTCCCGGCAAGCCCGGCCATGGCGGCGGTCGTCGCGCCGACGTTCGTCCCCTTGGAATCGTCTATCCATTCGACGCCCTCGTGCCGACCTATCACCTTGGTCCGGTGCGCAAGCCCCCGAAAGCTCGAAACCGCTTCCACCATCGCCGGGAAATCACGGCTTACGGTCGACGCGAGCGCGAACGCCGCCATGACGTTCGCGATATTGTGGCGGCCGGGGAGCGGCACGGCGGCCACCGGCATCAAGGGATGGCGCCCCTGGGCGATCCAGGATTCGCCGGCCTGGTCGATCAGCCCGAAATCGTGGCCGATCGGCCGGTCGAGACCGAACGACACGACCTCCCGGTCCTCGTGCGCCATGGCGATGACCCACGGATCGTCGCGATTGATCACCATGCGCCCCATGCCCGTAAAGATGCGGGCCTTGGCATGGGCGTATTCGGGCAGATCCTCGTAGCGATCCATGTGATCGGGGCTCACGTTCAGGACCGTGGCGGCCTGGGCGTTCAAGCTCGCGGTCGTCTCCAGCTGAAAACTCGAGAGCTCGAGGACATAGACATCGGGTGGAGGGTCATTCAGCACCGAAAGCACGGGCACACCGATATTGCCCGCGACCGTGACCTTGACGCCCGCGTGATTCAAGAGCTCGCCGACCAAAGTCGTGACCGTGCTCTTGCCGTTGGAGCCTGTGATGGCGATGACGGGCGCAAGACACGTGCGGGCGAAGAGTTCGATGTCGCCCACCACCGCCACCCCCTGGCGGCGCGCGGCGGCGATCGCCGGCTCCTTCAAGGAGAGGCCCGGACTCACCGCCAGCAGGTCCGCGCCACTCAGGACCTCTTCGCGCAGGGCGCCCGTGAGCACGGGGACGTGCGGGTGACGCTCGCGCAGGCACTCCCGCAGCGGCGGCACGGGGCGCGTGTCGCATACCGTGACGTCGTAGCCCTGCGAGAGCAGATACGTGACGCACGACAGGCCCGTCTCGCCCAGGCCCAGAACGATCGCGCGATGGCTCATGGCCGCCCTCCGAGGGTGGATAGCCCCACCAGAACCAAAACGACGGTGATGATCCAGAAGCGCACGATCACGCGCGGCTCGGGCCAGCCTTTCAGCTCGAAATGGTGATGGAGGGGCGCCATCCTGAAGATGCGCCGGCCGGTGAGCTTGAAGGAGCCGACCTGCAGCATGACCGAGAGGGTCTCGGCCACGAATACGCCGCCCATGATGAACAGCAGGATCTCCTGACGGATGACGACCGCGACCACGCCCAGGGCGGCCCCCAGAGCGAGCGCGCCCACGTCCCCCATGAACACCTGGGCGGGATAGGTGTTGAACCACAGAAAGGCCAAGGCGGCGCCTATGATCGCGCAGCAGAACACCGCGAGCTCCTGCGCGCCCGGGACGAAGGGGTGATCGACCTGCGCGGCGAAGTGCGGCGAGCCCGCCACATAGGCGAGGACCGCGAGGGCGCCCGCCACCAGGGCCGTCGGGAAGGCGGCCAGGCCGTCGAGACCATCGGTCAGGTTGACCGCGTTGCTCGCGCCGGTCACGACCAGAAATCCGAAAATGATGAAGGAGACAACGCCAAGCTGCGCGAGCGGGTGGGCCACCCACGGAAGATAGAGGCCGGTGTCGGGCCCCTTGTGGGCGCACGCGAAGATGGCGGCGGCGGCGACCACCGAGACCACCGTCTGGGATACGAATTTGGCCCGCGCGCCAATGCCGCGGGGGTTCTTGGAGAGGAGCTTGACGTAGTCGTCGGCCCACCCGATGGCGCCGAACGACAGCAAGGTCGCAAGCGCGATCCAGGTGTCGGCGTCGCCAAGCCGCATCCAAAGGAGCGTCGAGGCCGTGATGGCAAACAGCATGAGAAGGCCGCCCATGGTCGGCGTCCCGGCCTTCTGATAGTGGCTCTGCGGACCGTCCTTGCGGACCGTCTGTCCGATGAGCCGGGCCGTAAGCCTGCGGATCATGGCGGGGCCCGCGGCAAGACCAAGGGCGAACGCGGTCAGAAACGCGAGCAAGGCGCGCCAGACGAGCAAGTGAGCGGCCGGTCCGGCCCCCAAGGCCCTAATGATGAACAGGAACATCCGACCCTCCGCCAGCCCGCAGAGCGGATGCGATGCGCTCCATGCGCATGCTCCGCGACCCCTTCACCAACACCACGGCGTTTTCGTGAAGCGCCGCCTTCAGATCGCGTGACAAGGTTTCATGATCCTCATAGTGACGCCCGCCCGCGCCAAACGCCGTGGCCGCCTCGCGGGCGAGCGGCCCCAGGGTCCAGAGATGCTCGACCTTGGATGCGGCCGCCGCACCGAACGCGCGGTGCATCGCGGCGGCCTCCCGACCCAGTTCCGCCATGTCGCCCAGGACGAACCAGCGCTCGCCGGCCAAGCCGGCCAGGACCTCGAGCGCCGCGCGCGCGGAATCCGGGTTGGCATTGTAGCTGTCGTCTATCAGCCGTGATCCGGCAAAGCCATGGACGCTCTCGAGGCGGCCATTGACGGGCACGGCCCGGGCCAGGCCCTCCGCTATCGCCTCGCGCGAGGCGCCGAAGGTCAGGGCAAGCGCGGTCGCCGCCAGGGCGTTGGCGACGTTATGGCGCCCCAAAAGGGCGAGCCGGGCCGCAAGAGGGGAATCCCATTGCGGGGCGCGGATGGATAGGTCGGTCCCGTCGCCGTGCAGCCTGAACCGCGCCGAGACGTCGGCGGCCCCACTCAGGCCGTAGGTCAATATCGGTCCCGAGGCGAGGCCCCTCCAATACGACGCATAGCCGTCATCGACATTGATCACAGCCGTCCCGTGCCCGCCCAGGGTCGAGTACAAAGACCCCTTTTCACGGGCCACGGCCTCGACCGTGCCGAGGCCTTCCAGGTGCGCGGACCCCGCATTCGTGACCACCGCCGCATCGGGCGCGGCGAGCGCCCCGAGCGCGGCGATCTCGCCGGGCCGATTCATGCCGAGCTCCACGACCGCGTAGTCGTGCTCGGGGCGCAGCCTGAGCAGCGTGAGCGGCAGCCCGATATCGTTATTGAGATTGCCTTGGGTCGCGATCCCGCGATGCCCTCTCGCCAGTATCCCCGCGGTCAGCTCCTTGACGCTGGTCTTGCCGTTGCTGCCGGTCACGGCCAGCACCTTGGCGCGCATCTTGCGGCGCCAATAGGCCGCTAGGCGACCCAGGGCCTGGCGTGTGTCCGGCACGACGAGGCACGGCGGCCAGCCAGACTCGGGCGCGCGGTCGGTCAGGGCGGCAACCGCGCCGCGGGAGGCGGCCTCCTTCAAGAAGGCATGGCCATCGAAACGCGCACCGCGCAGGGCGATGAACAGGCAACCGGGGGTCATGGTGCGGGTGTCCGTCGCCACGCCATCGACGCGTCCGGACATGTCGCGCGGGACGGCGCCGACCGCCATGGCCACCTCATCGAGCGTCATCATGAGGCCCCCAGAAGCTGGCGCACGGTGAGCCGGTCGCTGTAGGGGACCCGGCGATCGCCGAATTGCTGATATTCCTCATGCCCCTTCCCCGCGATGACGACGATGTCACCCGGCGAGGCTTCGCGCAAAGCCCGCGCGATCGCCGCCTGCCTGTCGCCCATGACGAGAAAGCGCTCGCGGGCATCGTCTGGCACCCCCGACAGGATGTCGGCGACGATGCGCTCCGGATCCTCGTGCCGCGGGTTGTCGTGAGTGACGATCGCAAGATCGGCGAAACGACTGGCGCAGGCCCCCATGAGCGCGCGCTTGCCCCGATCACGGTCTCCGCCGCAACCGAACACGCACACCACGCGTCCCGCGGTATGCGCCCGCGCGCCCGCCAGGGCCTTTTCCAGGGCGTCCGGGGTGTGGGCGTAATCGACCACCACGAACGGCTGGTCGACGCGGCCCGGGAAGGGCTCCATGCGGCCGGGGATCGGGGCCACGACCGCCAGGGCGTCCGCGGCGTCCCGCGCGCTCCAGCCCGAGGCGAGGAGCGTCGTCAGGGCCGCGGCGAGATTGTAGACGTTGAACCTCCCGATAAGGGCGCTTTTCAGGGTTACGGATCCCTCGGGGACGACGAAGTCGATCTGAAGCCCCTTGGCGAAGGCCTCGGCGCCCCTTATCCGGACGTCGCCCGTGTTCCCATAAAACCACTGACGCGCCCGCGGGTTGACCCGGCCTTGCAGGGTCGCGCTGAAGGGATCGTCGCTGTTCAGGACCGCGAAGTCGATGTCCGGCAGGGCGAACAACAGCGCCTTGGCTTGCCCGTAGCGCTCCATGTCCCCGTGGTAATCGAGGTGATCGCGCGTGAGATTGGTGAACACCGCGCCCGCGAATCGCACACCGCCCACCCGCCCCTGATCGAGCGCGTGGGAGGAGACCTCGACCGATGCGGCATGGGCGCCCTCGCGGCGAAAGCGATCCAGCCATCGATGGAGCGATACCGCATCCGGCGTGGTCCTGTCCGCCGGCAACAAGGCGCCCGGGAACCCATTGCCGAGGGTGCCGATCACGGCGCAGGGGTTCCGCGTGCTGAGCGCCTGGGCTATGAGATGGCTCGTGGTGGTCTTGCCGTTGGTCCCCGTGATCCCGATGACTGACAAGGCCCGTGACGGGCTTCCGTAGAAGCGGTCCGCGATGGTGCCGACCAGGGGGCGCAGTCCCGGGCAGGCGATGACGGGAACCGACCCGAGCCGCCCGTCGGACGCGCTTTCGCTGACGACCGCAGCCGCGCCGCGCGCCACGGCATCGCTTATGAAGCGGCGACCGTCCTGACTGGTCCCCGTCAGGGCCATGAACAAGGCGCCGGGCACCACGGTGCGGCTATCCAGGGTCAAGGCGGTGACGTCGCGATCGACGTCCCGACCGATCCCTCGGATGCCTTCCAGAAGAGCGCTCAACATCACAGTCATGGCCACCTCGTCTGCGCGCGCGCCATCGTGGTTACGGGGTCGTCGGGCGGGATATTCAATATGCGCAAGGCGCCGGTCATGACTTTACGAAACACGGGCGCCGCGCACTGGGCCCCATAGTAGCCATGTCTGCGCGGATCGCGGATATCGACGAAGATCACGAGCCGCGGATCCGACGCCGGCGCAAAGCCTCCAAAAGAGGCGACGTAGCGATGCTTATGATAACCCTTAAGGTCCGCGATGTGCGCCGTTCCGGTCTTGCCGGCGACGCGATAGTTTACGACATCGGCCGTGGCGCCCGTCCCCGCCGGGCTTGCGGCGAGCTCGAGCATATGGCGCATTTCACGCACGATGCGCGGCGAAAAGACACGCCGGCCCGGGGAGAAGGGGGAGCTTTTCAGGATGCTGATCGACCTCAAGAGGCCCCCATCGGCGAACACCGTGTAGGCCCGCGCCATCTGCATGGGCGTCACCGAGATCCCGTAGCCGAAGGCCAAAGTCGCCTTCTGAATCGGCTCCCAGGTGTCGGGCGGGCTCAAGAAGCCGCTCGACTCTCCCGGCAGGCCGCTTTTGGTCGAGTGGGTGAACCCCAGCCGCAGGAAATTATGGTACATGGCCCGCCGCGTCAAAGTCGTGAGGGCAATCTTGGACGCCCCGACATTGCTCGACTCGGCGATGACGTGCGAGACGTCGATGAGGCCGAAATTCCCCACGTCGCTGATGCGGTCCGGCCCCACCCAGTAGCTCCCGGGCGAGGTACTCACGAGCGTGTGGGGGACGATGCGGCCCGACTGGAGAGCGAGCGCGATCGTGAACGGCTTCAAGGATGAGCCGGGCTCGATCACGTCGGTGACGGCGCGGTCGCGATAATAGCTGCTGTTCAAGTCGCTGCGCGTGTTGGGGTTGAAGCTCGGCACATTGGCGAGCGCCAAAACCTGTCCCGACCGCGCGTCCAGGACGATGACAGAGCCGCTGCTTGCGTGGTGATAGCGGACCGCCTTCAAGAGTTCGCGGTAGGCCAGGTACTGGATGCGTTCGTCGATGCTCAAGACCAGGGTATGTCCGGGGCGCGGAGGACTACGCCCCCGGCGCACGGCAATGGGCTCGCCCAGACCATCGCGGATCACGATGGCGTGCCCACGCCGGGGACTTAGCAGGGCATTGTAAGCGAGCTCAACCCCATCTTGGCCCTGGTCGTTGATGTTCGTAAATCCGACCAAGGTCGCGGCGACCGGGCCCGCCGGGTAATAGCGCCGGTACTCGCGCTGCGAGGCCACCCCCGGTATACGCAGATCGAGAACGCGCTGCGCATACCGCGGATCCACCTGGCGGCGCAGATACATGAATTGCTCGTGCCGCTGCATGGCGAGGGCGCGCTTTAGTGTCGCCGTGCGCCAACCGATCGCGTGCGCCAAGCGCGGCCACACGGCGGGCTCCTTCAGGAGGGTCTGGGGGTTCGCCCAAAGGGAATCCACGGGCGTGCTGATGGCAAGCGGCTGCCCATGGCGATCCACGATCATCCCCCGGTGCCCCTCCTGCTGGACGGTCTCTATCGCCTGGCGCCTCGCCTCATGGCGGAGAAAGGGCGCATCGACGACCTGCAGGAAAAACGCCCGCACGGCCATGAGCACCAGCGCCGCCAGCATGAGCACCAGCAAAAAGGAGGATCGCCCGAAACCCGCTTGGGTGGTGGCGACGAGGCAATGGCTCGGCCCGGTCATGGGATGTTCGACGCTTGAGTGTACATAAGCACGATGCGCCGCGGATCGGGCATCACCATGTCGAGGCGATGCCGCGCGATCCTGTCGATGCGCCCATGCGCGGCGAGCGTCCCCTGCTCCAGCAACAGTCGCCCCCACTCCACGTGCAAGGCATCCTTCTGACTCACGAGATGTTGTTCGCGGGCAAAGAGCAGCAGGTAGCGATTGCGGACATTGACGAGCGCCAAGGCCGACACCAGGAGCGCAACGAGCCAGACCGCAGTCATCCGACGACTCATGAGGCCTCCCTCAGCCGCTCGGCGACACGCATGACCGCGCTCCGGGCGCGCGGATTGGCGGCGCGCTCGGCGGCGCCGGGCCGCACGGGCTTCCCGACCACCTTGAGACGGGGAGCGAGCAGGGCCTGCGGAACGGGCAGGCGCGCGGGATACGCATCGCCGCGCGCCTCGCGCGCGAAAAACTGCTTTACGATGCGATCTTCGAGCGAATGGAAGCTGATCACGACGAGCCGCCCACCCGGCCGCAATAAGTCCCGCGCGGCGGGTAACGCGCGGGTCAATTCCCCCAGTTCGTCGTTTACGAGGATACGCAGCGCCTGAAAGGCGCGCGTGGCCGGATCCTGCCCAGGCTCGCGCCGCGGGATTTCGCGCGCGACGAGCGCCGCGAACTGCGAGGTCGTCATGATCGGCGTGTCGGCCCGCGCGGCCACGACGGCGCGCGCGATGCGCCGCGCAAAGCGCTCCTCCCCGAAATCACGCAGCACCCGCGCAATCTCGGCCTCGGGGGCGCTGTTCAGCCATTCGGCGGCAGACGGTCGCGATTGCCGGTCCATGCGCATATCGAGCGGCCCTTCCTGCCGAAAGCTGAACCCGCGGCCGGCATCATCCAGCTGGGGGGATGACACCCCCAGATCGAACAGAATCCCATCGTAGCCTCCTTGCCACGGCGCGCCCCCGCGATCGTCTCCCATCACCGAGAAGCGCCCTTTCACTATCGTCATACGCGGGTCCTCCCCGAAACGCCGCGTGGCCACCTCGATCGCCTGGTCGTCGCGATCCATCGCGAGCAACCGACCCGTCGGCGCAAGGCGCGCCAGTATCTCCGCGCTATGCCCGCCACGCCCGAAAGTGGCGTCGAGATAACGCCCCTCCGGTCGCACCGCCAGCGCGTCGAGGGCCTCGGCCAGAAGAACTGGCCTGTGTCCCTCGGTCACAGCGACAAGGACTGCAGCTCGGCAGGCAGCTCTTCGCCGTCAGTCTGCGCAAGCCACTCGGTCCGCCGCGCATCCCATGTCTCTGCGTCCCACAACTCGAATTTGTTTCCCTGCCCTATCAACATGATGTCTTTATCCAGGGAGGCGAAGGTGCGTAGCGGCGCGGGCAGCAAGATGCGCCCCGCCCCATCCATATCGCACTCCGTCGCGTGCCCTATCAGAAGCCGCTGCAGGCGTCGCGTCTGGGGGCCCAGGCTCGGCAAAGCCACGAGCTTGGCCTCGATGATCTCCCATGCGGGAAGCGGATAAAGCAGGAGGCAATGGTCACGATCGACCGTCATGATGAGCCGGCCTTCGCACCCTGTGCGCAGATCCTCCCGATAGCGAGTGGGTATGGCAATTCGCCCCTTGCTGTCGAGACTTACGCTGTTTACGCCGCGAAACATCACGCCCTTTGCGCCTCGATCCCACAAAAATCCACATTCGCCCACTTCTTGACACTATAGAGACGCAGGAAAAGCGAAGTCAAGCACGCGCGATGAAAAGGGCTTGAGAGACGATGACGGACCCGAGCCGCGGGCCGTCCAGGAGGGACCACCCGGGGGGGTGGCGGCCTCTATAATATAAAGTAAGGGGGGAGCCGGCCGATAAGCCGGGTTCTGTCGTGGACAGTCATTCCTCTGGGACGCCTGTCACCAGACGCCTCAAGCAACCTACCCGGGGACGACGCGGGCCGCGCCATGGTCCCCCTATTCGGTCTTGCTCCAGGTGGGGTTTGCCCTGCCACCGATGTTGCCACCGGCGCGGTGCG
>JAKAXT010000001.1 GCA_021816425.1 Pseudomonadota bacterium | reverse complement strand
CCCCGTTACTATGTTCCTGCCTCTACAATAGAGGTTCGGCCAGTCAGATCCGGCATGATTGCTTCCCCCAGTCGACCATGATCCGGGGGGTGTTGTCACCGGGTCGGGCAGGCAGTGAGTCATCGCTAATAGGGGCTCGGCCGATGATATCTTCAATAGGTCGCCTGTAACGTGGATGCCGAGACTTTCTGCCATGGTTATTGGCCGCATTTTGTCATCGAGTGGCGGGAGGTCAGCATGGAGAACAACGAGAATCAGAGGGAAGTGGCCGTCTTTATCGGCGTGGATGTCGGTAAGGGTGAACACCATGCCGTGGCCCTGGATCGGTCAGGTAAGCGGTTGTTTGATAAAGCTTTACCTAACGACGAAGACAAGCTGCGGACAGTGATCGCGGGCCTGAAAGTGCACGGCAGACTGTTGCTGGTTGTTGATCAGCCAGCCACGATTGGGGCCCTGCCCATCACGGTAGCGCGCGCGGAAGGCATTGAAGTCGCTTATTTGCCAGGGTTGGCTATGCGCCGCATTGCCGATCTTCATGCAGGCGAAGCGAAGACCGATGCGCGGGATGCCGCTATCATCGCCGAAGCCGCGCGCTCGATGCCGCACGCGTTGCGCGCCTTACCCAAGACGGATGAGGCCTTGGCAGAGCTCACGTTATTGTGCGGTTTTGATGATGATCTGGCCGCGCAAATCACCCAAGTCAGCAACCGTATCCGCGGACTTCTCACCCAGATCCACCCGGCTTTGGAGCGCGTACTGGGACCCCGGCTTGATCATCCGGCTGTGTGTACCCTTCTGCAGAAATATCCTTCACCGCAAGCGCTTTCGGCCACCAGCGAGAAACGGCTTACCACGCACTTAAGCAAGCTTGCGCCGAGACTGGCCAAAACGCTGCCAGCAGAAATCCTGAAAGCCTTGAGCGAACAGACCGTGGTGGTGCCAGGCACCCAGGCCGTGAGCCTCGTGCTGCCCAAATTGGCCCAGCAGTTAGGTGCCTTACGCCAGCAACGCGCGGAACTCGCCCAAGAGGTCGAGCAGCGGGTCTTGGCGCACCCTCTTACGCTGGTCCTGATGAGCATGCCGGGAGTCGGCATCAGGACCACAGCAAGACTCCTGACGGAGGTTACCCCTAGACCCTTTGCCTCGGCGGCCCATCTCGCCGCCTACGCAGGCCTAGCGCCCGTTACCCGTCGTTCGGGAAGCTCTATTCGTGGTGAACACCCCTCGCGGCGAGGCAACAAGATCTTAAAACGTACGATGTTCCTGTCGGCTTTCGCCGCCCTGCGCGATCCCGTCTCCCGGGCTTACTACGACCGCAAAATCAGTCAGGGCAAGCGACACAATCAGGCGCTCATTGCGCTGGCCCGCCGGCGCAGTGATGTGCTGTATGCGATGTTGCGTGACGGCGCTTTTTATCATGCGGCATCGACAACAAATGCTTGACAAAGGACATAGGGGCACCCCCTCGTAGTGGGCCATGGTCTGTTGCGCGATCCCCAGCGTTTCTGCGAGTTGCTGTTGAGTGAGGCCCCGCGCCCTGCGAAACTGCGCGATCCGCTGCCCCAGGGCGCGGTAAAATGGTTTGCCGTCGGTTGCCATGGCTTCTGACCCGAAGTTAGATGAACCACAAGGTTCGCCCGCGCTGGTAGTGCTCCCTATCGGAGTATTATGCAAGATAGACGCACTCTAGGGATTTGCACCGATGGCCCCTTGTGCCGACCGTCACAACCGATGTGAACGGCCATGAGACAGAGTAGGGCTATGACGCCTTCGGGCGTCTCGTAAGCCTCGTTGGCCCCGAGGAGATCGGCACGGGGGCGAAGACCATCACCTTCCAATTCGATTCGAACCTCGCGGGCGCGAGCGGCAGCGGCGGTGCGGCCTGGCCGTCCCCGGCGTGGGCGATCACGCGGCAGCTGGACCCCGACGGCCCCGGCAACACCATGGCTCCTGAGCCGTGGAGGACTCTGGGTCTGAGACTTGAGGTAACACTCAAGACATGGGCTTCCAGGATTGGCTTGGGCGCCCCGAAAGACGGGATGTCCTGGCCACCCTGATTCAGGCTGGGGTGACTGAAGGCCGTGACTGGTATCGAAGTTGAGGCCTGGTTGATACTGAGGGGGGCGGGGTGGGGCTTGGTACCTCGTAAGCCCTGGTTTTAATTGGCTCCCCGGGAAGGACTTGAACCTCCGACCCGGTGATTAACAGTCACCTGCTCTACCGACTGAGCTACCGGGGAACGCAAGGCCCGCTATGCTACGAAGCCTGGCCCCCGGCGTCAAGGACTAATCTCGGTATTATGCGCGCTCGCCCTGGGCGAGGGCGCGTGATCCGTTTTCGAAGAAGCGTCGCAGGCGCGCGACGGCCTCCCTCAGGATCTGGTCGCTCGTGGCATACGAGAAGCGCAGGTGTCCGGGCGAGCCGAAGGCCGAGCCTGGAACGGCGGCAATTCCGGTCCTCTCCAGGAGCGCCTCGGCCAGGGCCTGGTCATCCGAAAGTCCGAGGGCCTTCAGGGCCCCGGTGACCTCGGGGAATAGGTAGAACGTGCCATCGGCGGGCCGGCAGCGCAGGCCCGGCATGGCGGCGAGTTCGGCATACAACCAGTCGTGGCGGGCCTTGAAGGCGGTGCACATGGGGGTGACGAGGGTGGTCCCGCTCCGTAGGGCCGCCTCGGCCGCGGCCTGCGACACGGATGTCGGATTCGACGTGCTCTGCGACTGGATCTTGGTCATGGCCTTGATGAGGTCGGCGGGGCCGGCCGCATAACCTATGCGCCAGCCGGTCATCGCGTAGGCCTTGGAGACGCCGTTCAAGACAATGGTGCGATCCAGGAGGTCGGGGCAGACGTTTGCGATGTTGGCGAACGGTTCACCGCCCCAGGCGATATGCTCGTACATATCGTCGCTCGCGATGAGGACGTGCGGGTAGCGGCGCAGCACCTCGCCCAAGGCGGCAAGCTCTGCGCGAGTATAGACGGCCCCGGTCGGGTTCGAGGGGCTGTTTAGGACGAAGAGCTTGGTTCTAAAGGCAAGCGCCGCATCCAAAGCCTCGGGGGTGATCTTGAAGCCTTGCTCGAGCGTGGTCGGGACGATCACAGGCAAGGCATCGGCCATGAGCACGATGTCGGCATAGGACACCCAGTAGGGGGCCGGAATGACGACCTCGTCCCCGGTATCGAGCAGCGCCTGGGCGAGGTTGTAGAAGCTCTGCTTGCCGCCGACCGACACAAGAACCTGTGACGTGGTAAAATGCAGGTCGTTCTCGCGCGCGAATTTCTCGACCACCGCCGCTTTCAGTTCCGGCGTACCATCGACCGCCGTATATTTGGTGAAGCCGGCGCGGATCGCGCGGATCGCCGCCTCCTTGATGGGATCTGGGGTGTCGAAGTCCGGCTCGCCGGCGCCCAGGTCCAGGATATCCCGCCCCTCGGCCTTGAGGGCCTTGGCGCGAGCGGTGACGGCAAGGGTCGGCGAGGGCTTGATCCGGCCTACACGGGCCGATAATGTCAGTTTAGACAAGCAGGAAACCTTTTCGGGCGTTTACTCGCGCGTATATTACCCTGGATATCGATGC
This sequence comes from Pseudomonadota bacterium, assembly GCA_021816425.1. Taxonomy (GTDB): domain Bacteria; phylum Pseudomonadota; class Gammaproteobacteria; order Acidiferrobacterales; family Acidiferrobacteraceae; genus Acidiferrobacter. Next base: position 62,594 of record JAKAXT010000001.1, on the reverse strand, counting down.
AACCAAAGCGGCACGCAGAGCGTTTTGAGATCGCAAGCCAATATGCCCCCGCCGGCGACCAGCCGGAGGCCATAAAGGCGTTGGTGGAGGGCTTGCAGGCTGGGCTCGCCTTCCAGACCCTGCTTGGCGTGACGGGCTCCGGGAAGACCTTCACGGTGGCCAACGTGATCGCCGAACTCCAGCGCCCGGCCCTGATCCTGGCGCACAATAAGACGCTCGCCGCCCAACTCTATTCGGAGATGCGGGACTTCTTTCCGCACAACGCCGTCGAGTATTTCGTCTCGTACTACGACTACTACCAGCCCGAGGCCTACGTTCCGGCATCCGACACCTTCATCGAAAAGGACGCCGCGATCAACGAGCACATCGAGCAGATGCGCCTGTCGGCGACCAAGGCCCTGCTCGAGCGGCCGGACGCGATCATTGTGGGTACGGTGTCGGCGATCTACGGTTTGGGCGATCCGGGCGCCTACCACGCCATGATCCTGCACCTGAAGAAGGGCGCCATCTTCGATCAGCGCGCCATCTTGAAGCGTCTCTCGGAGATGCAGTACACGCGCAACGATGTGGAATTGAAGCGCGGCACTTTCCGGGTCCATGGGGATGTCATAGACATCTTCCCGGCCGAGTCCGAACAGCTCGCGGTCCGCGTCGGGCTGTTCGATGAGACGATAGAGGACCTCATGGAATTCGATCCGCTCACGGGCGACATCGTGAGCCGGCTCGGGCGGGCTACCGTCTACCCCAAATCCCATTACGTGACCCCGCGCGACACGGTCACGGGCGCGGTCGACCTGATCCGCGAGGAGCTGCGCGCGCGGCTCGAGGTCTTGAATGCCGCCAATAAGCTCGTGGAAGCCCAGCGGCTCGCGGAGCGCACACGCTTCGACCTCGAGATGATGAAGGAACTCGGGTATTGCTCCGGGATCGAGAATTACTCGCGCTACCTCTCGGGCCGCAAGGCGGGGGAGCCGCCGCCTACCCTGATCGACTATCTCCCCAAGAACGCCTTGCTCATCGTCGACGAGAGCCACGTCACCATGCCGCAGCTGGGCGGCATGTATCGCGGCGACCGTTCGCGCAAGGAGACCCTGGTCGAGTACGGCTTCCGGCTGCCATCGGCGCTCGACAACAGGCCCTTAAAGCTCGAGGAGTTCGAGGCCATGATGCCGCAGACGGTATTCGTCTCGGCCACCCCTGGCCCCTATGAGGCGGCGCGTTCGGCCACGGTGGTCGAGCAGGTCGTTCGGCCCACGGGTCTCGTGGATCCCGAGGTCGAGGTGCGCCCGGTGGCCCGTCAGGTCGACGACGTGCTGGCCGAGGTCCGGCTGCGCGCCGCGCGTGACGAACGGGTGCTCGTGACGACGCTCACGAAGCGCATGGCCGAAGACCTGACCGAATACCTCCACGAGCATGGAGTGCGGGTGCGCTACCTGCACTCGGATATCGACACGGTGGAGCGCGTCGAGATCATCCGGGACCTGCGCGCCGGGGCCTTCGATGTGCTGGTCGGCATCAACCTCTTGCGCGAGGGGCTCGACATCCCCGAGGTCTCGCTCGTGGCGATACTGGATGCCGACAAGGAAGGATTCCTGCGATCGACCCGTTCCCTGATCCAGACCATAGGCCGGGCGGCGCGCAACCTGAACGGACGCGCGATCCTTTACGCCGACCGCATCACAGACTCCATGCGCGCCGCCATAGACGAGACCGACCGCCGTCGCGAGAAACAGCTGCGCTTCAACGAGGAGCACGGCATCACGCCCCAGGGGGTGGTCAAGGCGGTGAAGGAGCTGATCGACGGGGTGCCCGGGCGGTTTGCGCCGGGGGGCTCCCGCGCCCGCGAGGAGCGGGCCGAGGGCCTGTCCCCGGAGGCCCTGGGCAAGCTTCTCAAGAAGCTTGAAAAGGACATGTACAACCATGCCCGCAGCCTCGAGTTCGAGCAGGCCGCGAAGCTGCGCGACCGCATCCAGGCCTTGCGGCGCGGGGCCTTGAAGCCGGGATCGGCCGAGCGGCTGGCCGATGCGTGACGCCGCCGCCCGCTGTTGTTTGCCGCCGCTTGACTATGGTAATGTTCGCACCCCGAAGGCGCGTAGCTCAGTGGTAGAGCACTACCTTGACATGGTAGTGGTCGGTGGTTCGATCCCACTCGCGCCTACCAACTTTCATGAGACGTCGGCCCTTGGTCGACGGACGAGTAGCCACGAAGACCCATGCCTGTCATTACGCTCCCGGACGGAAGTCAGCGGACCTACGACCGGTCGGTGACGGTGGGCCAGGTGGCCGCCGACATCGGCGCGGGTCTCGCGCGTTCGGCGGTCGCCGGGCGGGTCGATGACAAGCTCGTCGACACCTCTTTCCTGATCGACAAGGACGCGCGCCTCGCGGTCGTGACCGACAAGGACCCGGACGGGCTCGAGATCCTGCGGCATTCGACCGCCCATCTCTTGGCGCACGCGGTCAAGACCTTGTATCCCGAGGCCCAGGTCACCATCGGGCCTGTGATCGGGGACGGGTTTTATTACGACTTCGCCTATGCGCCGGGCTTCGGTCCCGACGACCTGAAGCGCATCGAGGACAAGATGCGCGAGCTGGCCCGCCAGGATATGGCGGTGGCGCGCGAGGTCATGGATCGGGAGCAGGCGATCGCCTTTTTCGAAGGGCAGGGCGAGGCCTATAAGGCCGAGATCATCCGCGATCTGCCGGCCACCGAGACGATCTCCCTCTACCGCCAGGGCGACTTCGTGGACCTCTGTCGCGGTCCGCACGTCCCGGCGACCGGCAAACTCAAGCATTTCAAGCTGATGCGGCTGGCCGGCGCCTACTGGCGCGGCGATTCGCGCAATCCCATGCTCCAGCGCGTCTATGGGACCGCCTTTGCGAGCCGCGAGGCCCTGGATGAGCACCTGAAGCACCTCGAGGAGGCCGAGCGACGGGATCACCGGCGTATCGGACGGGCCCTCGATCTCTTCCATGTCCAGGAAGAGGCGCCGGGGATGATCTTCTGGCACGACCACGGGCTGCGCATCTACCGGGTGATCGAGCAGTATATAAGGCGGCTCCTGGAGGCCCACGGCTACCAGGAGGTCCGTACCCCCCTCATCATGGACAAAAGTCTCTGGGAGCGTTCGGGCCACTGGGATAAGTTCGCGGAGGGCATGTTCACGACCTCCTCGGAGAAGCGTGAATACGCGGTCAAGCCCATGAACTGCCCGGGGCATGTGCAGATATTCAATCAGGGTCTGAAGAGCTATCGCGACCTGCCCCTGCGCCTGGCGGAGTTCGGCTCCTGCCATCGCAACGAGCCCTCGGGCACACTGCACGGCCTCCTGCGGCTGCGCAATTTCGTGCAGGATGATGCCCACATCTTCTGCGCCGAGACCGACATCCAGCCGGAGGTGAGCGCCTTCATCGACCTGCTTTATCATGTCTATGCCGATTTCGGTTTCCGGGAGGTGCTGGTCAAGCTCTCGACCCGGCCGGCGCAGCGGGTCGGTAGCGACGCCTTGTGGGACAAGGCCGAGGCGGCCCTCGAGCAGGCCCTTTCGAAGAAGGGTCTCGCGTTCGAGCTGCAGCCCGGCGAGGGGGCCTTCTATGGCCCCAAGATCGAATTCGCGCTGAAGGACAGTTTGGCCCGCGTCTGGCAGTGCGGCACGATCCAGGTGGATTTCGCCATGCCCGAGCGACTGGGCGCGAGTTTCGTGACAGCCGAGGGCCAGAAGGCGGTTCCGGTCATGCTGCATCGGGCCATCCTGGGCTCGCTCGAGCGCTTCATAGGGATCCTGATCGAGGAGCATGCCGGCGCCCTGCCGCTCTGGCTCGCCCCGGTCCAGGCGGTGGTATTGCCCATAGCCGACCGGCACGGGTCCGTCGCGCGCGGCGTGGAGGGTGAACTACGCGCCGCCGGCTGGCGCGTCGAGTCGGACTTGAGAAACGAGAAGATAGGCTTTAAAATCCGTGAGCATACCCTGCAAAAGGTCCCGTATTTGCTCGTCGTGGGCGACCGCGAGGCCGAGCAGGGGACGGTTTCGGTAAGAACCCGCGAAGGCGCAGACCTTGGCGGGATGAGTGTGGGGGCCCTCACCGCGCAGGTTGGCGCGGCGTTGGCCGGTCCTGGACGTGTGGAGGAGTAGACTATCGCTTCGGAACGGGAAACGCGGCTCAACGGGCAGATTACAGCCCCGCGTATAAGGTTGATTGGCGCCGATGGATCGCAGGTCGGCATCGTAGCGAATGCGGACGCTCAGAGGACCGCCGCGGAGGCGGGCCTGGATCTCGTCGAGATATCGCCGAACGTGTCGCCTCCGGTTTGCCGTATCATGGACTACGGCAAGTTCCAGTACGAGGAAAGCAAGCGCCGCCACGTCGCCAAGAAGAAGCAGAAGCAGATTCAGATCAAAGAGGTGAAGTTTCGCCCCGGGACCGATGTCGGAGATTACGACGTCAAGGTCCGTAACCTCATCCGGTTCCTGGAGAACGGCGACAAGGCCAAGATCACGCTCAGGTTCCGGGGGCGGGAGATGGCCCACCAGGACCTCGGCATGGAGCTCCTGAAAAGGGTCGAGGGGGATTTGTCCGAATACGGGACCGTCGAGCAGCGTCCGCGGCTCGAGGGTCGACAGATGGTGATGGTCGTCAACCCGAAGAAATAGACGGGTCGAGGTCCGGAACCGAGCAGGCGGTAGTGGTGGAACGACCGACTCAAGCCTTGCAAAAGGCCGTGAGGCTGCTTGAGCGGGACGATGACAAGAGCGCACAGCGCAGAGGATGATATGCCGAAGTTGAAATCAAACCGTGGGGCCGCGAAGCGATTCAAGAAGGGCGCGGGCGGCTTCAAGTGCCGCCATTCCCATTTGCGTCACATCCTGACCTCGAAGAGCACGAAGCGTAAGCGCCATCTGCGCGCCGATCGCCTGGTCCATCCCTCGGACGTGGCGGGCGTCATCCGCATGCTTCCGTACGCTTAAGGGGGATCGACCATGCCACGAGTCAAACGCGGTGTCACCGCCCGGGCCCGGCACAAGAAGGTCACGGCGCTCGCCAAGGGGTACAGAGGCGCGCGGAAAAACGTCTTTCGGGTCGCCAAGCAGGCGGTCGCCAAGGCAGGGCAGTACGCCTATCGCGACCGGCGCGACCGCAAGCGCCAGTTCCGGGCGCTCTGGATCGTCCGCATCAATGCCGCGGCGCGCGAGTGCGGCCTGAGCTACAGCCGTCTCATGGATGGGCTGCGCAAGGCCTCGATCGTCATCGATCGTAAGGTGCTGGCGGATATCGCAGTGGCGGACAAGGCCGCGTTCGCGGCGCTTGCCGAGAAGGCCAAAGCCACACTAGCCGCCGCCTAAAGGGACTGGCTCCACGACATGGGCGAGCCGTTCGCAGAGAGGCTTGAGCGGCTCGAGCGCGAGGCCGAGGCGGGGCTTGCCGCGGCCTCGGATGTCACGGCGCTCGAGGCGTGGCGGGTGCGGATTCTGGGCAAGAGCGGGCTGCTCACCGAGGAGCTGAAGCGTATCGGGACCCTGGGCGCGGACGAAAGACCGCGCGCGGGACAGCTCGTCAATCAGATCAAGCGGCGCCTCGAGGAGGCGCAGGCGGCGCGGCGCGAGAGGCTCGAAGCCGCCCTGCAAGAGGCGCGCCTCGCAACCGAGGCGGTCGATGTGACCCTGCCCGGGCGCGGCCTGGGCATGGGCGGCCTCCATCCCCTCACGCACGCCCTGCGGCGCATCGAAGACATATTCGCCGCACAGGGCTTCAGCTGGACGGAAGGGCCCGAAGTCGAGGACGAGTTCCATAATTTCGAGGCCCTGAACATCCCCGCCCATCACCCGGCGCGGGCCATGCACGACACCTTTTACCTGAAGGCCGGCGGGCTCCTGCGTACGCACACGTCGACTGTGCAGATCCGCTTCATGGAGACCCATGAGCCCCCGTTGCGCATCATAGCGCCGGGGCGCGTCTACCGTTCGGACGCCCCCGATCCCACGCATAGCCCGGTGTTCCATCAGGTCGAGGGGCTGGCGGTGGCCGAGGGCATCCACATGGGTCACCTTAAGGCGACCCTCAAGGCCTTTCTCGAGGCCTTTTTCGAGCGCCCGCTGTCGATGCGGCTGCGGCCTTCCTATTTTCCGTTCACGGAACCCTCGGCCGAGGTGGATATCGGCTGTCTGCTCTGTGGTGGCAAGGGGTGCCGGGTCTGTAAGGGGACCGGATTCATAGAGGTCCTCGGTTGCGGGCTCGTCCACCCCGAGGTCCTTGGGCGTATCGGGATCGATGCGGAACGCTTTACCGGATTTGCCTTCGGCATGGGGGTGGAGCGGCTGCTCATGCTGAAAGACGGGGTGCCGGACGTCCGGCTCTTTTACGAAAACGATCTGCGCTTCCTGAGGAGCCTGCGGTAAGCCCGTGCGTATAGGCAAAAAGTGGCTGAGTGACTGGCTCGATTCGCGGCTGCCCTTCGAGGCGCTGGCCGAGGCCTTGACTCGTGGGGGTTTCGAGGTCGAAGGTGCCGGCACGGCAGGGCCCTTGCTTCCGGGTGTCGTGGTGGCGCGGATCGCGGCGGTCGCCGCGCACCCGAACGCGGAGCGGTTGCGGGTCTGCGAGGTAGAGGCGGGCGCCGGGGGGCGGCGCACCGTCGTGTGCGGCGCGCCGAATGCGCGTGTGGGCCTGAAGGCCCCGTTGGCGCTGCCGGGGGCGGTCCTCGGAGATCGGGCCATCGCCGAGACCGAACTGCGCGGGGTACGCTCCCAGGGAATGTTGTGCTCGGGCGGCGAGTTGGGCCTGCCCGCCACCGAAGGTCTGTGGGAGTTGCCGACCGACGCCCCGCTGGGCGCGACGCTCGCGGAGTATTTCGGGTTCGCGGATCCCTATCTGGATGTGGCGGTGACCCCGAACCGCGGCGATTGTCTGAGCGTGAAGGGCATGGCGCGCGAGATCGCGGCGCTCACCGGCGGCCGTTACAGGGCCCCCCGCGCGCGGGCCCTGAAGACGCGCGGGGGCACTCCGCGCGTGGTGGTGAAGGACCCGTCGCGTTGTCCCCGCTACTGCGCACGCCTCCTGAGCGGCATAGAGCCCGCTGCCATGAGCCCCGGATGGCTCATCGAGCGCCTGCGCCAAAGCGGCGCTAGCGCGCGTCACGCGGTCGTGGATGTCACCAATTACATCCTGTTCGATCTCGGTCAACCCCTGCACGCCTTCGACGCGGCTTTGGTGCGCGGCGACGTGGTGGTGCGGCGTGCGCAGGCGGGCGAGGAGATCGCGCTCCTCGATGGCTCGACACGCGTCTTGGAGGCCGCGGACCTCGTCATAGCCGACGACGAGGGGCCGCTTGCGATCGCGGGCGTCATGGGCGGCACGCGCGCGGCCGTTGGTCCCGCGACCCGCAGCGTCTTGCTCGAGGCGGCGTATTTCCGCCCCGATACGTTGTCGCAGACCGCGCGGCGCCTCGGGCTTGCGACCGAGGCTGCGCTGCGCTTCGAGCGCGGTGTCGACCCGGAGCTTTGCGGGCTCGCCCTCGAGCGCGCCAGCGCCCTCATTCTGAAAATCGCGGGCGGGGTCGCAAGTCCCGCCGCCGAACACGGCGCGCCCGACCATTGGCCGCGCCACGAGCCGATCCGGCTGCGTCTCGAACGCATACGCCATCTGCTCGGTGTCCCCGTACCGCGCGCGCAGGTGGCGCGCCTGCTGAAGGGTCTCGGGATGACGGTGGCGGCCTCGCACGGCGATCTGCTCGTGACCGCGCCCTCGTTCCGGTTCGATGTGCGCGGCGAGATCGATCTCGTCGAGGAGGTCGCGCGCCTTCTGGGCTACGACGACATTCCGGCCGTGGAACTGCCGCATGCCCCGGGGGCTGTGCGGCCCCCGCTGTCGGGACTGCGTCGCGCCGCCGATCTGCTCGTGGACCGGGATTACCAGGAAGCCATGACGTTCGGCCTGGTCGACCCGGCGGAACAGTCGCAGCTCGGGATCTCCTCCGGCCTCGTGCTTCGTAACCCCCTCGCCGGGCCCTGGTCGGAACTGCGCATGAGTCTCGTTCCCGGGTTGCTCGCCGCCGCGCTCTATAACCGCAGGCGACAGCAAGGGCGGGTGCGGCTTTTCGAGGTCGGCACCTGCTTTGAGGCCGATCCGGCGGGTGTCGGCGTGCGCGAGGAGATCAGGATCGCGGGAATCGCTTTGGGGCCGGCCCTGCCCGAGCAGTGGGGCGCGCCCGCGCGGCCCGTGGACTTCTTCGACGTGAAGGGGGATGTGGAGGCCTTGTGCGCGCTGGTCGGGCAAGCGGCAGAGGCGCGCCCCGAAGGCGCCCCGCCCTTCCTGCAAAAGGGCCTGTCCGCGGCGATCGCGGTGGCCGGGGAGACCGTCGGCTTCGCGGGCGGCCTTGCGCTCGCGCACCGCGAACGGCTCGGTTTCGACGAGCCGGTGTTCGTCTTCGAGCTGCGTGCGTCATTCTTGCGGGTGGCGGCCGCGGCCCGCGCGGCCGAGCCGCCGCGCTTTCCGTCCGTGCGCCGCGATCTGGCCGTGGTGGTGCCGGCCACGACGCCCGCGGGGGACGTCCTGGATACCGTTCGTCGGAGCGTCGGACCGCTCCTGCAGGGACTCGTTCTCTTTGACGTGTATCAGGGCAAAGGTCTTGATTTAGGAAAGAAAAGTTTGGCGCTGGGCTTGACCTTGCAGGACTTCTCGCGCACTCTTACAGATGAGGTTGTAGAAGGGCTTGTGGCGCGCGTCCTGGAAGCTCTCGCGACCACTTACGGAGCCACGCTCCGACAATAACAAAAACCGATAACGTCAAGGGAAGGCACCATGGCACTGACGAAGGCGGACCTCGCGGAGGCGTTGTTCCTTGAGCTTGGGCTGAATAAGCGTGAGGCCAAGGATTTTGTCGAGCTCTTTTTCGAAAAGATCTGCGAGACCCTGGGCCAGGGGGAGACCGTGAAGTTGTCGGGGTTCGGTAATTTCGATATCCGGAAGAAGGGCCGAAGGCCAGGACGTAACCCCAAGACCGGCGAAGAGATTCCCATCGCCGAGCGCCGCGTGGTGACCTTCCGCGCCAGCCATAAACTGAAAGAGCGGGTCGACGGCCATGCTCGATCCGGGGGATAACAGCGAGCTGCCCCCGATTCCGGGGAAGCGCTACTTCACCATAAGTGAGGTAAGCGAGCTTTGTCTGGTCAAACCGCACGTCCTGCGTTATTGGGAGCAGGAATTCCCGAAGTTGCGGTCGGTGAAGCGGCGCGGCAATCGTCGCTACTACCAACATCACGATGTCCAGCTCATTCGCGAGATCCGTAACCTCCTCTATATCGAGGGCTTCACCATAAGTGGCGCGCGCAACCGCCTCATGCACGAGGCGGAACCGGTGCGCGAGGGGCGCGCCGAGGCCTTGGCGCTGCTGACCGAAGGGCTCGAGGAGATACGCAGGCTTTTGACACTGGACCCCGGTCCTCCCTAGAATCGTCCGGGGAGGTGGCTCATGCCCCGTCACAGCGATCTCGTCACACCGGCCCTCGTGGCCGCGCATTTAAACGACCCGACATGGGTCATCCTTGATTGCCGCTTTACCCTGAGCGCGCCCGAAGACGGCCTCGAGGCTTATCATGAGGGGCATTTGCCGGGGGCGCGCTATGCCGACCTGGAGCGCCACCTCTCGGGGCCCCGCACCGCGCGCTCCGGTCGCCACCCCCTGCCGTCCCCGGAGGCCTTCGAGGAGACGCTGAAAGGTTTTGGGATCGGTCCCGATACGCAGGTGGTCGCCTATGACGAGGAGACCTCGGTGTATGCGAGCCGTCTCTGGTGGCTCCTGCGGGTCTGGTGGGGGCACGAGGCGGTGGCGGTGCTCGATGGCGGGCTCGCCGCCTGGTGCGCCGGGAACCATCCGCTCACGACCGAGATGCCTTCAGTCCCGCGGCCGGTTTCCTACCCTCGGCCGGTCGGGGCTGCGGAAGGGGGCTGGTTCAATGACGCCGAGGTGGAGGCGGTGGTGCGTGGCGAGACCCCGCGCCTTCTCGTCGACGCCCGCGGGGTGCCCCGTTACCGCGGAACCACCGAGCCCCTCGATCCCGTCGCCGGACACATCCCGGGCGCGCGCAACCGGCCGTTCGAGCGGAATCTGCGCGAGGATCACACGTTCCGCTCACCGGAGGAGCTGCGTCGGGATTTCCTGGCGATACTGGACGGCCGGCCGGCGGCGGAGATCCTCCATTACTGCGGCTCCGGCGTATCGGCCTGCCATAACGTGCTTGCCATGTGGCGCGCGGGTTTCGGGCTTACCGCCTTGTATCCGGGTTCGTGGAGCGCCTGGGTGAGCGATCCGAGCCGGCCGGTCGCCACCGGGGACGAGGCGACCTAGGCGCGCCGGACCGCCTTTCGCCAAGGCGGCCTGGAGGAGCCATATTTCACATAAGAGTGGCCGTTCGAAAAAACGCCGGGGGCTTGCCGCGGGCCACGCGATCCCGCCGGGCTCAGGGCCTGCGGGCCACTTACCATGAGGCTGCGATGAAACTCTACGATCTCGAAAGATCAGGCAATTGCTACAAGATCCGCCTACTGCTTTCTTTCCTCGGGCAGGCTTATGAGCGCGTGCCGGTGGCCCTCGACGAGGGTGCGCAGCGCACCCCCGAATTCCTGCGCCTGAATCCCCGTGGCCAGATCCCGGTGCTCGTCACAGACGAGGGCGATGCGATCTGGGATTCGACGGCCATTCTCGTCTATCTCGCGCGGCGCTACGGCGGGGAGCAATGGCTCCCCGGGGACCCCCTGGGCATGGCGCGGGTCATGCAGTGGCTCGCGCTCGAGCAGAATGAGGGGCGCTACGGGACGGCTCGCGCCCGAGTCATCGGTTTGAACATGAAAAACAGCCTGAGTCAGACGGGTAGCCTGGAGGAGTCACGGCGCCTAGCCGAGGTGGCGTTTGCGACGCTCGAAGAGCGTTTGGCCACCCATTCCTGGCTCGCCGCGGATCATCCGACCATCGCCGACATCGCCTGTTACCCCTACACCGCGCTCTTCCCGGAGAGCGGCTTCAATCTCGACGCCTATCCGGCGATCCTCGCCTGGTTCCGGCGCCTCGAGCAACGGCCCGCCTACCTTGCCCTGCCGAGACGGCCGGCCGCGCGGAGCTGACCGTCCGGACTCAGGCCCCCGTAGGCGGGTCGCGAGGCGCATCGCGCGTGCGGGGGCGGCTGTCGGGCAGAAGGCCCGCCGCCGCGACGTCCTCTTCGGAGATCGACCAGAGGGCGAGCGCGGCCATGGTGGCGGTCAGGATCTGCGCGTCGATAGCGGCGCGATGAGCGCGATAGCGCACGGTATCCCGACCGAGGATGCGGAAACGGACCGCGATCTGGCCGAGCGCCATGACAAGGCGTGCCGAGAGCGCAAGCGAGCCGAGGATGAGGGCGGTCAGGTGCGCCGCTCGCGGCAAAGACCCCGTGAGGCGCGAAAGCGCGAAGGCGCCGAGCAGGGTCATGCCGACCTCGCCTAGGGCAACGACCCCCTCGCGCAGCCAGAAGCGGCGACGCCATTCCCGCGTCCCCGGGGTGTCGGCCGCCACGGTCGCGCGGCACCTCTCGAATTGATAGCGGACGGCGCGCGCGGGCGCAAAGCTTTGGCGCATACCTCCCTCCCGCCAAGCGGCGTCTTACCTGTGTCCTTGGAATGCGGGTCCGGCCACCCCGTCACGCGGGAAGGCCGGGGCCTTTCTGCCGCGCGCGCCGGCCGGTTCCCGATGGCGCGTGGCGGCCCGCCCAAGGCCCGATCCGAAAGCGTAAGCCTTGGGCGGGTCTTGCGCATCGGCCCCTAGCACGGGCCGATCGGGCGTGCGCGCCACCCCGCCGCCGTGATCTGGCCCTTGAGGGGCGCCGCGCGACGTGGCGGCGCGGGTCGCCCTCGTGGACCTTTTCGAGGGCGTAAGCCAGGGGCGCGAGGTGGTCCGTAGGGCGGTTTCCCCGCCCAGGGAGCCGGGAAGTGCCGGGGCCGATCGCGATATGCCGGCCGCCGACAGGAAAAAGACGCTGACCGGTCGGCCGCCAGGGGGGCTTTGTCGGGAAGTGGGGCTGCGGGCTCATGCGTAAGGTCGCTCGCGGCTTTTGACGTGGTATCGTACGCGCGGCGTCGAGCGCCCGTGCGTCATACCTCCATGCGGCCGGGCCTGGAAAGTCCGACGCGTCTGCTTTGCTGCGATGAGCGGAACGTCTAGACTACTGCGTCCCGCGGGCCATGGTGGCGCGCGTTATAAGAAGACCAAATTCTGTCAAAGGAGATGATGATATGCGTAACCGATTGGTAATGGCGGGCCTCGTGGCCCTCAGTGTGTATCCGGTCACGAGTCTTGCGCGGGTCTGGATCGGTGGCGATGTGGGCGTGACGGGTGGGGCGCTCGCCGGCACCTCCCCCCTGGGCGTGTATGGCGGCCTCTCGACGCGGTCGTTTCCGGTCGGCGTCGAGCTCGGTTATCAGACGTTGACCGTGAACCCGGCGCGGATCGGCATGTTTACGGTGACCGCCCTGTATCGGACGCCGATCACCCAGTTCCGTGGCCTGTACTTCCTGGCGCGTGGCGGTGTGGCGACCATCTATAGCACCCACAACGCCTTCATACGCAACACCACGCGGCCGCTCTTGGGGGCGGGTGTGAGCTACCGTATTACGCCCAACGTCAACCTGCGTGCCGAGTACGACCTCATCGTGGATCCGCGAACGGCCTATGGGCCGAGTCAGAATGCGGACGAGCTGCTGGCGGGGGTGACCTACCAGTTCGGGGGGACGCGGCGCTAATCGCTTGGGTACGGGGCGCTTCGGCGCCCCCGTACACCCCCCGCGCGGCGAGGGTCGCGCCGAACGGTCATAGCAGGTATTTGATGCCGACCGCCGTCAGGAGCGCGAGTGTCGCGCGCAGGAACAGCCGCTGGCTGATGCGCATGTGAAGGTGGTTGCCGAGATAGAGCCCGAGCGCGGCCGCCGGCGCCATGACCCCGAAGACGAGGGCGAGCGGCCATGTGAGCAGGCCGAAGGTGATGTAGAGTCCCCCCCGTATGACGTTGTCGGCCAGCGCGATGGCTTGAAACGTCGCCCGGAAGGCGCGCTTGTCGAGGTGGCGCATCTGGAGGTAGGCCACGAGCGGCGGTCCTCCGCCCCCGTAGAGGCTGCCGATGATGCCGCCGAACGCACCGAGCGGCAAGGCCCAGGGGCGACCGATACGTGAAATGCGTTCGGGTTTGGCCACGAGCGCATAGACTACGTAGGCCAGAATGAAGATGCCGAGAAAGCGTGTCAGGCTCTGGGCATCGGTGTGCACGAGGATCACGGCCCCGGCCGCAAGCCCGGCAAGCGAGCCCGGGATCAGCCATGACAGCTCCCGCCACTGCATTTCCCGGAAATCGTAGGCCCCGAGCAACAGTGAACCCAGCAGGTCCAGCAACAGCACTACAGGCACCACCTCCTTGACGGGAAAACTCAAAGACAGGAAGGCGACGGCGATGAGGCCGGATCCGAAACCTATGGTGGCGCGGACGTAAAAGGCCGCGAACACCACGACCTCGAGGAAGGCGAAGAGCCCGGGTTGCTGTAAGACCTGGGCGACTGTGAGGTGGCTTGTCACGAGCTAAACGGTGCTCCAGGGTTCGATGGGGCAAGATTCAGGGTGTCGACGGCCGCTTGCGGCTAATTTTGCGTAAAATCATCCTCCCGCGCTCGACCGGGCCGGAAGGGCGCGGTCGCGTCGGCGAACCCCTGGGCCGGGCCTGGTGCATGGGCTGCAGGCGTGATTCCCGCAAAGACCGCCCGACGAGAGATGACGGCGGCCGCGGGTTGGGGCGCCATGGTAGTGCATACGCGGAATGCGAATCAATAGACGCAGGCCGCGCCCCCCTCCAGCCGGCTCGGCCGGTGTCCGTCCAGGCTCAGCTATACTTTAAAAAAAATAGAGGATGCGGGAGGCGGGTGAGGGGGCTATGTCGTCATTTCGAAACGCGTTGGTCTCCTGCAACGGTACCGGTCGGGCATGAAGGCGGCATCGGCGGGGCGGGAGCGCGCGTCAGGGTCGATAGGGGCTTGGGGCGCCCTGCGCCCCGTAGTCCTCGTCCGGGGAGGCTCGTGGCGCAAGGCGCTTTGCGCCGGCCGCCTGCAGGGGCCGGGCGTGGAGCGCTCCCCGGTCGCTTTCGGCCCTTTGCGCGTAGCGGTCGCGGGTCCCGTCTGCCCGAAGCTTCGCGGCCTCGGCGCCCTTTTCATATATGAGTGACGCTACGGCGCGACGACCCAAGCGATTGCTTGCCGTGGCGTTCGGCGGGCTTGCGCTCGTCTCCCTCTTCGCGGCCGTCCTCTATGTCGTCACCTCCTGGGAGGGGGCGCGGCGCGAGACCTGGAACCGGCTCGCGAGGGCGGCGCACTTCATGGCGACCACGACCAAGCTGCGCTTTAACAGCGAACGCTCCGCCCTGCTCCTGCTGGGCCGCGAGATCGGCGACTTGCCGGGTGTGAATACGGGCCAGGACAGCGCCAGGATCGACGCGCTCGGCCGACGCTTCAGCCGTCGCCATCCGGAGATCACGGGGCTTGCCCTGCTGGGTCCGCACGGATCGCTCTGGTGGAGGGAGGGGGCCGTGCCCCCTCACATCCGCCTTTGGCGAGGCCCGAACCCCGCCGCACGCCGCCCGATGCCCGCCGTCTTCCAGGTCGGGTCGACGGCCCGATCGGGCGCATCGTTCAAGGCGCTGCCGCTTTGGTCCACGGTACGGATGCGGGGGCGTGTGCGGTTCCGGATCTGCGCGTGGCTGTCTCGTTCCAGGCGGCAGAGCCTGTGGCCGGGCCGAGGGATGTCGCGTGGGACCGCAGTCGGTCTATCGCGGATCGATGGGCATGTCGACGCGGTCTGGCCCGCCTCTCTCACGGCTTTGGCGACCGGGGTCGTGGGGGCGGCTCGCCCCGGGCCCGCAGGCCGCTTCGTCGCCGACCCGAAGGGGCATGAGGGGGTGTGGCTCGGGGTCGTCCGGCGTGTGCGGGGCTACCCCTTCCGGGTGTTCGCCCTCCGATCCGTGCGCGCCATGGACGCGCGGTGGTGGCGCGATACCCGCCGGGTTTCGCTTGTCCTGGGGCTCGTCCTGACCGTGATCGGCCTTTTGTATGGGCGCACGGTGCGCGGCCAGGCGCGCTCAGCCGAGGAGCGGGCCCTCACCGAGGCGCGCTTGTCCGCGGCCAAGGCGCATTTCGAGGCGACGCTGCAATCGCTGGCGGAGGCGGTGGTCGCGACCGATCGGGACGGTCGCGTGGAGTACGTGAACCGTGCCGCGGAGCGTCTGACCGGGTGGCCGGAAGGGGAGATCCGGGGGCGGGTGCTGAACGATGTGCTGCCGTGCTTCGACGAATACAGCGGCGAGCCGCTCGATCCTCTGGCGGTGTGCCTGGAGGGGCGGCCGCTCTCGCCCGGGGATGCGTTCCTCTTCCACCGCGATGGGCGCGGGATTCCCGTGGAGTACAGCGGGGCGCCCAGGTTCAGTCCGGGCGGCGAACTGTCGGGGGCCGTGCTGTCTTTCCGGGACGCGGCCGAAAAGCGCAAGCTCGCCGAGCGGCTCGTGCATCAGGCGACCCACGATCCGTTGACCGAGCTGCCCAATCGCATCTTGTATAACGAGCGCCTGGAGCGGGCGCTCGTCGAGGCCAAGGAGAACGGGAGCGTGGTCGCGCTTCTCTTTCTCGACGTGGACGGCTTCAAGCGGGTGAACGATACCCTCGGCCACAGCACCGGCGACCGCGTCCTGGTCCTCATAGGCGAGCGCCTGAGGCGGGCGGTGCGCGCGGCGGACACCCTGGCGCGCCTGGGCGGCGATGAGTTCGCGGTGGTCTTGCCGGGACTCCGGAGCCGTCAGGACGCGCTGCCGGTCGTGCACAAGATCATGGCCATCTTTCGGGAGCCCTTGGTCGTGGCGCTGGGCGAAGTCACCCTGAGCATCAGTATCGGCATCGCCGTGTACCCGGAAGACAGCGCCGATGGCCGGTCGCTCGTGCGCGCGGCCGATGCCGCCATGTACGAAGCGAAGGCCGCGGGCAAGAACGCCTACCGCTTTTTCGAGAGTCCCGACGCCAGCCGTTCCCAGGCGCATCCGCTCGCGTTCGCGACCGTTCTGCGGCGCGCCCTCGAGCGCGAGGAATTCTGTCTCGTCTACCAGCCCCAGGTGCGGCCCGCGAACCGCAGGCTCGTGGCGATGGAGGCGTTGCTGCGCTGGATGCATCCTGTGGAGGGGGTCAAGTATCCCGCCGAATTCCTCCTGGCCGCGGAGGAGGCGGGCCTCATGGCCGAGATCGGCGCCTGGGTCTTGCAGGCGGCCTGCCGTCAGAATCGCGAGTGGCGCGATCTCGGTCTCACCCCCTTCCCCGTGACCGTCAACATCTCGGGACGCCAGTGCGAGGGGGGGCTGGGCGCCGTGATCCGCACGATCTTGCGCGAATTCGCGCTCACGCCCGATGACCTCGTCCTGGAGTTCACCGAGGAGGTTCTCGCGGGGGGCGAGGAAAAGCCCGTGGAGACGCTGCACGCCTTGAGGGACGAGGGGGTTCAGCTCGCCGTGCAGAATTTCGGGGGCGCCTCGTCCATGCTCGGCGCGCTGCAGCGGCTGCGCGTGGGCATTCTGAAGATCGAGAGCGCGTTCATTGCCGGGATCGGCGAGAGCCGCAATGACGCCGTCATTCTGGCGATCATCGCCCTCGGGCGCGCCCTCAACATGCGCGTGGTGGCGAGCGGGGTCGAGACCGCCGCCCAATATCGCTTCCTGAAGGACGCCGGCTGCGATGCCATACAGGGCCATTACATAACGGCGCCCCTCGAT
Organism: Pseudomonadota bacterium; assembly: GCA_021816425.1. Lineage (GTDB taxonomy): Bacteria > Pseudomonadota > Gammaproteobacteria > Acidiferrobacterales > Acidiferrobacteraceae > Acidiferrobacter. The sequence goes on along the minus strand of JAKAXT010000001.1, from coordinate 45,789 downwards.
GCCGAGGCGGCCACCGCCTATCTGCGCACGCAGGAGAACGCCGGGAGTTGATTTTTGGCGAGGCCGTCCCCAAAAGGGCTGGATGTTCCTGGGCACTGCGGCAAGAGAGGCCACGCGAAGCGATGACGACGACTGAAAAACAGACTTTGGGCTTTCAGACCGAGGTACGCCAACTCCTTGATCTCATGATCCACTCCCTCTATAGCGACAAGGACATTTTCCTGCGGGAGTTGATCTCGAACGCCTCGGACGCCGCCGACAAGCTGCGCTTCGAGGCGTTGCGCGACGAATCCCTGTTCGAGGGCGATTCCGATTTGAAGATCCGGGTGCTCGCCGACCGGGACGCGCGCACGCTGACGATCGTCGACAACGGCATCGGCATGACGCGCGACGAGGTCATCGAGAACATCGGCACCATCGCCCGGTCGGGGACGCGGCGATTTTTCGAGAGCCTGACCGGTGATCAGGCCAAGGACGCGCGCCTCATAGGGCAGTTCGGCGTGGGATTCTACTCGGCGTTCATGGTGGCCGACCGCGTGACGCTGCGTACCCGGCGGGCCGGGACGCCGACCGATCAGGGCGTGGTGTGGGAGTCGTCGGGCGCCGGGGAGTACACGATAGAGACCGTGGAGCGCCCGGAACGCGGCACCAGCGTCGTCCTGCACCTGCGCGAGGGGGAAGACGAATTTCTCGACCAACACCGCCTGCAGGCCATCGTGCGCCGCTACTCGGACCACATCACCCTGCCCATCGTCATGCTGGACTCGAACGGCATGCCGGAGACCGTCAACAAGGCTTCGGCGCTCTGGGCGCGGCCGAAGAGCGAGGTCACGGAGCTCGAATACGACGAGTTCTACAAGCATGTGGCGCACGACATCGAGGCGCCCCTGGCGCACCTCCACAGTCGCGTGGAAGGCAAGCAGGAGTATACCGCCCTGCTGTTCATCCCGCGCCGCGCCCCCTTCGACCTCTTCGACCGCGATCGGCGCTATGGCGTAAAGCTCTATGTGCGGCGCGTCTTCATCATGGACGATGCCGAGCAGTTGATGCCGAATTATCTGCGCTTCGTCCGGGGCGTGATCGACGCGGCCGACCTGCCGCTGAATGTCTCGCGGGAGATCCTGCAAAAAAGCCGCGATATCGACACCATTCGTAGCGGGGCCACGCGCAAGGTGCTGGACCTGCTGGCGGAACTGGCCGAGAAGGAGCCGGAGAAATACCGGGGCTTCTGGACCGAGTTTGGTGTGGTGCTGAAAGAGGGTGTGGTCGAGGACGCGACCAATCGCGATCGCGTCGCGAGGCTTTTGCGCTTCCAGACCACCGCCGAGTCGGGTGACATGGTGTCGCTCGCCGATTATGTCGGGCGCATGGCCCAAGGGCAGGACAAGATCTACTACGTGACCGCCGAGAGCCCGGCGGCCGCCCGGCGCAGTCCGCATCTCGAGATTTTCCGGCGCAAGGGTATAGAGGTGCTGCTGCTGACCGACCGGATCGACGAGTGGCTCGTGACCCATCTCGCCGAGTTCGAAGGCAAGGAGCTGCGGTCCGTCGCCAAGGGCGATCTCGATCTGAAGGGGGTCGGGAAGGAGGACGAGCCGACCGACACCTCCAGGGACGAGGATCCGGAGTGGAAGGCGTTCACCGAGCGCATGGCCCGGGTCCTGGGCGACCGGGTCAAGGAAGTGCGCCTGAGTCATCGGCTCACCGAGTCCCCGGCGTGCCTGGTCGCGGGCGAGCATGACCTCGGCATCCATCTCGAGCGGCTCCTGAAGGCCGCCGGGCAAAAGACGCCCGGCAGCCGCCCGGTGCTCGAGATCAATCCGGGGCATCCGCTGGTCGCCCGGCTGCGCACCGAGGCCGCGGAGGACCGGTTCGCCGACTGGACCTCCCTGCTGTTCGATCAGGCCGTCCTCGCCGAGGGCGGGGCGCTCGAGGATGGCGCGGGCTTCGTGCATCGCCTGAACGGCTTGTTGTTGGGTCTGCAGGGCGGATAGTATGGGGCCATTCATAGACGTGGCGCGGGTCGCCAGGGGCAGGGTCGGGTGAGGTCGTTGACAGGTGGCGCCGCGTCCGGCGCGGGCGCTTAACGTGGAGGCGCTCTACGAGTCGCGCCTCAGTCTGCCATTGCTGCACAGGGGCAAGGTGCGGGACCTCTATGATGCCGGCCCCGAGCATCTGCTGGTCGTGACGACCGATCGCCTGTCGGCCTTCGACTGCGTCCTGCCAAACCCGATCCCCGGAAAGGGCCGCATCCTGAACGCGATGTCGCGGTTCTGGTTCGAGCGTACGCGGGGCATCGTCGCAAACCACCTTTCGGACCGGCCGCTGGCGTCGGTGTTGCCCGACCCGGGCGAGCGCTCGACGGTCGCCGAGCGGGCGGTGGTCGTGCGCCGCCTGAAGCCGCTGCCGATCGAAGCCATCGTGCGCGGCTACCTGGCGGGCTCCGGCTGGAAGGAATACCGGCAGACGGGGACCGTGTGCGGCGTCCGGCTGCCTTTGGGCCTGAAAGAGGCCGACCGTCTCCCCGAACCCTTGTTCACGCCGTCCACGAAGGCGGCGGTGGGCGCGCACGACGAGAATATCGACTATCAGGCGGCCGAGGCCCTGCTCGGGCGCGATCTGGCGCGCGCCGTGCGCGAAGCGAGCCTCAAGATCTACGTCGAGGCGGCCGCCTACGCCGCCTCGCGCGGGGTGATCATCGCGGACACCAAGTTCGAGTTCGCCGTGGACACCGACGGCACGCTCGTGCTGATAGACGAGGTGTTGACGCCGGACTCGTCCCGGTTTTGGCCCAAGGCCTCCTATCGGCCGGGGACGAGCCCCGCGAGCTTCGACAAGCAGTACGTCCGGGACTATCTGGAGACCCTGGGGTGGGACAAGCGCCCGCCGGCGCCCCCCTTGCCCCCCGAGGTCGTCGCGCAGACCGTGGCGCGCTATGAAGAGGCCCTGCGGGTGCTGACGGCCCCCGCCGTTTGAAGGCCCCGGGGCCGATGGGCTCAGACTGGCCGGGGAAGCGGGGTTTGTGCTAACGTGCCCTCGACGGCCGGCGAAAGTGGCGAAATTGGTAGACGCGCTGGATTTAGGTTCCAGTGGGGAAGCCCTTGGGGGTTCGAGTCCCCCCTTTCGCACCAAAACCAGGCATTCATTCCGCGCCCGGGTGGCCCCGGCGCGTTTTCGTCTTGGCCGTTTGCCGGCAAGCCGGTATGATCGTGTCAAGACCGCATTTTCCCATTTACCCCAATATTTCGTGAGAAGGCAGCATGCAGGTATCCATTGAAGCAACTGGCGGGCTCGGCCGACGTATGACGGTGGCGGTTCCGGCGGAACAGTTCGAGCGCGAGTTCGCGGAGCGCTTGAAGCGCGTTTCACGGACTGCGAGACTCGCCGGGTTTCGCCCGGGCCGCGCCCCCTTGAAGATCGTCGAGGCCCAGTACGGCGACAAGCTTGTGGACGAGGTGACGCAGGACCTGATCCGCGACAGCTTCTATGAGGCCTTGAACCGCGAAGGACTGAAGGCCGCCGGCGGTCCCATGATCGAGCCCAAGGCCCTGGTCCGGGGTCAGGACATGCAGTATGTCGCCGTCTTCGAGGTCTATCCGGAGGTCCCGAGGCTGGACCTGAAGGGCGTCGAAGTCGAGCAGCCGACCTGCGCGATCGAGGACGCCGATGTCGAGCGGACCCTCGAGGTGATGCGTAAGCAGCGCCAGACCTTCTCCGCGACGGATCGCGCCGCGGCGGACGGCGATCGTCTGACCATAGACTTCGTGGGGACCCTGGATGGCGAGCGCTTCCCCGGCGGCAGCGCCGAGGGTCATACCCTGATACTCGGGGCAGGCAACATGCTGCCTGATTTCGAAGCCGGCCTGAAGGGCGTCACGGCCGGCGGGGCCGTCGACATCCCGGTCGCGTTTCCCGCGGACTACGGGGCGGAGACGCTGGCCGGCAAGACCGCGCAGTTTCATGTGACCGTTCGCGAGGTCGGAGAGCCGGTGCTGCCGGCCCTGGACGACGTGTTCGCAACCTCCCTCGGCATCGCCGAAGGCGGTGTCGGGGCATTGCGTGAGGAGGTCCGGAAGAATCTCGAGCGCGAGGCCGCCCGGCGGATTCGGGAACGCGTGAAAGGTGAGATATTCAAGCGACTGCGGGAGGTCAACGCCATCGATCTCCCCAATTCCCTGGTCGAGAACGAGGCGATCCGGTTGCGGGAGGCCATGCGTAGCCAGCTGGCAAGTCAGGGCCTGCGCACCGATGCCTTGCCCAGCGACAACGGGCCATTCCGCGAGCGCGCGTCGGAGCGCGTCGCGCTTGGCATCATCATCTCGGAATTGGTCCGGGCGCGCGACCTGAAGCCAGATGCCGCGCGGGTGCGCGCGCGCGTCGAGGAGATGGCCGCGGACTACGACGAACCCGCGCGTTTCGTGGACTGGTATTACAGCGAGCGCGAGCGCGTGGCCGAGGCGGAATCGCTGGTGCTCGAGGATCAGGTCGTAGAGCAGCTGTTGGGTGAGGCGCAGGTGACCGAGAAGGTCGTGCGCTTTGAGGAGTTGACCTAAAATTACCTGGGACGGTGCATGATTAAGTCGGAATTCCCTGCGGATCTCTCGCCGCGAGCGCAGCTCGTGCCGATGGTGATCGAGACTACGGGCCGCGGCGAGCGCGCCTACGACATTTATTCGCGGATGCTGAAGGAGCGCCTGATCTTCCTCGTAGGACCCGTGGAAGATCACATGGCGAACCTCGTGGTCGCACAGCTCCTGTTCCTCGAGTCCGAGAATCCGGATAAGGATATCCACATCTATATCAATTCCCCGGGCGGTGCGGTGACGGCGGGGCTTGCCATCTACGACACGATGCAGTTCATAAAGCCCGATGTGAGCACCGTGTGTATCGGTCAGGCAGCCAGCATGGGGGCTTTGCTGCTCGCAGGCGGCGCCAAGGGCAAGCGCTATGCCCTTCCGCATGCGCGCATGATGGTTCATCAGCCTTCGGGCGGTTTCCAGGGGCAGGCGACGGATATCGATATCCATGCCCGGGAGATCCTGCGGGTCCGAGAACGATTGAACGGCATTTTGGTCAAACATACGGGCCAGGAGCTGAAGCGGATTGAGCAGGATACGGAGCGGGACAACTTTATGGACGGTGGCGAGGCCGTAGCGTACGGTCTGATTGACTCGGTGATCGACAAGCGTAAATAGGGGGTTATGCTAGACTGGAACGTAAGCGCAGGGCCTGCGTGCATGAAGCCGCGCGGGTCCGCGGTTCCCTTGAGCGAGGTTCAGTGATGGCAGACGACAAGCATGATGGCAAGGGTGAAAAGCTCCTTTATTGCTCTTTCTGTGGCAAGAGCCAGCACGAGGTGCGCAAGCTGATTGCCGGCCCGTCCGTGTTCGTGTGTGACGAATGCGTGGAGTTGTGCAACGACATCATTCGCGAGGAGGTCCAGGACGACACGGAGATCGGGCTCGCCCGCAACAAGTTCCCGAAGCCTCGAGAGATCAAGCAGATCCTCGACGAGTATGTGATCGGGCAGGCGACCGCCAAGAAGGTGCTGTCGGTGGCCGTCTACAACCACTATAAGCGCATCGAGCATCAGGAGAAGATCGGCGACGTCGAGCTCTCCAAGAGCAACATCCTGCTCATAGGGCCGACCGGATCCGGAAAGACCTTGCTCGCCGAGACCTTGGCGCGCCTTCTGAATGTGCCGTTCACGATCGCCGATGCGACCACCTTGACGGAGGCCGGCTACGTCGGCGAGGACGTCGAGAACATCATTCAGAAGTTGCTTCAGAAGTGCGATTACGACGTCGAGAAGGCCCAGACGGGTATCGTCTATATCGACGAGATCGACAAGATATCGCGCAAGTCGGACAACCCGTCGATCACGCGTGACGTGTCGGGCGAGGGCGTGCAGCAGGCCCTGTTGAAGCTGATAGAGGGGACCATCGCCTCGGTGCCCCCGCAAGGCGGCCGCAAGCACCCGCAGCAGGAGTTTCTGCAGGTCGACACGCGCAACATCCTCTTCATCTGCGGCGGCGCCTTCTCGGGCCTCGAGAAGATCATTCAGGATCGCTCCGAGAAAAGCGGCATCGGCTTCAATGCCGAAATCAAGAGCCGGGTCGTGAGCAAGCGTGCGAGCGACGTCTTTCGCGGGGTCGAGCCCGAGGACCTGATCAAGTTCGGCCTGATCCCCGAGTTCGTGGGCCGTCTGCCGGTGGTGGCGGTGCTGGACGAGCTCGACGAGGCGGCGCTCATACAGATATTGACGGAACCGAAGAACGCGCTCATAAAGCAGTACCAGAAGCTTTTGAAGTTCGAGGGCGTGGACCTGGAGGTGCGCGACGACGCGCTGGTCCGGGTGGCGCACCGGGCCATGGAGCGCAAGACGGGCGCGCGCGGCCTGCGGTCCATTCTTGAGCACGTCCTGCTTGAGGTCATGTTCGACCTGCCGTCGCTGGAGAATGTGAAGAAGGTCGTGATCGACGAGGGGGTCATTGCGGATACGGGCAAACCGCTGCTCATATACGCCGATCATGACCACGAAGAGCAGGCAAGCCCGAAACGGGTATCGACACGCCCCTGACGCGAGCGCAGTGCTCGCAAAGCGTCCGGCGCTGCGGCCGCCGCCGGACTTGAATTCCAGTCGGGCCGGGCCCATTTACCGATCGTGGACCTCCGGGCCGCTCCGGGGTCCCTTCACTTCGGCGCCAATCGTCACGAGGGCCACCTATGACTGAAGAATCGAATATCGCGCACGCGCCGGAATCCGCGGCCATACCCGTCCTGCCCTTGCGGGACGTGGTGGTTTTCCCCCACATGGTGATACCGCTGTTCGTGGGCCGCAAGAAGTCCATCAGGGCGCTCGAGCGCGCCATGGAGGGCGGCAAGCAGATCATGCTGGTGGCCCAGAAGAGCGCGTCCGACGACGACCCGTCTCCCACGGGCATCCACACCATAGGGACCGTGGCCAACATCCTGCAGCTCCTGAAGTTGCCGGACGGCACCGTGAAGGTGCTGGTGGAGGGGGAGCAGCGCGCCGAGGTCACGCGTTTCGTGGAGACCGGCGAAACGTTCTCCGCGGAGATCCGCAAGCTCTCGAGCGAGGAGCTGAACGACAAGGAGGGCGAGGCCCTCATGCGTTCCGTTCTGAACGAGTTCGACCAGTACGTCAAGCTCAACATGAAGATCCCGCCCGAGATCCTGACCTCGCTCGCCGGGATCGATGACCCGGGGCGCCTCGCCGACACGGTCACCGCGCATCTGAGCCTGAAGATCGAGGAGAAGCAGCAGATCCTCGAGATGCTGAACGTCCGCGACCGGCTCGAGCATATCCTGGGCGTCATGGAGTCCGAGATCGACCTCCTTCAGGTCGAGAAGCGCATCCGCGGGCGCGTGAAGCGCCAGATGGAGAAGAGCCAGCGCGAGTATTACCTGAACGAGCAGATGAAGGCGATCCAAAAGGAGCTCGGGGACCTCGAAGACAACCCGAGCGAGGCCGAGGAGCTCGCCCAGAAGATCAAGAAGGCGGGCATGCCGAAGGAGGCGCGCGAGAAGGCGCAGGCGGAGCTCAACAAGCTGAAGATGATGTCGCCCATGGCCGCCGAGGCGACCGTGGTGCGCAACTACATCGACTGGCTGCTCGCCGTCCCCTGGAAGAAGCACAGCAAGATCCGCAAGGATCTGGCCGAGGCGGAGCGCATTCTCGAGGCCGATCATTACGGGCTCGAGAAGGTCAAGGAGCGCATCATCGAATATCTCGCGGTGCAGCAGCGCGTGAACAAGGTCAAGGGGCCGATCCTCTGCCTCGTGGGGCCGCCTGGCGTGGGCAAGACCTCGCTGGGTCAGTCGATAGCGCGCGCCACCAACCGCAAATTCATCCGCATGTCGCTCGGCGGAGTCCGCGACGAGGCGGAGATCCGCGGCCATCGGCGCACCTATATCGGGTCGCTGCCCGGCAAGATCATCCAGAACATGGCCAAGGCCAAGACGCGCAACCCCTTGTTCATGCTGGACGAAGTCGACAAGATGGCCATGGATTTCCGGGGCGATCCGTCGTCGGCGCTGCTCGAGGTGCTGGATCCGGAGCAGAACCACGCGTTCAACGATCACTACCTCGAGGTCGATTACGACCTCTCGGACGTGATGTTCGTGGCGACATCGAACAGCCTGAACATCCCGGGGCCGCTGCTCGACCGCATGGAGGTCATCCGTCTGTCCGGTTACACGGAAGACGAGAAGATCAATATCGCGATGCGCTACCTGGTCGAGAAGCAAAAGCAGAACAACGGCTTGCGTTCCGACGAGTTGCAGCTCTCGGAGACCGCGGTGCGCGATATCGTGCGCTACTATACGCGGGAGGCGGGGGTCCGTAATCTCGAACGCGAGATCGCCAAGATCTCGCGCAAGGTGGCGCGGGAGCTCTTGCTGAACAAGAAGCGCGAGCATATCGCGGTGAACGCCAAGAACCTCGACAAATATCTCGGCGTGCGGCACTTCCGCTACGGCATGGCCGAGCAGAGCAACCAGGTGGGGCAGGTCACGGGGCTTGCGTGGACCGAGGTGGGCGGCGAGCTTCTGACGATCGAAAGCGCGCTTTTGCCGGGCAAGGGCAAGCTCACCATCACGGGCAAGCTCGGCGATGTGATGCAGGAATCCATCCAGGCCGCCATGAGCGTGGTGCGCTCGCGGGCCGCATCCCTCGGCATCCCGGAGGACTTCTACCAGAAGCACGATTTTCACCTCCATGTCCCGGAGGGGGCGACCCCCAAGGACGGCCCGAGCGCGGGTATCGGCATGTGTACCGCCATGGTGTCGGTGCTCACGGGCATACCCGTGCGGGCCGACGTGGCCATGACCGGAGAGATCACCTTGCGTGGCGAGGTCCTGCCCATAGGCGGCTTGAAGGAAAAATTGCTGGCGGCCCACAGGGGCGGGATCAAGACCGTGATCATCCCCGAGGAGAACCGCAAGGATCTGGTCGAGCTGCCTAAAAACATCCAGGAGTCTCTGGATATCAAGCCGTTGCGCTGGATCGACGAGGTGTTCGAGGTCGCCTTGGAGCGCATGCCAAAGCCCAGGGCCGACACCCCTGAAGGGGGCAAGCCGCGCGAGGCCGCTTCCGAGCCCGAGGCGATCCGCACGCACTGAGCTATCGGACGCGCAACGGCGGCGGCATTCGTGTACCATGCGATCCGTGACGGGAGGAAACGCGCCCCCTCCCGTCTTTCCTTGACAGCGGGACGGGGCGACTTGTATAAGACCAGTCTGATCGTAAGGCCGGCACCAAAGACCGGCACTTGGGACCACTAGCAGGGGAGCATCAGGTGAATAAATCTGAACTGATCGAGAAAGTGGCGGAACAGGCCGACCTCAACAAGGCTTCGGCCGCGCGCGCCGTGGATGCGGTGTTCGACGCCATCACGCAGGGCCTGCGCAACGGCGAGACCATCAATCTGGTGGGCTTCGGCACATTCTCAGTGGGCGAGCGGGCCGCCCGGAGCGGTCGTAATCCGCGGACCGGCGAGACTATAGATATCGCCGCATCGCGTAATCCGCGCTTCAAGGCTGGAAAAGGCCTCAAGGATGCCGTAAATTAAGCGGCCCTTGGTGGGGAAGCCGCCGTCCGGGTGCTTAGCTCAGTTGGTAGAGCGTCGCCCTTACAAGGCGAATGTCGGGGGTTCGAATCCCTCAGCACCCACCAACCGGTTATGGAGTGGTAGTTCAGTTGGTTAGAATACCGGCCTGTCACGCCGGGGGTCGCGGGTTCGAGTCCCGTCCACTCCGCCATCTTACCGAGGACGGGCCTTACAAGAGGCCTGTCTTACAATCATGCTAAATGCCCTTCGAGAAAAGACCCAGGGTTTGATCGGCGCCGCGTTGCTCGTCGTCCTGGTGGTTCCCTTCGCACTTTGGGGCATCAGCTCCTATTTCGGCGGGGGATCGCGCGTCTACGTGGCGCGCGGGCACGGCCTGCGCATCACCCAGGCGCAATTCGAGAACGCGCTCGTGCACCAGCGCGCGGCGCTCGAGCGCGCCTTCGGCAAGAACCTGAACCCCGCGCTCCTCACCGGCCGCAAGTTCAAGAAGGCCGTCCTGAAGGGACTCATCGACAAGACGCTCCTGATCCATGCCGCCGCCAAGGCGGGTTTCGTCGTGAACGAGGACGAGCTCGGCCTCGAGATCCGTCGCATCCCCGCCTTTCGCGTCAAGGGGCGCTTCAGCCCCTCACGCTATCGCGAGCTGCTTGCCGCCCAGGGCTTCACCGTTCCGGGCTTCGAGCGGCGCGTGCGCGCCCTGATGCTCCTGAATCAGGTCAAGGCGGGGTTGCTTGCGAGCGCCTTCGTGCCGCAGCAACAGATCGCGCGTGCCGCGGAGCTCTTCGGCCAGAAGCGCTCGTTCGCCTATGTGACGCTGTCGCCCCGCCGCTTCAGTCCCCGAGGCCCCGTGAGCGCGGCGCAGATCTCCCAGTACTACGCCCAGCACACCAAGGACTTCCGCCTGCCGCAGGAGGTCCGGGTGGCTTATGTCGTGCTCTCGCCGCGGGCTGTGATGCGCACGATGTCGCACAAGGTGGGCATGGCGGCCCTGCAAAAGGCCTATCAGAGGCATATCGCGCAGTTCACGGAACCCCAACAGCGCCTCGTGCGCCATATCATGATCGCGCTTCCGCCGGACCCGAGCGCGCAGGCCGTGGCGCAGGCGAAGGCGCGGCTCAGTGCGCTGCGCGCCCAGATCATGCACGGCGCCTCGTTCGCGGCGCTCGCGAGGCGCTATTCCGCCGATACGGCTTCGGCCTCCAAAGGCGGGAGCCTGGGTTTCGTGACCGAGGCGGACCTCTCCAAGGCGTTGGGTAAGGCGGCGTTCGCGCTGCCGGTGCGGCAGGTAAGCGCGCCCATCGTCGGGCAGTCCGGGGTGCACCTCCTGGAGGTGATGGCGGTGAGACCCGCTATGGTCACGCCGTTTGCCAAGGCGCGGCCGGCGCTCGTGCGCATGGTGCTGCGCAGACGCGCGCGGCGACGCCTCTACCACCTCTCCGAACGGTTGCGCAACGCGGCCTTCGAGCATCCGCACAGCCTGGCCCCGGCGGCCGCGAGGCTCGGTCTGAAGCTGCACAGGAGCGGCTGGTTTACGCGCGCAGGCGGCACCGGGATCAGCGCTTTGCCGCAGGTCGTGAAGGCCGTGTTCGCCCCCAAGGTGTTGGCCGGCCGGCGCAACACGCACGCCATCACGCTGGGGTCTGACGCGCTGCTCGTGGCGCACGTGATCGGGCGCAAGGCAGCCCGCGTGGAGCCGCTGGCGGCGGCCCGGCCGGCCGTCATCCGGGCTGTGCGCGCGACTTTGGCGCGCCGCCGCGTGAAGGCCGAGGAGGCCTCGCTCATGAAGGCGCTGCGCAAGGGCGCATCGCTTGCTGCCCTGGCCCGTCAGAGGCATCTCGTGCTTCAGGTCCCGGCGCCCACGCTGGCGGTGGCGCCCGGCCTGCCCAAGGCCCTCGTCACGGCAGTCTTCCGCGCGCCCACGCCCGCGGCCGGCCACCCGATCCCGGGCAGCGCGCATTTAGGCGACGGCCGACGCGCCGTGTTCGTCCTGCGGCAGGTGGTTCCGGGGACTGTGAAAAACGGCAGCGCGCGCTATATCAAGCTCGCGCGTTCGTTGATAAGTGACAGCGGTGTCGAGACCTACCTGGCCTACCTGAAGAGCCTGCGCGAGCGCGCCCACATCCATATCCGGGCCCAGGCCCTCTGAGGCCCGGAGGGGGCGGGCGGGTCCGGTTGGGGCCCGCCCGCGGTCTTCGAAGGATCAGCCCTCGCCTTCGCCCATGCCGATCATGTGGTAGCCGGAATCCACGTAGAGGATCTCGCCTGTGATGCCGGAGGCGAGGTCCGACGACAGGAAGGCCGCCGCGGTACCGACCTCTTCTATGGTCACGCCGCGCCGCAAGGGCGCGTTGCGCTCGTAATAGTCGAGCATCCTTCGAAAATCACTGATACCCGCGGCCGCCAGGGTCTTTATGGGGCCCGCCGAGATGCCGTTGACGCGGACGCCATGGGGCCCGAGGCTCTGGGCGAGATAGCGGACGTTCGCCTCGAGGCTCGCCTTGGCAAGCCCCATGACGTTGTAGTGGGGCACGACGCGAACCGCGCCGAGATAGGAGAGGGTGAGCAAGGAGCCCTTGCGCGGGACGAGGGCGTCCCGGGCGCCCTTGGCGAGCGCGGCAAAGCTGTAGGAACTGATGTTGTGCGCCTCGAGGAAGCCCTCGCGGGTCACGGCGTCCAGGTAGTCGCCCTCGAGCTGCTCGCGCGGCGCGTAGGCCACCGAGTGGATGAGGGCATCGAAGCCTTCGGGCCAGGCTTTGCGCAGGTCCGCGAACAGGGCCGTGATGTCCTGGTCCCGGCCCACGTCGCAGGGCAGCACGACGCGGCTTCCGGTCATGCCGGCGAGCGCCTCGACGCGGCTTTGGACCTTCTCGTTTTGGTAGGTGTAGGCGATCTCCGCGCCCTGAGCGTGCATTGCCTGGGCGATCCCCCAGGCGATCGACCGTTCGTTCAGTGCTCCGACGACAAGGGCACGCTTACCCTCCAGAAATCCCATGAGGCTCTCTCCGTTGACTGTATGGACTTGCCCCGATTGCGTTCGGGGTTCTCTGGCCGTGACGCCCAAGACGACCTGTTCTTATAGGGCTGGAATCCGTGACGGCCATCGCGGCCCCCCTGCCATGCCGCTGGACGCGCATGCCATCGAAGGGGTACCGGTGACGGACCGAAGTCTAACGCTATTTCTTGTCCGACAGAAGCCGCGCCTCGGCAAGGCTAAGCCCTCGGGCGCGGGGGTTAACGCCGGATGGGGTCGCTCGAAGTTCACGTTACTCGGTGATGCGAGCCTTGGCCACTGCCGAGGGAACCATGGAGGGAGACGCCCAGATCAGGATGCGCTGGCCGAGTCGCAGGACATCGTGCGCGTTCAGGACGTTCCAGCGTTCGAGCTGGCCGACGTAGACGCGATAGCGCGCGGCGATGCTCCAGAGGGTGTCGCCGGGACGCACGCGATGGATGATCTTCACGCGCCGCACTCCGCGGCGGGCCAGCGTCACCTCGGGGCGCGCCTGGCGATCCTGGTGTCGCGATACGACCAGGCGGCGGCCGGCCATGGGGATGAGGATGCTCTGGCCCACATGCAGGAGGTTGCCGTAGAGGTGATTGGTGGAGCGTATCGATGCGATGCTCACGCCATACTCGCGGGCGATCCGGTACAAGGAATCTCCCGGCACGACCCGATGCCTGGCCCATTGCATGCGATCCTGGGGGGGCAGCTGACTCAGGCCCTCGATGAGCGCCGCCTTGGTGGCCACCGGGACGAGGATCGTGTGCGGGCCATTGGGCGCGGTCGCCCATTGGGTAAACCCCGGGTTGATGGCGTACAGCTGCTTCAAGGACATGTTGGCGAGCCGGGCGATGACGCTCAAATCGACCTGGGAGCCTGTGTTCACGCGCACGAAATAGGGGCTGTCGGGTATGGCGCGCAGGGTCAGGCCGTATTTCGCCGGGTCGCGCACGATGTTCACGAACGCCATGAGCTTCGGCACGTAGTGTTCGGTCTGAAGCGGCAGCCTCAGGTCGCGGTAGTGCGTGCCGAGACCCAGCGCCTCGTTGTGGGCGATGGCCATGGAGACCGTGCCCTGGCCCGCGTTATACGCCGCAAGCGCGAGGTCCCAGCTATGAAATTGGTGGTGGAGTGATTGAAGGAAGTCGAGCGCGGCATTCGTCGAGGCGATGATGTCGCGTTCGCCGTTGTACCACCAGTTGTTCTTGAGGCCCCAGAGCCGGCCCGTCGAAGGCTCGAACTGCCACAACCCCATGGCGGCGGATCGGGAGTAGGCGTCCGGCGAGTAGCCGCTCTCGATCGCGGGCAGCAGCGCGATCTCCATCGGCATATTGCGCTTGCTGACATCCTGCACGATCTGGTAGAGGTAGAGGTTCGCGCGCTGCAGCATGCGCTCGACGTACTGCGGGTTGTTCGCGAACCACTGTTCGTACCGCGCCACGCGCGGCCCCTCCATGCGCGGCAGGCGCAGGCCGGCGCGGATGCGGTTCCATAGGTTCGAGTATTGTCTGTCGCTTGCATCGATCGCATGCGCCACCGGCGCGCCCTTTACGGCGGGGACCGGGCACTCACCTACCTTCACGACCGCCGGGGCGGGTGCGGTAGGCCTGGATGCGGACTGCGTTTGGGCGATGCTTGACGTGGAAGACGGCGCGGGGCTGGTCGACGCGAATCGCGGCATGGGAGCCGTGGCGCATCCCACCAAGCTTGTGAGGAGGGCGCCTAGGCCTGCGTGTCGGAGCGCTTTATTTGCAGCGATTGCCATGTAAGAACGCCGTAGTCATAAGCCCGCACTATAGGATCTGCCAGCCTCTGCGTCAACGATGCTTATCCTTTAAAATCATCCTTCCAGCGGCGTAGTGTAGCGAATACGGCAGCGTCCGTATCCGACCTTTGGTCGCCGCGGCGCGCGGCGGCCCGGCGTACCGCGGGCGCGGCGGCCCGCAGAAAGGGATTGACGGCCCGTTCGTCGGCTATTGTGCTGGGGATCGTCGGCTCGCCCGCGGCGAGCCTGCGGCGGCAGCGTCGCTCGAAAGCGAGGATGTCGGCGTTGTCCGGCTCCACCGCGCGGGCGAAGGCGAGGTTCGCGAGGGTGTATTCGTGGCCGCAATAGACGAGGGTGTCGGGAGGAAGCGCCGCGAGCCTCATGAGGGAGGTGTGCAGCTGAAAGGCCGTGCCCTCGAAGAGCCGACCGCAGCCCGCGGCAAAGAGCGTATCGCCGCAAAACACGCGGCCGGCCCCCACATAGGCCACATGCCCTCGCGTATGTCCGGGCACCGCCAGCACCCGGTATCGGCCGCCCGCGTCGGATCCGACGATGTCGCCGTCCCCGACGGGATGGGTTACGCCGGGGATGGATTCCGCGGCCGGCCCATATACGGGGATGTCGTAGCGCCGCGTCAGGGCCTCGACCCCGCCCACGTGGTCGCCGTGGTGGTGCGTGCAGAGCACGAAGGCGGGCGTGAGGCCGCGCGCGGTGAGTGCCGTGATGACGGGATCGGCGTCCCCGGGATCCACGACCGCGACGATGCCGGGTTTCGATCCGGGGGCAAGCCATATATAGTTGTCGCGAAAGGCGTGGACTGCTATGACATCGTCCATGCGACGCAGTGTGAGGGTAAGTCATGGGGGAGTCAACGGACGAAAGCGTGGAAGCGCGCGCCGCTCGACTGCGGGAATGGTTCAAGGGGGCGCTCGGTGAGTCTCTGCAGGCCCTGGAGGCGCATCGGCTGCGTGAAATCCTGCCGGCCCTACCCGGCACCTTCGCGGTCCAGTGCGGGTGGTTCGGACGTCGCGACCTGCTCGAGTCGAGCCCGACGGCCGTGCATCTCCTGGTCGATCCGCAGCCGGCCATGAACGGCCCGCAGTGGGTGGCGGGACGCGCCGAGGCCCTGCCGTTCGACAGCAAGTCGGTGCAGGTCGTGCTGCTGGCGCATTCGCTCGATGTGTCGGCGGCGCCCCACCAGCTGTTGCGGGAGGCGCACCGCGTCTTGGTGCCGGAAGGCCACATCGTGATCCTGGGCTTCAATGCCATGAGCCTGTGGCGGGTCCCGTGCCTCCTGCGCCGCCCTTCCAGCCGCGCCCCGTGGTGCGGGGATTGGATAGGCGTGCGGCGCCTGCGCGACTGGCTGTCCTTGCTCGACTTCGAGCTGACGCAGGGCAGCATGCTCTTTTATCGGCCCCCTTTCGGGCGTCAGCGCTGGATGGATCGTCTATCCTTCATGGAGCGCATGGGCGATCGCTGGTGGCCCCTGGGGGGCGCCGTGTACGTCCTCGTCGCCCAGAAGCGCGTGGTGGGCATGACGCCGATCCTTGCGACCCGGAGGCAGGCGCGCTTGCGCGCGCTGTCGCAGCCGGCGGGGGCCCGTTATGGCTAAGATCGTGATCTACACAGACGGGGCGTGCCGCGGCAATCCGGGCCCCGGGGGCTGGGGCGCGGTCCTGCGATCGGGCACCCACGAGCGCGTGTTGAGCGGCGCGGAGGCCCTGACGACCAACAATCGCATGGAGCTCCTGGCGGCGATCTCGGCCCTGAAGGCCCTGACGCGCGCCTGCGACGTCGAGCTCGTCACGGATTCGCAGTATGTGCGCCGCGGCATCACCGAATGGCTTGCCCAATGGAAGCGGCGGGGATGGGTCACGTCCGCGCGCCAGCCGGTCGCGAATGCGGATCTATGGCGGGAGCTGGAGGCGGTGGCAAGCCGCCACCGCGTGCATTGGCGATGGGTGAAGGGGCACTCCGGCGATGCCGGGAACGAGCAGGCGGACCGTCTCGCCAACGAGGCCATAGACCGCCTGCAAGGCGTGAGACGCAAGGGGGCATCGTGATGCGGCAAATCGTTCTGGATACCGAAACCACGGGCCTCGAGCCCGCGGAGGGGCATCGCGTCATCGAGGTGGGCGCCATCGAGCTCGTCGACAGGCGGCTCACGGGGCGGCGGTTCCACCAGTACCTGAATCCGGATCGCGAGATCGACGCGGCGGCGGTCGAGATCCATGGCATCACCAACGCGATGCTGGAGGACAAGCCGCGCTTTGCGGACGTGGCGGCCGAGTTCATCGCCTTCGTCGAGGGCGCCGAGCTCCTGATCCATAACGCCCCGTTCGACGTGGGCTTTCTGAACGCCGAGTTCGCGCGCGCCGCCGCGCAGGGCTGCGCGCTGCCCGTGGCCCGGATCGAGGAATGCTGCGCGGTCCAGGACACCCTGAAGCTCGCGCGCACCCTGCACCCGGGTCAGAAAAACAACCTCGACGCCTTGTGTCGCCGCTATGGCATCGACAACAGCCAGCGCGTCGTCCACGGCGCGCTCCTGGATGCCGAGATCCTGGCCGACGTCTATCTGTCGATGACCGGTGGCCAGACGCCCTTGTTTCTCGAGGAGACCGTCAAGGTCGAGGCCGTGGCGGGCGAGGGCTTCGCCTTCGAGGGCGGCGAGCCGCTCGTCATCCCGCCATCGCCGGAGGAGCTTGCCGCCCACGACGCCTATCTCGAGGTGCTCGACAAAAAGAGCGGTGGTCGCTGCCTGTGGAAGCTGCTCGGCTGAGCGCCGGACCCGCTCAGGAGCGGGCGACCGGCCTGTCGTGTCTTGAGAGCGCCAAGGCCAATGCCGCGATCACGAGGAGCGCTGCGAGCGTCAAGAAGGCCAGGCGGTAGCCGCCCGCACCTATGAGCGCACCGGTCAGGACCGGTCCGGTCGCCTGGCCTATGTCCATGATCGAGCGCAGAACGCCCATGCTGGCCCCGAAGCCGCCCGAGCGCGCGCGGTCGGCGACCAGGGCGCCGGTCGCCGCCGTGGTCGCCGCGAATCCCGCCCCGAAGGCCGCATTGATCAGCAAAAGCGCCCAGAAGCGGGTGGTGAACGGCAGGATCGAGACGGCCAGCGCCCCGATCAGGAGCCCCGCGAGGATCATGGGGCGACGCCCGAAGCGATCGGAGAGGGCGCCAAGCCGCGGCTTGACCAGCACGACGATGCCGAGCTGGATGCCGAGCAGCAGGCCTATGGTCCAGGGTGGCATGTGGTGATGCGCGGCATAGACCGCCAGAAAGGCCTCGACCGACCCGAAGACCAGGTATTGCAGGGCCTCCACCAAGCTCGTGATCAGCACCACGCGGTCACGCAGCACGGCCGCCGTTTTGCCCGTCGCGGACGCACGGTGGGTGGGCGGGGTGGCCGGCGCGTGGTCGGCGGTCGCGCGCAGCCCGAGGCTCAGGGCCAGCACCCCGGCCACCGCGCAACCGATGAAGACGCCGGGGAAATCGGCCTCCGAGATCAGGACGCCGCCCAGGAAGGGCGCGATCGAGCGCCCGATGGTGCTCACCGAGCTGTAGACGCTGAGCGCGTGGCCGCGACTCTCCGGATAGCGGGCGGCGATCTCGGCGCCTACGACGGTGCCGAAGATGGCCGTGGCGAAGCCGTGGTAGAAGCGCACGACGGCGAGTTCGCCTATGGTATGCACGAGCAGATACAGGAACGGGGCGGTGGCGAACACGAAGAGCGCCGCAATGAGCAGCGGCCGGGCTCCCAGGCGGTCGCGCAAGAGGCCGGCCGGCAGGCTTATGAGGATGCCCGGCACGGTCGAGGCCATCACCGCCCAGCCTATGAGCTGCGGCGGCGCCCCGAGCGATCGCGCGAAAAGGGGCAAGGTCGGGGTCTTGGCCATCGTGGAGCTGAGGAGCGCGAGCGCGCCTGTGAGCGCGATGGCGGTCAGAAACGAAAGTTTGCGCACGAGCGGCTAAGGTGTTGCCGAAGGCATGACGGAGACCGGAACCTCTTTCGGGGCGAGCATCCGCGGGAGGATAACGCGAAACGCGTCTCCCTGGGAACCCGCGGGGCGCGGGCCTCGGGTCGCGGTCCCGGACGCGAAGCGGCCGCTCACCGACTCGAGATGGGGCGGGTCTCGCGGCCGGTCCGACTCCTGGGCCGACCGGGTCGTGCCCCGCGGGGCGCGGCGGCCCGCCCGCGTCTTGCGGGCGCGTGCACCCCGGCGCAAGGCGGCGAGGAGGCGGGAGCCGATCGATGGTGTCCGGTAGCCACTGAAGGGGGTTCGCGATGGGGGAGGGCGGTCGAATGCCGAAGCGGTCGGGGGCCGCGGGGTCGCTCGAGGAGGCCCGCGTGATGCCCGCGGGCGCTTCGCTCGGGTCCGTGAGCCTGCCGGACGGACGGCGACTCGCGTATGTGGATTACGGCCCGCGATCAGGGACGCCGATCCTTTATTGTCATGGATTCCCGAGCTGCTCGCTCGAGGCGGGCCTGCTCGCCCCCGTGCTGGCCGCCGAGGGCGCGCGCCTCATCGCCCCGGACCGACCGGGCTACGCGCGGTCGAGCCCGCTCAAGGGACGCACCTTGGGGGGCTTTGCCCATGATGCCGCATTCCTCATGGATCACCTCGGACTCGGTCGGGTCGCGGTCATTGGGGTGTCGGGTGGCGGGCCGTACGCCCTGTCTTTGCTCGCCAACATGCCCGAGCGGATCACGCGCAGCGCCCTGGTGGGCGCGCTGGGGCCGCCCATGGCGCTGCGGGCGTGTCGCGACGATCTGTTCCCGTTGGTCCGCGGGGCCCTGCGTCTCGCCGACCTCGGACCGGTCCTGGCCCCGCTCGTCGCCTGGCCCGTGACGCGGTTCCTGCGTTTGAGGGGCCGTTTACGGCTCGGCGCCCGTCTCGCCTCGGCCGCGGATCGCGAGGTGCTGGCCGACCCTGCGGTCCTCGACGTGCTGGTGGCCGCGCAGTACGAAGGCATGCGTCGCGGGGCGCAGGCCGCGGTGCAGGATCTGCTCCTCTATGTGCGGCCATGGGACTTCTCCCTGGCCGAGATCCCGTCGGAGTGCACGGTCTGGCACGGCGCGGCGGACCGCATCGTGCCTGTGCGCATGGCGCGCGAGATCGCCGCGCTCATGCCGGGGGCCCGTCTGCGCGTGATCGAGGGCGAGGGGCACTACTCCCTCCCCATTCGTTATCGGAGCGCCATCGTCCGCGACCTCATGGGGCGCGGAGGGTCTTGACGGCCGAACGGCCATCCCGTGGCACCCCCCCCGGCCTGCCGAGGGCGCCAAGGCCCCGCAGATCGCACCCGACCGCCCCGACAGGCAGGCGAGCGAGCGGATTCGCGCGGCGGGCACGGCCCGCTTTACATGCAGCGGGGCGCTTCCTGAGCGCGCCGCGACGAGGCCTCGAAGCAGGACAATGCCCTCGAGGGCCCTGGCAGGTCGCGCTGCGCCCGCGACCGGTCTCACGCGCCGACGCCCCCCATCGGCATCGAGGACCCGAACGGGAGGCGGCGGGGGCTTCATTGCATGCGTCGGGGGAGGAAGGCCGGGACGCCGTACCGCCAGGCGGCGGACGCCGGCCGCGAAGGGGCAGGACGTCCGCCTTGGGCCGGCCTAGTCCGGTGCGAGCCGCGCGGACGCCACGGCGGTCTTGAACCAACGCGCCATCGTCGGGGCGTCGAGTTCGGGGGCGTAGACGAGACCCTGGCCGTAGTTCCACCCGAGCGTGTCGGCGGCCATGCGGCGGGGGATGGTGTCGACGCCGTCGACGTAGACGGCAAGACCCAGGGTGGTCATCCCGGCGGCGAAGGCCCGCAGAAGGCGCGCCGCGGTCGCATCGGCGGCCGGCCTGCACTTGACGCCATGGAGGGGCGTCGCGGCTATGTGGGCGAGGCCCTCGCGTCCCTGGAACTGATCGGCGACGAGGCGCAGGCCACGCGCCCGGAGGGCCAGGGCGAGCCGCGCGCCGGCCTGGGGATCGGACGCCA
Organism: Pseudomonadota bacterium; assembly: GCA_021816425.1. Lineage (GTDB taxonomy): Bacteria > Pseudomonadota > Gammaproteobacteria > Acidiferrobacterales > Acidiferrobacteraceae > Acidiferrobacter. The sequence goes on along the minus strand of JAKAXT010000001.1, from coordinate 25,442 downwards.
GGGCGTCGTCCGGCACCTCCACGACCAGGATCCCGTCCCGGGTCCCGTAGACCTCGTCGCGCCAGTCCGAGAGCCGGGAGGGCAGTCGGCGATCGTACAGGTCGGCGGCGTGGATGTTGATGTGGAGGGGCACGGGCGGGGGGCCGTAGGCGGCGCAATCCCGGCGGGTCGCCGCGAGCAGGCGATCCAGGAAGTCGTTTCGCGCCGGCCCCGCGCTCAGTTCGGACGCCATCTCTTCGCGCACGATGGTGCCATCGGGCCTCTCCCAGCAAAGCCGGGCCTCGACCCCGGCCGGATGGCCCTCGCGGTCGAGGATCGGTTGGTAGCGAGGCGCCCAAAGCTCATGCGAAAGGGCCGTCTCGATGTCCCGACGCAGCTGCGCGCGCTCTGTGAGGCGGGCGGTATTGGTGCGCTCGAAACAGTGGTAGCGGTCGCCCCCGGCGCGCTTGGCCTCGTACATGGCCTGGTCGGCGTGCCGGAGCAGGACGTCGGGCGGCTGATCGTCGAAAGGATAGATCGTGAGGCCCGCGCTGATGGTCACGCTCAGGGTGCGCCCTTGCAGCGGGATCGGTTGGCGGACGGCGAGCAGTATGCGGTCGATTACGGCCTCGATCTGCTCGAGATGCGTGATGTCTTCCATGAGGATCACGAACTCGTCCCCGCCGTAGCGGCTCACGGTGTCGGCCAGGCGCACGGAATGGGCCAGTCGCTCGGCCACCGTCATGAGCAGATGGTCGCCGGCCTCGTGCCCCAGTTCGTCGTTGATGCCTTTGAAGTGGTCGACATCGAGGAGCGCAATGACCAGCAGGCGGTCGTCTCGCGCGGCCCGCCGGCAGCCATGGGCCAGGCGATCCATGAGCACGCAGCGGTTGGGTAATCCGGTGAGGGGATCGCGCCTGGCATCGCAGGTGAGCGCGGCCTCGACCGCCGAGCGGTAGCTGGCGTTGCCCATGAAGGCCACCATGGCCTCCACAAGGCGCAGCCGGCGTCGGGTCGGAGGGCGCCGTGGGCGGTGCCGCCAGGCCAGCACGAGCGCGCCGTCGACGCGTCCTGCGACACGCATGGGCACCGCGAGCTGCGCGGCGAGCCCGAGGCGGGACGCGGGGGCGGCCGGGGGATCTTCGGGGGCGTACACGGTCTCGCCCAGGGCCAGGGCGCGCGCGAGCGCGCCGGCGCCCGCCCTCGAGACCTCGGGCGTGGGAGGGTCCTCGTGGCCGGGGTCGAGAGCGAAAAAGAACTCATAGCGCAGCGGGTCCCCATGGCATCGCACGAGACCCGCGTAGTCTGCGCCGACGGCAAGCCCCGCCGCCCGCGCTGCATTGAAGAAGAAGCGGTCGAAGTCCAGCGTGTTGGCGAGTTCGTGGAAGAGCTGTTCCGCAAGGGGCGGGGACGGAAAGTTTTTGCTTGCGGCCATGAACTGCCCTCGGTAGCCGCAAACGACGTCGGGCATGCCTCGGCGACGCCGATCACGGAAGGCGGACCGGTCCGGTCTCGTAGGGACGATCATAGACGCTCGTCTGCGGCCGATGGCGCGTCGGGGCGTGAACGGGAGAGGGAAGGCGACATACGGGCACGACCGCGTGCGGCTGCTGAACGGGCAGCCCCGGGGCGCGGATAGCGGTCCAGAATGCCGGAAAATCCGCATGTTTCGTGGGAATATGGTCGCGAGGGGCGGCGCGACCCGGACGGTAGTCCCGGCGGGACGCGGGCGCGGCGGGACCCTAGGGGCGGGGCCCGGCCCGTCCCGGCGACGAGCCGATCAGGGCCAGGGCCGATGGCAGGTCGCTCGCGGCCCCGCTCATGACGAGCAGGCAGGCCGCCTGGTCGCGAATGGGGGCGGGGATCGGGCGTCGCCCGGTCAAGGCCTCTTCGATGAAGAGGCAGGTCGCGGCGGCGCCCCGGTCGCCCGGGAGTTCGGCGATGTGGGTCAAGGGCGCGCGGTCTTCGGCGAACCACTCGTGCTCGCGTCCGGCATCGATGCCGATCAGGGCCGGACGCCGCCTGGCATGCGCCACGGGTTCCCCTTCCGTGCCGCGCAGGACGAGGGCCGTGGATTTCGCGGCGACGAAGAACGCGCGCAGGCGCGCGAGATAGGGGGGGTGGGTGACCGCGGCGCATTGCACGGCGGGCGTCTCGAAAGGGTTGAAGAGCTTGACCACGGTGTGCGGGCTCGACCGTACGCCGAGCGTGCGGCGCAGCGACAGGAGGGAGGCCAGTCGCGGATGGAGTACGTCCAGGGGCACGTAGGCCAGATGGCGGTGCTCGAGTTGGGCGCGCAGGGTGTGGCGCGTGGGCACCGGAGGGAACCCCAGGTGGGCGAGTATCTCGCCTGTCGTCGTCCGTGCGTTCGGATCGTGGCGCGGCAGGAGAAGCGCCGTGTCCTCCGCGGGCCCGCCGTAGGAGCCGTGGATGAGCACGGGTACCCCCTCGCGGGCGAGCAGCAAGGCGAGCAGGGGCAGGAGATTGGCGTGGCGCCGCGCCCCGTTGTAGGAGGGGATGACGACGGGTTTCGGTCCCGCCGGGGCCGGGAGGGCCGCCAGACAGTCCTCGGTGGCCGCCACGAAGCCTTGCAGTTCATCGAGGGTCTCGCCCTTCAGTCGGAAAGCGATCCAGAGCGCGCCCTGGGCGACCGGGGGAAGCCGTCCGCTCAACCACTCGGCGAACAGGGCATGCGCGGCCTCGCGGCTCAGGTCGGAGGAGCCGTCGGCGCCACGCGCCACGGCGCTTAGTATCCCTGGTATGTCCTGCGCCGGGATCATGGTCGTCATCTCCGGAGAGCGGTCGAGGGTCATGGCGACCACCGGAGGCGTACGCGTCCCCCTTCGATGTTGCGCAGCAGGGCGATCCCGCGGCCTGCGAGCCGGAGGATCCGGCCACCGAGTGGCGGGATGTCGGCCATCGCCGCGACGTCCTGCCAGGACATGTCGTTCGTCGTTTCGCTCATGGTGACCCCTCTGTCGGATGCGGGTCGCCCGCGAGCGCCGGGGACAGCAGGATGCGGTTGTAGTGGGGCTCATCGCCGAAGACCGTGATGTCGTGGGGGTCGGGGGCCATCTTCGGGAGTTCCTCGATGGCGCGCATGCCGGCCATGCCGTCGCCGATCACCACAAGCCGGGGTTTCACCGAAACCGCGTCATCCATGCAGGCTCCTCGCGAGGCCGGAGTAAGCGCGGTCGCCGAAACTGCGATCGCGTCCCCTCGGCCCCTGGGCGACCATTGTGCCAGCCCCTTGGGCGCAGGCATGGGGCGCCCCGGGGCGGGGGCGGCGCCAAGCTGGTATCGGGGCTGAGAAACTGCGCCATCGCGTACCGCGGCGCCCGCCCTTGACGATGCCGCGGCACGACCCCATATAAGGCGCCAGACAACGGGTCTGGGGGGAATTTATGATCAGGGATCTCAAGCGGACTCTCATGGGTGTGGGCTTGAGCCTGCTCCTGATCTGGGCGGTGTTGTTCATTATGCATATTCTGCTCGCCCTGGTGTGGGTTTTCTTCTGGATCGGACTCGTCGGCGTTCTGGTAGCCGCGGTGCTGCACGCGCTGGAGCGGTCCGTCTGAACCCGCTTGGGGAATGTGTTATCGTAGGAAGGGTCAACATACATAACCGGTTTATACCGTCATCACGGTAAGGAGGGCCAGAATGGCTCGTTCTAATTGGTACGCGGATGTCCCGTCGACGGGTGTGCAGGGTGGCTCTGCCGTCACCACGGTCATCCATAGGACCTATCTGCTGCTCGCCGCGACCTTGTTGTTCAGCACGTTCACGGCGGCAATCGGCATGCGCTCGCTGTTCGCCTATCAGCATCCGATCATGGTCATGATCGCGGCCTTCGTGAGCCTGTTTGCGGTGGAATGGACGGGCGGCCGCGGAAGCCCGATGGCCGTTCCGCTGGTCTTCGTGTTCACGGGGCTCATGGGGTTCTCGCTCGGTCCGGCGATCGAGATGTACCTGCGCCTGCCGGCCGGCCCGAGTATCGTCGCCGAGGCCTTGTTTGGCACCGCCATCATATTCGGGAGCCTCTCGATCTACGCGCTCGTGTCGCGCCGCAACTTCAGTTACCTGGGCGGTTTCCTGATGACGGGGCTCGTGGTCGTGGTGCTGGCCTCGCTCGCCAATATGTTCTTCCATCTGGCGGGCCTCCAGCTCGTGGTGGCGGGCATGGCGCTGATCGTATTCTCGGGGCTCGTCTTGTTCGATACGAGCCGCATGATCAATGGCGGCGAGACGCGTCCGGTCATCATCGCCGTGAGCCTCTACCTCGATGTCCTGAACATCTTCGTGTCCCTGCTCCAGATCCTGGGCGCCCTTCAGGGTCGCCGCGACTAAGTCCCGGCCCAGGGCGGCCGCTTCGGCCGTCCTGGATCCCGCGCCCGGAGTGGCCCGCGCGGCCTTCCCCCGATGATCATGAAGCCCGCCGCCTGCGACCCCGGCGCTGTCGCCGTTTCGCGAACGATAGTATAGTGACCCGATAACGAAAGCCCCGGTCGCGCGACTTGCGCAGTGAGGTCGCGGCCTGCCGGACGGTGGCCGTTTCGGCCACGGATCATCGCAAGGGAGGGATAGCATGAGGGGTCGAGGAATGGGATGGCGCGTACGGATCATGCTGGCGATGTCGGCTGTCGCCATGGCGGGCGATGCCTTGGCCGCGCCCTTGCCGCCCGCCTTGCAGCAAGCCGTGTCGCGCGGCGCGCACATCTTCAAGGACGACAGCTTCGGCAGCCATGTGAAGCCCGTTCCCGACGCCGCGAGCGCGTTTGCGACCCTGGGCGGCTCGCCGCACGCGGGGCCGCGCTTCCTGACCTGCTCGGCCTGCCATATCCATGGCGGCCTGACGCGCGGACTTCTCCCGGACGGGCGCAGAATCGCAAGTCTGCGCAACGCCGCCGCCGTGTTCCCGCGCTATAACGCCAAATCCCATAGGATCATGACCCTGGAAGCCCAGATCCGCCATTGCGTGAGGGACGGGATCGTGGGCCGTCCGCCGGCCTATGGCGGTTCGACGATGGTCGATCTCGTGAGTTACCTGAAGTCCATTGCTGCGGGCCAGCCCATCGCGATCGGCGGCCCGGTCCATTAAAGGCCGGGCGTGACGACCCATCCGCGAAAGGGGGCAGGGGCGGGACCTGCGAACGACCGGTCCCTGCGCATCCTGTTCGTCGCCTCGGAATGCGCCCCCTGGGTGAAGACCGGCGGCCTCGCGGATGTCGTGGCGGCCTTGCCTCCGGCGCTCGTAGCGGCGGGACTCGACGTGCGCGTCTGCCTGCCCTTTTACCGGTCATTGCGTCCCGAGGTGGGCGAGGCGCCACCCGTGGCGACGGTGCTGGGGGCGCTCGTGCGCAAGGCCCGGCTTCCCTCGGGCATCATCGCCTATCTGATCGATGCGCCCTGGCTCTTCGGGCGCGATGGGGGACCCTACCAGGACGCCGAGGGGCGCGACTGGCCGGACAATGCCCAGCGTTTCGGATTGTTCGCCCACGCCGCGGCCGTGCTGGCCTCCGACGAGACGCCGCTTTTGTGGCGGCCCGACATCTTCCATGGCCATGATTGGCAGGCGGGCCTCGGGCCCTTGTGGCTGAAGACCGGTCTGCCCAAGCCCGCCCCTTCGGTCATGACCATCCATAATCTGGCCTTTCAGGGGCTGTTTCCGCCGGAGACCGCGGAGGCGCTGCGGCTCCCGCCGGGGGTCTTTGCCGTGGAGGGCGCCGAGTTCTATGGGCGCCTGTCTTTCCTGAAGGCCGGCCTGCATTACGCGGACGTCCTGACCACGGTAAGCCCGACCTATGCGCAGGAGATCCAGGGCGAGGGACAGGGCTGCGGCCTGCATGGCCTGCTGACGCGTCGCCGCAACGACCTGACCGGGATCGTGAACGGTATCGACGACCGCGTCTGGGACCCCGCCACGGACCCCCTGATCCCCGCGCGCTATGATCGCGACCGTCTTGCCGGAAAGGCCGTGAACAAAGAGGCCGTGCAGCGCCGCTTCGATCTTGCCGCCGACCCGGGGCGACCGCTTTTTACGATGGTCGGACGCCTGACGTGGCAGAAGGGGGTCGACCTCGTAGCCGAGGTCGCAGACCGCCTCGTGCGCGCCGGCGGCCAGCTGGTCGTGCTCGGGACGGGCGAACGCGGCCTCGAGGACGGGCTGCGCGCGCTTGCCCACCGTCATCGCGGGGCGGTGTCGGTGCGCATCGGGTTCGACGAGGCGCTCGCCCACGAAATGGAGGCGGGGGCGGACATCTTTCTCATGCCATCGCGCTTCGAGCCCTGCGGCCTGAATCAGATGTACAGTCAGCGCTACGGCACGCCCCCCGTGGCGCGGGCGACCGGGGGGATTGCCGACACCGTCGATGGCGTAGGCCCGGGCGACTGCGAGGGCAGTGGATTTCTGTTCGACGAGGCCACGGGCCAGGCCTTGTGGGAGTCGATCGAGCGGGCGCTCGGCGCCTACCGCGCGCCGGCCTGCTGGCGCCGCATCATGGAAACCGGCATGCGCAAGGATTTTTCATGGGCGGCGAGCGCCGCGCGCTACCGCGCGCTCTATCACACCCTGGTCCGCGAAGGGGAGGCCCGCGCCCCGGCTTAAGGCGGCGTCCGGCCGGAACGGGCCGCGCCGAGAGGGGTGGCCGCGGGCGGTCGGCACGGGGCGGGCGGGGCTTCGGGGGCGCCTGCGCGCCGTGATGGGGGAATTCCCTCCGTCGTTCGGCGCGCTTGGGGTGCCTCGGGGCCGCGGCGCCCTACCGGCGACCGGCGGGCGTGGTTATCATGGTAAGCCGCCCTCGGCGCTCTGCGCGCCGAGGGCTTGGGACGTTTCCATGGATGCAGGGAGTCGGTGAGGCAGGTATGGGTGAAATGATCAGTTTCAAGCGGCCGGACGGCGGCAGCTGCGAAGGGTATCTGGCGGGGCCGGCGAAGGCGCCAGGGATCGTGGTGATCCAGGAATGGTGGGGCCTGAACGATCAGATCAGGCGCGTCGCCGAACGGTTCGCGGCAGCCGGGTACAGGGCCCTGGTGCCGGATCTTTTTCGGGGGCAGGTGGCCATGGAGGCCAAGGAGGCCGAGCATCTGATGGAGGGGCTCGATTTCGCGGACGCCGCGAATGAGGACATCCGCGGGGCCGTGCAATACCTGAAGGCAAGCGGGAGCGCGAAGGTGGGCGTGTCCGGGTACTGTATGGGCGGCGCCCTCACGGTGCTTGCCGCGGTGTTCGTGCCGGAAAGCGACGCCAATGTCACCTGGTACGGCTACCCGCCGCTCGAATACGTCGATCCCGCCAGGATCAAGGCGCCATTGCTTGGGCATTTCGCGACTCAGGACCAGTTTTTCGCCATCGGCGGCGTGGAGGCCCTGGAGGGGGAACTGAAGGGCGCCGGCGTGGCTTATGAGTTCCATCGTTACGAGGCCAAGCACGCTTTCGCCAACGAGGAGGCGGATTCCATGAAGCTGCGCCCGCTCGGCTATGAGCCGAAGGCGGCCGAACTCGCCTGGAAGCGCACGCTGGCGTTCTTCGAAAAATACCTGCGCTGAAGGCGGCGGGGCATCCCCCGCGCATGACGCCGTCCCTCCCGCGGCAAGGAAGGATCGCCCGCGCGAGGCCCGCCGCGACGGCTCGCGAGCCGGAACGGGCTCGTGCGGGCGTCCCGCTTTCCGGGGCGATTCCAGAAGGGCCATCGGGACGGCCGGGTGCCGCACATACCGCTGAATATCGATGGTGACATGGCCCGGGATCAGGGCGGCGAAGACGATCCGATGGCGCGATGCATGCGGGCCCAGCCGTAGGCGGCGGTGCCCATGAGGGTGGCGTCGGGGTTCACCACGAGCCGCACGGGGACCTGCGCGAGGAGCCTTGCGAAGCGGCCCTTGGCGCGAAAGGTCCTGGCAAAGCGTTGGGGGTCTATGAGGGACAGCAGCCGGGGCGGGATTCCGCCCGCAATATAGACGCCGCCCAGGGCAAAGACCTTGAGGGCGAGGTTGCCGGCCTCGGCGGCCAGGATGGTGAGGAAGGCGTCGACCGCTGCGCGGCAGAGCGCGTCGGGGGCGTTCTGACGCAGGGCGGCCTCGAGGATGAGCGGCGTGCGGTCCGATTGCGCGGCGAGGCGTGCCGCCAACTCCGGCGATTCCTGAGCGCCCTCCTGATCGCGAAAGAAGTCGTAGAGATGGGGGATGCCGACGCCCGAGCAGACGAGTTCGTAGCTCACATGGTCGTAGCGGTCCCGCAGATACGGTGCGAGGCCCACGAGTTCGGGCGTGGGCGCGGCAAAATCCACGTGGCCCCCTTCCGAGGGCTGCGGCAGATAGCGGGCCCCATCCCAGACGAGAAAGGCCTCGCCCAGGCCCGTGCCCGGCGCTATGACGGCCTTGGTCGCGGCGGACGTTTCCACGCCCGCGTTCAGCGTCCTGACATCGGTCGGCTGAAGGATCGGGATGGCGTGGGCGATGGCGGCGAGATCGTTCAGGATGTCGACCGAGCCAAAGGCGAGCTCCGCGCAGAGGGCGGCCCCGTCGACTTCCCATGGGAGATTGGTGAGATGCGCGCGTCCGTTTATCACAGGACCCGCGACATCGAGACAGGCATGGCGTACGGTAAGGCCCGTGGTCGCGAGGAACTCGCCGAGCAGGGTCTTTAGATCCGGGTATCCGGCGCTCTTCAAGCGTGCGCGCGCGAGCGGGTGGGCAAGGCCTGCCGCTTCCGATACGACAAGGAGGTCGGTCTTGGTCCCTCCGATGTCGCCGATCAATAAAAGGTCGCTCTCTCGCACGGCTTGGTCCCCCTCCCGCAACGGTTGCGATCCGGGATGCGTGCCCCCATGGTACAGCATAGGCCGTCTCTGACGCGCTTCGGCCCTGGAAAAACTCCGGGGGAGCCGTTAGTGTGCCAAGAGAGTCGGTGCGCCTGAACGGTCGATCATAGCAAAAGGGGAAAGGATGCGCATAGGAATGTGTGGTTTGGGACGCATGGGCGCCCACATGGGCCAGCGTCTTCTGCGCGCGGGCCACGAAGTGGTCGGCTATGCCCGGAGCCGGGCGACCGTGGAGGCGTTCAAGGCCCAGGGAGGACTCGGCGCCGACACCCTGGCGGACCTCGTCGCGCAGCTGCCGGCGCCACGCGTCGTCTGGTGCATGGTCCCGGCCGCCTCGGTCGATGCGCTGCTGGCCGATCTTCTGCCCTTGCTGGCCGCCGGGGACACCGTCGTCGATGGCGGAAATTCCTTCTATCAGGACGATATCCGCCGAGGGCGGGCACTCGCCGACCGGGGGCTCCATTATCTCGATGTCGGCACGAGCGGCGGCGTATGGGGTCTGGAGCGCGGCTACTGCCTCATGATAGGTGGAGAGGCGTCCGCCGTGGCGTCCCTCGACCCGGTGTTTCGGGCTCTTGCCCCCGGAGCCGCGGCCGTGCCGCCCACGCCCGGACGGAACGCGGGCCTTGGATCGGCCGAGCTCGGCTATCTGCACTGCGGCCCCCACGGCGCCGGTCATTTCGTGAAGATGATCCATAACGGTATCGAATACGGCGTCATGGCCGCCTATGCCGAGGGGCTCAATATCCTGAAACGGGCGAACGTCGGCGCATCCTCTCACGACAAGGATGCCGAGACCGCGCCCCTGCGGAATCCGGAACATTTTCAATATGACTTCGATGTGGCCGAGATTGCCGAGGTCTGGAGGCGCGGTAGCGTGGTAAGCTCCTGGTTGCTCGATCTCACCGCCGCCGCGCTGCAGGGGAATCCCGACCTCAAGGGCTTTGCCGGCCAGGTGGCGGATTCGGGGGAGGGGCGCTGGACCGTTCAGGCGGCGGTCGAGGAGGGCGTGCCGGCGCCGGTCATATCCGCGGCGCTGTACGCGCGCTTTGGCTCGCGCGGACACGCCGACTTCGCCGACCGCGTGCTTGCCGCCATGCGCTATCAGTTTGGTGGGCATGTCGAAAAGGGTTGAGGGGCGTTTGGGGTCGGCGCCGATTCGTGATGATTCGGTGACGCCGCGGGGCTTGCTTAAACCGCCATGCCGCGTTAGGGTCTCATCTAAAGCACTGCCGAAATTCAGGCGCTGGGGTTCCAGGAATCAGGGTCAAATGGATGACCGGAAGCGACAGATCGGGCTAGGAGGTAGCCGTCTTGGACAACCAATTCGATACGCGGCGCGACGAGGGCGCGCCGGGCGCGAAGAGCAATGTCGTTGCGCTGACCGATAGCGCGGAGTGGCGGGCCCTCGGTAGCCATTTCCGGACCGTGGAGGGTCTTACGCTCCGCGCCCTTTTCGATGCCGACCCGGACCGGGGCAAGGCGCTTGCCGTCGAGGGCGGCGGCCTCTATCTCGATTATTCCAAGAATCGCGTCACGCGGGATACGATGCGCCTACTGATCGATCTCGCGCGCGCGCGCGGGCTCGAGGGCCGGCGCGACGCGATGTTCCGGGGCGCGCGCATCAATGTCACCGAAGATCGCCCCGTCCTGCATGTCGCCCTGCGCTGCCCCAGGGGTGTGGAGATCCTGGTCGACGGGCACGACGTGGTCGCCGATGTCCATGCGGTCCTGGGGCAAATGGCGGCCTTCGCGGACAGGGTTCGCGATGGCTCCTGGACGGGCTATACGGGCAAGCGCATCCGCACCGTGGTCAATATAGGCATCGGCGGATCCTATCTCGGCCCCGAAATGGCCTGCCAGGCCCTGCGGCCTTTCGCCGATGCGGACATCGCGGTCCGTTTCATCGCCAATATCGACGGCGAGGCGTTTTGCGCGGCGACTGCCGATCTGGACCCGGCAGAGACGCTTTTCATCGTCTGCTCGAAGACTTTCACGACGCAGGAGACCATGGCCAACGCGCGCACGGCGCGGCAATGGTGCGTAGCGGGGCTCGGCAGCGATGCCGCGATCGCCGCGCACTTCGTGGCGGTTTCGACCAACACCACCGAGGTGGCGCGTTTCGGCATCGATCCCAGTCACATGTTCGTCTTCTGGGACTGGGTGGGTGGACGGTATTCCCTGGGATCGGCGGTCGGGTTGTCCCTGATGATCGCGGTGGGCCCGGCGCGTTTCATGGAGATGCTGGCGGGATTTCGGGAGATGGACGAGCATTTCCAGACAGCGGCGCTCGAGCGGAATCTGCCGGTGCTTATGGGGGTCCTGGGGGTCTGGTACAACAACTTTTTTGGAATGGAGACCCAGGCGATCCTGCCGTACGCGCACGGGCTCGCGCGGCTTCCAGCCTACCTCGAACAGCTCCAGATGGAGAGCAACGGCAAGCACGTCGATCTGGCGGGGCGTCCGGTCGCGTATCAGACGGGCGCCATAGTTTGGGGCGAGCCCGGGGTCGACGCCCAGCATTCCTTCTATCAGCTCCTGCATCAGGGGACCAAGGCGGTGCCGTGCGATCTGATCGGGTTCTGCCGTTCGCGCGCGGGCCTGTCCGGCCACCAGGATCTTTTGATGGCAAATCTTCTGGCGCAGGCCGAGGCGCTCGCCTTCGGGCGCTCGGCCGCCAAGCTCGCGGAGGAGGGGGCCTCCCCCGAGGAGATCCCCTTCCGGGTCTGTGAAGGGAATCGGCCCACCAATATCATTCTGGGCGAGAGCCTGACGCCGCGCACGCTGGGCGCGCTCATCGCCCTCTACGAGCATGTCGTTTTTACCCAGGGCGTCATCTGGGGCATCGATTCCTTCGATCAGTGGGGCGTGGAGCTGGGCAAGGTGCTGGCGCGGCGCATCGTGGCGGAAATGCAAGGTGGCGCCGCCGAAGCGATCCACGACAGTTCGACCGCGGCCTTGATCGAGCGCTATCTGGCGATGCGCGGCGGCTGATCGGCGCGCACCCTGGCGGAGGCGTCTCGTCGCGGCTCGCGCGCGGGTCCCGGGCGACGGCCTCGACAGGAAGGCGGCGTCTGTACCATCCATTAAAACGAGGAACGGCTGTCCTATGGACCAAGCACCCAGATTCGTAAGCCACCTTACTCGCAACACCCTTGCGCTCATCCTGGCCGGAGGCCGCGGCTCGCGACTTAAGCATCTGACGATGTGGCGCGCGAAACCAGCCGTGCCGTTCGGCGGCAAATTCCGGGTCATCGACTTTCCCCTGTCGAATTGCGTGAACTCCGGAATCCGCCGCATCGGTGTCCTCACGCAGTACAAGGCCCATTCCCTGATCCATCATATCCAGAAGGGATGGGGAAGCCTGCGCGGGGATTTCGGGGAATTCGTGGAGCTTTTGCCGGCGCAGCAGCGGATCGAATCCTCCTGGTATGCGGGCACGGCCGACGCCGTTTATCAGAACCTCGATATCGTCCGCAATCACAATCCCGAATACGTCCTGATCCTGGCCGGCGACCACGTCTACAAAATGGACTACGGGCCCATGATCGCCTATCACGTGCGCAAGGGCGCGGACCTGACCGTGGGCTGCGTCCACGTGCCGCTTGGGCGCGCGAGCGACTTTGGGGTCATGGCGACGGACGATGAAGGCCGGATCGTGCGATTCGACGAGAAGCCGGAGAATCCCATGCCTGCCGTGCCAGGCGGCGACACGGTGCTCGGCTCCATGGGGATCTATGTATTCAGCGCGAGCTTTCTCTATGAGCAGCTGATCCGGGACGCCGATACCAAGAAGTCGCAGCATGATTTCGGGCACAACGTCATACCGGAGGCCATGGCGCGCTACCGCGTCATGGCCTATGCCTTTGCCAACGACAGCAGCGGCCAGACGGCCTATTGGCGCGACGTGGGGACCCTGGACGCCTATTGGGAAGCCAATATGGAACTGATCGGCGTGACCCCGGAGCTCAATCTCTACGACACGTCGTGGCCGATCTGGACCCACCAGGAGCAGCACCCGCCCGCGAAGTTCATCTTCGATGATGACGGGCGCCGGGGCATGGCCGTGGATTCCATGGTATCCGGGGGCTGCGTCATATCCGGCGCGATCGTGCGCCACTCGCTGCTTTTCTCCGCCGTGCACGCGCACTCCTATACCGAGGTCGCGGATTCGGTCGTCATGGGCAATGTCGAGATAGGCCGGCACTGCCGTATCCGCAAGGCGATCATCGACAAGGGGTGCCGCATACCGGAGGGCATGACCATCGGATGGGATCACGAAGAGGACGCGCGCCGCTTCCATGTCACCCCCGGGGGCGTGGTGGTGGTGACGCCCGAGATGCTGGGCCAGGATCTGCATCATGCGCGATAAAGCGGGCCTCAATCTGGTCCTATGTTGGCACATGCACCAGCCGCAGTATCGGCGTCTGTCCGATGGCCAGTACCAGCAGCCGTGGACATATCTGCATGCCATCAAGGACTACGTCGACATGGTGGCGCATATCGAGGCGATCCCGCTCGCTCGCGCGGTCGTGAACTTCTCGCCCGTTCTTCTCGATCAGATTGCCGATTACGTCGAGCAGACTCGGGCCTATCTCCAGGACCGTACGCCGCTGCGGGATCCGCTGCTGGCGGCGCTTGCCGGCCACTGGCCTCCGCCCGGACCGGAGCGCGCGGGGCTCATAGAGGCCTGTCTCAGGGCCAACAAGGCGCGCGTGATCGAGCGGTTTCCGGCCTTCAGGAGGCTGACCGCGCTTGCCGAGCCCGTGATCGCGGACCCCGGGCTATGCGCCTATCTCGACGACCGCTATTTGCGTGACCTCGTGATGTGGTACCACCTGGGCTGGCTTGGTGAAACGGTGCGCCGTAGCGACGCCCGCGTGCAACAGCTCATGAGCCGGGCTCAGGGCTTCGACGAGGAGGCCACGCGGACTTTGCTCGTCGTGATCGCGGAAGTGCTTGCGGGCATCGTGCCCCGCTATCGCACGCTTGCCGAAAGCGGCCGGATCGAGCTGTCGTTCACGCCCTATGCGCACCCCATGGTGCCGCTTCTGCTGGACTTCGCGGTGGCGCGCGAGGCGCAACCGGACGTCAGGCTGCCCGCCGTCGAGCATTATCCGGGCGGAGAAGAGCGGGCGCGCTGGCAGATCGAGGCAGGCCGGGCGGCCTTTGTCCGACACTTCGGATACGCCCCGGCCGGCTGTTGGCCGGCCGAAGGGGGTATAAGCGCCCAGACGCTCGCGCTCCTGGATGATGCCGGGTTGCACTGGACGGCATCGGGCGAACGCGTCCTGCGCCACAGCATACAGGCGGGCGGCGAGGACGCGGGCGGCGCGAGCCGACATCGCGCCTACGGTGGTCCGGGCCGGCCCATACGCTGTTTCTTTCGGGACGATGGGCTCTCGGATCTGATCGGCTTTTCCTACGCCGACTGGCATGCCGATGATGCGGTCGGCAATCTGCTATCCCATCTCGAGACCATCGCCCGCGCCGCCGACCCCGATCATGCGCCGATCGTGTCGATCATCATGGATGGTGAAAACGCCTGGGAATACTATCCCGAGAACGCCTATTACTTCCTGCGGGCGCTGTACGAGCGGCTTGCGGGGCACCCCCTGATCCACCTCACGACCTTCTCGGACTATCTGAAGGAGGGGCATGCCCCGGTCGCCCTGCCGTCCCTCGTGGCCGGCAGCTGGGTCAACGGGACGTTCGCGACCTGGATAGGCAGTCCCGACAAGAACCGTGGCTGGGAGATACTCGTGCAGGCGAAGAAGGACTACGACCGGGTCGTGGGCCTGGGTCGCCTGTCGGCCGAGGACGCCGAGCGGGCCGCCGAGGCCCTGGCCGTGTGCGAGGGATCCGATTGGTGCTGGTGGTTCGGCGATTACAACCCGCGGGAATCGGTCCGCGACTTCGAGCGCCTCTATCGCTGCCATATCAATGACCTCTATCGCATCCTCGGTGAGCCGCCACCGCCCATGGTCGCGGAGGCGTTCGTCCAGCAGGGCAGCGAGCGCTGCGAACGCAGCGGGGCCATGCGCAGCTCAGGGGCGGTATGACGGCTGGGTCGGCGCGGAGCGTGCCAGTCCTGGATCGCCGGCGTCTCGGCATTTTGCTGCACCCGAGCTCCTTGCCCGGAGAGGGGCCCAAAGGGACGCTCGGCGCCGAGGCCCGACGCTTCGTGGATGTCCTGCGCGCGGCCGGGGCGACGGTCTGGCAGGTGCTGCCGCTCGGACCGCCCGGCGGCGGTTCGCCGTACAACAGCCCCTCGGCGCACGCCGGCGATCCCGGGCTCATCAATCTCCAGGATCTGGTCGACCAGGGCTGGCTTCAGGCCTCCGAGGCGCACGCCCGCTCCGTGGACGCGCCGGCGCGCCGGACGGCGCTCCGCAGCGCCTATGTCCATCTCGAGGAGCGCGGCGGCGCGGCGACCAAAGCTGCGTTCGACGATTTCAGGCGGGACCACGCGGCGTGGTTGTCCGATTACTGCGCCTACGAGTGCATAAAGGCCGGGCAGGGCGGCGCGCCCTGGTGGCAATGGCCGGCGGCCCTCAAGGATCGCGAGCCGGATGCCCTCGCGGCCATCGTGGGCTCGGAACCCTTCGAGCTGGTGGCCTTCGAGCAGTTCGTGTTCTTCCGCCAGTGGCATGCGCTCAAGGACTACGCGCGCTCGCGCGGCGTGCGCTTCTTCGGCGATGTCCCCATCTTCGTCGCCGAAGACAGCGCCGACGTTTGGGCGCATCGCGATCTCTTCGTTCTGGACGCGCAGGGACGCCCGGAGATCGTGACTGGCGTACCGCCCGACTACTTCTCGGCGCATGGCCAGCGGTGGGGCAACCCGCATTATCGGTGGGCGCGCATGGCGGCCGACGGATTCTCCTGGTGGCGGGAGCGCGTGCGCACCCAGCGCCAGCTTTTCGATTGGATAAGAATAGATCACTTTCGGGGGTTCGCCGCGTCCTGGGCGATCCCGGCAAACGCGCCCACGGCCGCGGGCGGCGAATGGATGGCAGTCCCGGGAGACGCCATGCTTTCGGCGCTGACGGATGCCTTCGGGGAGCTCCCGCTGATCGCAGAAGACCTCGGTCTTATCACAGACGACGTCTATGGCCTGCGGGACCGCCACGGCCTCCCGGGCATGCGGGTCCTGCAGTTCGGATTCGATGGCGATCCCAAAAACCCGCACCTGCCGCACAACTATGTGGCCGACTGCGTTGCCTATACCGGCACCCACGACAATGATACGAGCGTCGGCTGGCACGCGGCCTTGTCGGAGGCGCAACGGGAGCTCGTGCGCGCCTATCTGCCGGAGGTCGACGAGGCGCCCGCGTGGGCGGCCCTTCGGGCCGTGATCGCATCGGTCGCCCGCTTCGCCGTCGTTCCCTGGCAGGACGTGCTCGGCCTCGGCAGCATCGCGCGCATGAACACGCCCGGGATGTCGACCGGTAACTGGGAATTCCGGTTTCAGTGGAGCGACGTCCCGGACCACGCCGCGGCGCGCCTGGCGCGACTGGCCTTCCTGTACGGTCGCACCGAGGGTTGAGGCGGTTTTTGGCGGGGGCCCGGTTGCAGGAGAAGGGGGGCCGTCACTCACTCCCCGTTTCGGGGCCGTTGACGTGATCCCGCGGCGCAGCCCGGGCGACGCAAGGCTGCGATGAACCGGGGTCTTTCGCGGCTCGTTCTTTTCCGGAACCGTTAAGACGCGCCAGGATGAGCCCCGGGCAGAGGCCGGTGATGGCCGCAATGGAAAAGAAGACGGTGGGCACGTAGAGCACCCGGCCGACCGCTCAAAACCCCGTGGGGGTCGTCGATGCGTGGCGTGGTCGTCTTTGGCGCCCGCGGATGCGATGCCAAGACCGGCCTTCGGACAACGCCCGTCACCATTCAGCGTACGAGCCGCCGCGCCTCCGCAAAGCCGGTTCGCTAAAAGCCCCTTGCGCCGCAGCCGTTTTCAGAGACGGGCATGGCTCGGAAAGTACCCGGCCCGGCCGGCGGGGCGACTCTGGGGCAAGTCCCGCGTCCATCGTCAGGAGACGGTGGCGGACGGTTGGGGCCGGGCCTGATCGCGGATCATCGAACATCGGCGGCAGCAGAGGCTCGAGCCGCTGCGATAGGGCAGCGGATGGGCGTTCCATGGCAGGGTCGAGGCCCATCCGTTGCTCTAGGCGGCGCGTCGCCGGCCCGAAGCCCCTTCCTTCCGTGGCGCGCGGCGCCCGTGGGCCCGCCCGGGCATTGCCGGTCCCGGTCCCCTTCTCCCGGGGCAAGGAGGCCCTGGGGCCCGGGTGTGCGGCGAGCGCCGTACGGCACGGCGGATCGGTCGGGAGGACCCTGGCTAGAGCCAGACCATGCAGCCCATCTCGAAACGGTGTGCGAGCAGGGCGTGGTGGGGGTAGGCCCGGATCCGCAGTGTCTGGAAGCCCGGCGTCTCGGGTCTGTGGTCGAGCTGGAAGACGAGGCGCCCTTCATCGTCGACGCCGGCTGGCGTCAGTGGCACCTGGCCACGGGGGATATGCTCGCCCAGGTCGTCCTGAGACTCGAACAGGCACTCGACGATGAAATCGTCTTGGCGCAGGCCGTTTGCCTGGACGAGGACCGTGAGACGCAGGGATTCACCGACTTTGAGCGATTCCGGTGCATCGGTGCCGTGCTCGAGCCGCACTCCGGGCCACGCCGCCACCACGGCCTGCTTCCAGTGGGCGAGCGCCCGCCCGCCCGCCGCATCCTCTTGGCCCAGAAGGCGGGCATGGCGCGCCGCCTTGCTGTAGTAGTCGCGCGCATACTCAAGGACCATGCGCTCGGCGTTGAAGACCGGCATGGCTCGGCGCATGGCAGTCTTCGATGTCGCGATCCACGGGCGCGAATAGCCGTGTTCGGCCGTATCGAAGTAGAGGGGCAGGACCTGCTGTTCGAGGATGTCGAGCAATTCCGCGCTCTCCTCGCGGGTGCGCTGGGCATTGTCGATGAGCCCCTTGTGCGGGCAGATCCCCCAGCCATTGTCGCCGGCATAGCCCTCGCCCCACCACCCATCGAGCACGCTCAGATTGACAACCCCGTTTATGGCGGCCTTCTGCCCTGACGTGCCGCTCGCCTCGAGCGGGTATTCCGGGGTGTTCAGCCAGACATCGACCCCCGTCACGAGGCGACGGGCCAGCGAGAGGTCGTAGCCTTCGATCAGGATGATCTTTCCCTCGAATTCGGGGCGTCTCGAGAATTCATGGACCAGTCGGATGAGGTTCTGGCCCGGATGGTCGTGGGGATGGGCCTTGCCTGCAAACAGCAGGAGCATGGGGCGCTCCGGGTCGCCCAGGAGGCGCGCCAGGCGCGCGGGGTCCTCGAAGAGCAGTCCGGCGCGCTTGTAGGTCGCGAAGCGCCGCGCGAAGCCTATGACGAGCGGGCCCTTGGCGTCCGGCTCGAGCTGGCGCGTGAGACGGCGGATCAGGCCCTCACCCACCCCATTGCGGCGATACTGGCGGGTGACCCGCTTCTTTACCGCCTCCAGCATCGCGGCCTTCAAGGACTGATGGACGCTCCAGTAGCTGTGGTCCGGGATCGTATCTATCCGATCCCAATAGCTGGCTTCGGTAAGCTTGTTGCGCCATTCGCTGCCGAATCGCACATCAAAGAGGCTGCTCCATTCCTGGGCAAGGAAGGTCGCCACATGGACGCCGTTGGTCACGTGACCCACCGGATTCTCGGCCCAGGGGATCTGGGGCCAGATATAGGCCTCCATGCGCGAGGCGATCTCCCCGTGGATGCGGCTTACGCCGTTGTGCAGGCGCGATCCACGCAGGGCGAAAGCGGTCATGTTGAATCCGCTCTGGCTTATCGGGCTCGATCCGAGCCCCTTCAGTTCGGCAATATCGATCCCAAGTTGCGCCACATAGGATTCGAGGTAGCGACCGAACAGTTCTTCGTCGAAGATGTCGTGGCCCGCGGGCACCGGGGTGTGCGTGGTGAAGACCGTCCCGGCAGCTACGATCTCCAGGGCGGAATCAAAATCGAGCCCCTGGTTTACGAGTTCCTGGCAGCGTTCCAGGATCTGGAAGGCGGGATGGCCTTCATTGATGTGCCATACGGTGGGCTCGAGCCCCGCGGCGCGCAGGGCGCGCACGCCGCCCACCCCAAGGACGATCTCCTGCCTGAGCCTCGTCTCGCGATCGCCTCCGTAGAGCTGGCAGGTGATCCCGCGGTCGGCGGCCGTATTCTCCGGGATGTCGCTGTCGAGGAGGTAGAGCGAGATGCGGCCCGCGACCACGCGCCAGATTTTGAGGGCGACGGTGCGCCCGGGAAGGGCCACCGACACCCGCAGCTCGCGGCCTTCGCTATCGCAGGCCGGGGTCACCGGGAGGTCGGCAAGCAGCGCCGGCGCCGTGCCGACGATCTGGTTGCCCTGGGCATCTATCGTCTGCGTGAAATAGCCTTGTCGATAGAGCAGTCCCACGGCCACGAACGGCAGACCGAGGTCGCTTGCCGCCTTGCAGTGGTCGCCCGCCAGAATGCCGAGTCCTCCGGAGTAGATCTGAAGACTTTCGTGCAGGCCGAATTCAGCGCAGAAGTAGGCCACCAAGTCGGTTTTGGGGTCGAGGTCCATGAGTCTCGATGACAGGCGCACCGTATGGTAGGTGTCGTGCAGCGACAGCGCCCGCTGATACTCTTCGAGGAACAGCGCGTCTTGCGCCGCTTCGTCGAGCCGCTCCTGCGCGACGCGTCGCAGCATGAGTTTCGGATTGCGACCGCACCGCTCCCAGAGCGCCGGGTCGAGCCGGACGAACAGGAGGCGGATCGGGCGGTTCCAGCTGTACAGGAGATCCACGGCAAGCTCGGACAGACGCGCAAGCCGCGGCGGGATGTTGGGCTGGACTTCCAGCGGGTAGCGGGTACCGGGCACGTGATGACCTTTTGCGATCGTTGATTTGGGGCTCGCGCCCCTCTGATTGCACCTGCAGCTATTATGCCACAGGGCGCCTGGCCGCCCTTATTCATACCACAGACCGCCCGATGCCGGGCACGTTCTTTCGGCGGACGGGGGCGCGGCCGCGCTAATCGGTCGCGGGTCCGCGCCTCGGTCGCGAGCGCGCGCCGTCTGTGTTTCGTGGAACGGGGCCGGCGCCTTGCCGCGCGGGCCGGGAGACAGTCGGCGTGCGCGAATGGTCGCACGGCTGTCGAAGGGACTGGCGTTTCTCGGCGACGTTCCGGACGTTTCGCTACTTGTCATGCCCGGACATGGTCCGTAACATGGCTCAACAGGATAAGCTCAGGGCGCCCGCCCTGCGCGTGATCGAGGCCGGGAGGGCAGTGGATGCCAGGTGGGAGGGGAGTGAGACGCGAGGCGCTGTTTGGAGATGGCGACTCATGGTTCAGTCCGGAGGATGTCTACCTCTTCCGCGAGGGGCGGCACGTCAAGCTCTACGATAAGCTTGGGGCGCATCCTGTGCGCTCGCCCGAAGGGATCGGGGTCCATTTCGCGGTATGGGCACCGAACGCGCGGTCCGTGTCGGTCATAGGGGATTTCAATGGTTGGCGAAAGGATGCCCACCCCCTCAGAGTCCGCGAGGACGGATCGGGGCTTTGGATGGGCGTCGTTCCGGAGATAGGTCCCGGTGCGCTCTACAAGTACCACATCGTCTCCAGTGTGGCGGGCTACGAGGTCGAGAAGGCCGACCCCTTTGCGTTTCGCGCGGAGGAGCCCCCGCGTACCGCGTCGGTCGTATGCGATTTCCCGTACTCATGGGGCGACGGCGCCTGGATGCGATCGCGCGGTCGAAAGATAGGCCTGTCCGCTCCGGTGAGCATCTATGAAATGCACGCGGGGTCGTGGCGGCGGGTCCCCGAACAGGGCGGGCGCTGGCTCAGCTACCGGGAACTGGCCGCCGTGTTGCCTGCATACGTCGCCGACATGGGGTTTACTCATGTCGAGTTCATGCCGCTTACGGAGCATCCGTTCTACGGCTCGTGGGGTTATCAGACCACGGGTTATTTCGCCCCGACGGCGCGGTTCGGAACGCCCGAGGACCTGATGTACCTGATCGACGCCCTGCACCGCGAGGGCATAGGGGTGATACTCGACTGGGTGCCGTCGCACTTTCCGACCGACCTGCATGGGCTCGGGCTTTTCGATGGCACCCATCTTTTCGAGCATGCCGACCCCCGTCGCGGCTATCACCCGGAATGGCATTCGAGCATCTTCAACTATGGACGGCACGAAGTGCGATCGATACTCGTGTCGAGCGCCCTCTTTTGGCTCGAGAGATTCCATATCGACGGGTTGCGGGTAGATGGCGTCGCCTCCATGTTGTACCGCGACTACGCGCGGCCGGCGGGCGAATGGGTCCCGAATTCCCACGGTGGCCGCGAGAACGAAGAGGCGATCCGGTTTCTGCAGGATCTGAACGAGGCCGTGTACCGCCATTATCCCGATGTCCAGACGATGGCCGAAGAGTCGACCGCGTGGCCGCAGGTCTCCCGACCGGTCTACATGGGTGGGCTCGGGTTCGGCTACAAATGGAATATGGGCTGGATGCACGATACGCTCGACTACATGGAGCGGGAGCCGATCTACCGCAGGTACCACCAGGGGCAGCTTACCTTCAGTCTCTGGTACGCCTTCCAGGAAAACTTCGTGCTGCCGCTTTCGCACGACGAAGTGGTCTATGGCAAGGGGTCGCTCATAGGCAAAATGCCCGGCGACGATTGGCAGAAGTTCGCGAACCTGCGTCTGCTGCTCGGCTATATGTTCTGTCATCCCGGAAAGAAGCTGTTGTTCATGGGCGCGGAGATCGCCCAGTGGCGGGAATGGAGCCACGAGGGCAGTCTCGATTGGCACCTGCTGGACCATGCCCCGCATCGGGGCATCCAGCAGCTCGTGCGCGACCTTAACCGCCTCTATCGCGAGGAACCGGCGCTGCATGCCGCCGATCCCGACCCCGACGGGTTCCGCTGGGCGGACAGCGGGGACTGGGAGCAGAGCGTCATAAGTTTCTATCGGTTCGCGGGACCCGGCGGCGACCCGGTCCTCGTGATCTGTAATTTCACCCCCGTGCCGCGCCACAATTACCGGCTTGGCGTGATGCGCGAGGGGACCTGGAAGGAAATCCTGAATACCGATGCCTCGGTCTACGGGGGCAGCGGCCAGGGCAATCTCGGGGGCCTGGAAACGGTACCGGTGGGCGCCCACGGACAACTCCAGTCGCTCAACCTCGTATTGCCCCCGCTTGCCCTCGTGGCCTTTCAGGCGCCGCCTGTGCGGGGAGGGTAGACGGTGGCGCGATCGCAGGCGAAGGGCGCGCCGATGCCGCAGGACGGGCGGAACCGGGTCGTCATCGATGCGCTGAGTCCGGTCGTGGATTGCGGGCGTTTCCCCGTGAAGCGGGTCATAGGCGACGTCGTGACCGTCGATGCCGACGTCTTGGCCGATGGGCACGATGTCGTGGCCTGCGTGCTGTGCGTGCGCAAACCCAACGGAAGGACCTGGAGTCGCGCGCGCATGGCGGCTGTCGGCAATGATCGCTATCGCGGGACGTTCGTGGTCTCCGAGCTCGGCCTCTATCACTACACGGTACGCGCCCACATAGACCGCTTCGGCTCGCTCTGCCAGGAGCTTTCGCGCAGACCTTTGGACGACCCGGATCTCGCGTTGGTCTTTCAGCAGGCCGCGGCCATGATAGCGGCGGCGGCGGCGAACGCGGGCGCGCGGGAAGGGCGCCCGCTGCACGCGGCGCGGGCCCTTCTCGAGGGCGATGCCGCGCTCCAGGAAAAGCGCGCCGCGCTGCTCGACGAAAGGCTCGCCGAGCGCGTCTACCGCTTCTCGTCGCACGAACATGAGACGGCGCTCGAGACGGAGTTTGCGGTGCGCGTGGATCCGGAGCGCGCGCGGTTTAGTGCGTGGTATGAATTTTTTCCGCGGTCGGTCGGTGGCCCCGGGGGCGGGCGTCTGCGGGATGCCGGTCCCATGCTGGCCTACGTGGCCGGCATGGGCTTTGACGTCGTGTATCTGCCGCCGCTTTCGCCGATCGGAGAGCGTCTGCGCAAGGGGCCCAACAACACCCTGAGCCAGGACCCGGCCGATGTCGGCAGCCCCTGGGCGATCGGCAGCGCCCGGGGCGGGCACAAGACCGTCGCCCCCGAACTCGGCACGCTCGCCGACTTCCGGGCGTTTCGTGACGAGGCCGCAAGAAACGGGATCGCCGTGGCGCTCGACATCGCCTTCCAATGCGCCCCGGACCATCCCTATGTGACCGAGCATCCGGAGTGGTTCCGTCATCGGGCCGACGGCACCATCCAGTACGCCGAGAATCCGCCGAAGAAGTACCAGGACATCTATCCGCTTGACTTCGAGACGGAGGATTGGCGGGCCTTATGGCAGGAGCTGAAGAGCGTCGTCACCTTCTGGATAGGCGAGGGCGTGCGCATCTTCCGCGTCGACAACCCCCATACGAAGGCCTTTTCGTTCTGGGAATGGCTTATACGGGAGGTTCGGGCGGAATACCCGGATGTCTTGTTCTTGGCCGAGGCCTTTACGCGCCCGAAGGTCATGCATAGGCTTGCGAAGCTCGGCTTCACGCACTCCTACACCTACTTCACGTGGCGGAATACGAAGCGCGAGTTGACCGAGTACTTCACGGAGCTCAACCAAGGACCCGGACGCGAATATTTCAGGCCGCATGTATGGCCCAACACGCCGGACATCCTTCCCGCCTTCCTGCAGCATGCCCCGCGGGCGGCCTTCATCATCCGCCTGGTCCTCGCGGCGACCTTGAGCGCCACCTACGGCATCTACGGTCCCGCCTTCGAACTCCTGGAATCGCAACCCCGCGAACCCGGCAGCGAAGAGTACCGTGATTCCGAAAAGTATCAGAGGCGCGCATGGGATCTCGCGCGGGCCGACAGCCTGCGCGCGATCATCACCCGGCTGAACGCCATACGCCGCGCGAATAAGGCCTTGCAGAGCGATGGGAATCTCGTATTTCACGCCATAGACAACGATAACCTGATCGGGTTTAGCAAGACCGCCGATGACGGGGAGTCGACCGTGCTCGTGGTGGTCAATCTCGACCCGCACCACCGTCAGTCGGGGTGGATCGAGTGGCCGGCTCATGCCCCGGCGGGGGCCCCCGGCCGGCCCGTGCAGATGCACGATCTCCTGTCGGATGCCCGCTACCTCTGGAACGGAAACCACCACTACGTGGAGCTTTCGCCGGAACAAACGCCGGCCCACATCTTCCGGCCCCGAGGGTACGTGGGCACCGAACACGACTTCGACTACTACTCCTAGGCGG
The DNA here is from genome assembly GCA_021816425.1 of Pseudomonadota bacterium. Classification (GTDB taxonomy): domain Bacteria; phylum Pseudomonadota; class Gammaproteobacteria; order Acidiferrobacterales; family Acidiferrobacteraceae; genus Acidiferrobacter. The sequence continues at coordinate 1,366 of JAKAXT010000001.1, read as the reverse complement.
ACTATGCAAAGAAAAGCAAAAGCCGAGGTGTCGCGAATATCGGACGATCCGCTCTGGTACAAGGATGCGGTCATCTACGAGTTGCACGTGCGCGCTTTCTTCGACGGCAACGGCGATGGTATCGGCGACTTCGTAGGGTTGACCCAGAAGCTGGATTACCTGCAGGACCTCGGTGTGGATACCTTGTGGGTCCTGCCGTTCTACCCGTCGCCCATGCGGGACGACGGGTACGACATCGCCGATTACCGCAATGTCCACCCGGATTACGGAACGCGACGCGACTTCCTGCAATTCGTGCGGGCGGCGCATGAGCGCGGTCTGCGGGTCATAACCGAGCTTGTCATAAACCACACATCCGACGAGCACCCGTGGTTTCAGGCGGCGCGGCGCGCGCCAAAGGGTTCGCCGAAGCGCGATTTCTACGTGTGGAGCGATACCGTCAAGAAGTTTGAAAGCACCCGCATCATATTCACGGACAGCGAGAAGTCCAACTGGGCATGGGATGAGACGGCCAAGGCTTATTATTGGCACCGGTTCTTCTTTCATCAGCCGGACCTGAACCACAATAATCCGCAGGTCGTAAAGGCGGTGGTGCGGGTCATGGAGTTTTGGCTCGGGCTTGGCGTAGACGGCCTGCGCCTCGACGCCATCCCTTATCTGTGCGTACGCGAAGGGACGAGCAACGAAAATCTCCCGGAGACCCACAGGGTGGTGCGCTATATGCGCTCGGTCATCGACGGCCGCTACAACAACCGCATGTTGCTTGCCGAGGCCAATCAATGGCCCGAGGATGTCCGCGACTACTTCGGTGGCGGGGACGAGTGCCACATGGCCTACCACTTCCCGCTCATGCCGCGCATGTATATGGCGATAGCGCAGGAGGACCGCCACCCGATCGTCGAGATCATGAAGCAGACGCCCGATATCCCCGAGACCTGCCAGTGGGCGATCTTCCTGCGCAACCACGATGAGTTGACCCTGGAGATGGTCACGAACAAGGAGCGTGACTACATGTACCAGATGTACGCGGCCGACCGGAAGGCCCGTTTGAATCTCGGCATACGGCGCCGGCTCGCGCCGCTCATGGACAACGATTTCGACAAGATCCGCCTGATGAACAGCCTCCTTTTGTCGATGCCGGGGTCGCCCATCATCTATTACGGGGATGAGATCGGGATGGGCGATAACATCTATCTCGGCGACCGCAACGGCGTGCGCACGCCCATGCAATGGAGCCCGGATCGCAACGCGGGCTTTTCGCGCGCCGATCCCCAGCGCCTCTTCCTGCCGCCCATCATGGATCCCGTCTACGGCTACGGCGCGGTGAACGTCGAGGCGCAGTCGCGCGACCCGTCCTCGCTGCTCA
>JAKAXT010000058.1 GCA_021816425.1 Pseudomonadota bacterium | reverse complement strand
TCTCCCCATCCAGGCGTCGCGCGACAGGATCCCCGAAGCCTTTGCGCACACGCCGCGTTTTTTCGGGGGCTATCCTACCGGCGCGGCTTTTTCCCAGGCGCGTCCGCGGGCCGGACGCCGTACGCGGATCGGGCGCCATCTCGCGGGCGGTTCATGGCCCGTGCGTCGTCGCCGGCGGGGCGTGATCCTGGACCGGGGCCCGTTTTTCGGGGGGCGCCCCCTATCATCCCGGGGCTGCGGTCGGGCCTATGGGGACGGTGTCGGGTTTTTAGGGCAGGGGAAGAAACAGCGCCTCGGGGGGCTTGTTGTCGCCCTTGGTCTTCTGGAGATCGAGCCCCCGCCGGCAGTATTCGCGCGACCGCGCCTCGTCGCCCAGGCGCTCCATGACGAGCGCAAGTTCCGCGTAGACGTCGGACGGGGGGTTCTGGCGGGCGCACCGCTCGGCGTACTCGCGGGCCTTGCCGGGGAGATTGGCGGCGAGCGCGAGCTTGGCGAGCGCCAAGAGCAGGGAGCTGCTCTGCGGCGAGATCTTGAGCCAGTTTTCGGCCTGCGAGAGGTAGCGTAGCACCTCGTCGCCCCGCAGCTCCCCATAGGCGCTATAGAGCTCATCCACGGGCTCGTGGCGCAAGGCGGGGATCAGAAGCCGCTCGGCCTCCTCGGTGTCCCCGCGCCGGATGAGGCTGCGGGCGTAGAGGGCGATGAGCGCGGGATGCTGGCGGTGGTTCCTCGGTATGGCGCGCCACACGGCCTCGGTATCCGCCTGCGTGTGAGTGGCGGCGAGTATCAGGAGCTGACGGTGGGCATCGCGCTCGAGATCGTCGATCGCGGCAGGTTCCATGGCCTTCTGGCGGCGCAGCTCGGGCGCGAGCTGGGTCACCGTGGTCCAGTCCCGCAGGCCGCGCGCCCGTTGCGCGAGCAGACGCAGCACTGTGCGATTGCCGGGATGGGAGATCCGCAGCGCGTTCAAGGTGGCGAGACTGCGTTCGTATTCCCGGCCCGCCTCGTGCAGATAGGCCTGCAGGAGACCCGCGGCAAGCGCGAGCCCCGGTGCGCGCTGTGCCTGGGTGAGGTATTCGTCGCGCTCCTCGTGGTGCCCTTGGCCCTGGGCCGCACAGGCCGCCACGAGATAGTGGATGCCCGGCACGTCCTCGGCCTTGATGTCGCCCACGAGCTCCTTCTCGGCACCCGCATGGTCGCCCTCGAGAAACTTGATGAGACCCGCGTGAAGGGCCCTTTGCTGATGGCGCAGGCGGCGGTCCAGGCGCCAGCGGCCGACATCCCTGGGGATGCGCAAAAGCCGCATCGTCAAGTGCAGCAGGGTGTAGAGCAGGATCACCGCCGCGATCAGGAGCAGCACGAAGAGCGTGAGCGGCATTTCGATGCTCCAGGGACTGCGCTCGATCAGCACATAGCCTGGGTTGTGCATGGCCGCCAAGGTCACGAGGACCGTGGCGACGAGCAAAAGGACGATGCCGGACAGGATCTTCATGAGGCGGCGCGCGACAGTCGGCGCAGGAGATGCAGGGACTGCGAGATGTCGGGCCACTTCAAGGCCTGGTTCTTTTGCCTGATGTCTTGCAGCTTCGCCAAGACCGCCTGCGTGGAACGCGCCTTCACGTCGAAATAACGTCTGATCCAGCGGTCGGCCGCGCCGAGGTCGGCGGCGACGAGCGCCGGGCGGTGCTCGAGGAGGGCGAGCTGCGCCCCGTAGAGGCGGATCTGCAGGTTCTCGCGCGCGAAGTAGGCGCGCTTGGGCGCAAGGAGAGCGCGCTCGTGCACCGGCTCCTTGTGGATCCGTATGAGCCCCGTGAAGTCCTGCCAGATGCCATCGACCGCGCGCCGCCAGAACGGGAGCGCGGCCGGGTTCGCGGCCGCAGCCGTTTTTTCGGGGAAGGCGCGCGGCAGGGAGAGCGGCAGAGTCCGGGCGCTGCGGGCAAGCACCACGAGATCGAGCGCCATGGTGGAGGTGTGCTGGTGACGCAGCGCCTTCAGGCGCAGGATCTCCTGGAGGATGGCTTTGCGCACCGGCAGCAGCCGCGGGTCATCCTGGCGACGCAGCTCGCGTTGCGCCTGATGGAGGGCGAGCAGCGCCAGCGGGACGTTATGCTGGAAGCGCAGCTGGTCGTTCGCTATGAGCAGCAGGTCGGCTGCGGCCCGCACCCGCCAGTGGCGCCCCGGACGGTTGGCGGTGGCGAGCGACGCCTGGCGCTGTGCCAGATCGGCTATGGCCTTGCGGCTCGCGGCCTGCGTCTGCTCCAGGGACGCGATCTTCGTGTTCAGCTGGATGAGGGCCTGGCTTTGCGCCTGGAAGCTTCTCGTCACATCGAGCCCCACGATATGGGACTTGTAGGAGAGCAGGTACCAGACATAGCCCAGGCCGATCAGGGTCACGAGCGACAAGAGCAGCGCAAGCCCTCCGGCGACGGAACGCGCGCGGCGCGGGGCGGGTGATGGCGCAGGAAGGCTCGTCTTCTCGGTTTCGTCGGTCATGGCGACTCTTTGGGTTTAGGCGATTATAGGGGGTTTTTGCCGGCATGCCAGGCAAGGAGGGCCGCGATCAGCGCTTCGTCGTCGGCGCCCGTGGCGACCACGACCGGTCCTGTGAGGCCCAAAGCGAGGCAGGCATCCCGCAAGCGCGTCCCGACCACGACAAGGGGGGTCTTCGCAAACCACTGGCGGCCGACCTGCCCCAGGGCATCATAGAGGTGGTGCAGGCCTTCGACGCTGGTCACGATCACGGCGTCCAGGCCGTTGCGCGCCCAGGCCCGCAAAAGCCCCGAGACGTCCGCCGAGGGCGCCGCGCGCCGGTAGCATTCGGCGTATTGGACAAAGGCCCCGCGGGCCTTCAGGGTGTCCCCGAGAAGTTCCCGGCCGCCCTCCCCCCGAAAGATGATGACGCGCAGCCCTCCCACGTCCCGAAACGGTTCCATTGAGAGTAACGACTCACTGTCAAATCGCCCCTCGGGGACCAGGACCTCGGTGAACCCCAGCCGTTTCAGCTCGCGGGCGCTGCCGCGCCCGATGGCCGCGATGCGGACCTTCGTCGGCCACGCCTGCTCCCAACCCTGCATGAGATTGAAGGCGCGGGTGACCGCGTTCGGGCTTATGAAGATCGCCCAGTCGTAGCCCGGCAGGTCCGCGACCACGGCCTTGAGCCCTCCGATGTCGCGGGGCTCCACGATCTCCACGGCCGCGAAGTGGATCGGCTTGGCGCCCAACGCCGTGAGCTGGTCCATCAGGCCCTGGCTTTGACCGGCCGGTCGCGTGACGAGGATCTTCAGCCCGGCGAGATCGTTCACGCCCCGTCCTTCAGGAGGCGTTCGATGATGTCCCCGGCCCCTTGCGACAAGAGCCCCAAGGCGACCGCGCGCCCGAGCCGGGGCCCTTCCGTGGCCGGCCCCCGCTGGGTCTCGGCGAGGAGCCGGCTCCCGTCGGGTTCGCCGACCAGCCCCCGCACGGTGAGCTCGCCCGAGTCCAGGGTGGCGAAGGCCGCGATGGGGAGCCGGCACCCACCCGCCAGGGTACCCGTGACCATGCGCTCGGCGTCCACGCAGAGCGCGGTGTCCGGGTGGTGCAGGGGGCCTATGAGCCCGCGGGTCTTGGCGTCGTCGCGCCGGCACTCGATGCCGATGGCGCCTTGCGAAGCGGCCGGCAGGCTCACTTCGATCGACAGATAGCCGCTTATGCGATCGGCGAGACCCAGGCGCTTCAAGCCGGCCGCCGCCAGGATGATGCCCGAAAACTCGCCGGCGTCGAGCCGCGCCAGGCGGCTGTTGACATTGCCGCGCAGGTTCTCGATACGAAGGTCCGGCCGCCTATGCCGGAGCTGGCAGGCGCGTCGCAGGCTCGCCGTTCCGATGACCGTCCCCTCGGGCAGGGCCTCCAGTTCCGATACCCCGAGAGGGGACACCAGGGCGTCGCGCGGGTCCTCGCGTTCGAGAATCGCGCCTATGGTCAAACCCTCCGGCAGTTCCGCAACCACATCTTTCATGGAATGAACCGCGAGGTCGATGCGTCCTACCGCAAGAGCCTGCTCGAGTTCTTTCGTAAAAAGCGCCTTCCCACCGGAGGCCACGAGCGGGCCGGAAAGCTGTCGGTCGCCTTCGGTCGTCATCGGGACGATGGTGACCGCGAGCCCCGGGTGCAGGGCCAGGAGCCGATCGCGGACGTGAGTGGCCTGCCATAAGGCGAGAGCGCTCTTGCGGGTTCCCAGGTGCAGAGTCGTCACGGAGAGTCCGAATGGTGGAGTGTAAGGGCTGTCATCCTAAGAAATTGACGGGACTTACGCAAACTGCGGTCGTTCGCGCCGGGCGCGTCTCTGCTCGTCTCGGAAAGCCGAGGCTCACGGGCAGGCCCTTGCGTGCCCACTTCGCGGTGTCGGCGCGCGAGCGTCCGGTCCCCATCCTTCGATTCGCCCTTTCGCCCCGTCGTCCGGCCCCGATCGCGGACCGCGGTTCCCCCGAAGCCGCCGCGAGCGCACCGCGTCCTCGACGGATACCCGTACGATCCTGGGCCGCGATGGCGATACGAAGCGAGGGTTTCCGGGGACGAAATAGGCCTGCGCCCCGTATCCGCTTCATGTTTCCTATGCCCCCTCTTCCTGTTATAACGTCCCTCGATCGACAAGAAAATACAATCGCCCCGAGGGGTCCGGGCTCTTCACGCCTTCCTTGCCGTGCGCCATCACGTCGACACGGGGCGCGGGAGGATGCGAGGCGCGACCGGCCGACAGGAATACGAGGGACCGATAATAAATGGATATTTGTCAAAACCCACCAGAGGAGCATCGTGATATGACACATAAAACGCTTTCCCAGCGGTTCGCATCGGCGTTCGCCGTCCTGGCCTTGTTGGCGTTCGGTGCGCCAAGCTACGCCGGTATGCAAAGTCACGCGTTCGCGACGCATCGCGTCGTCTTCCAGATCAGCAACGGCTCCGCCCAAGAGCAGCAACTCGTCCTGGCCAATGCGGCCAACGTCTTGAAGTACTTTGGGCCGACCAAGCTGCAGATGGAGATCGTCGCCTTCGGTCCCGGCATGCGCCTGCTCTTGAAGAACAATGTGCATTCGAAGATGATTCAGAGCCTGCATGCCGAGGGCGTCGAGTTCGCGGCCTGCCACAACACGATGATGAAGCTGCATCTGACGAAGGCCGATCTGAATCCGGTGGCGCACGTGGTGCCAGGCGGCGTGATCGAGATCATGCGTCGCGAGAGCGAGGGTTGGAATTACATCCGCCCGTAAGCAAGCGTGCTGCGGCCGGTATAACAAGATATTAAAAAAGCAGTCCCATCTAGGAGGAGTTCATGAAAAAGCAATCGTTGCTGACGGCGGCGGTGGCCGCCGCCTGTTTTGCAGGCGGCGCGCACGCCACCAACTGGTTCCAGCTCCAGGGCACGGAACCCAACGGCATCGCCGCCCCGGTGCACGTCTTCGGGTTCATACAACCCACCTACCAGGATGCCGGCGGGTCGGCGGTGAACGGTCTTGGGGGTCCGGCCGCCTCCTTTAACGGCGCTGTCCCCAAGTTCAACGAGGTCGCCCCTCAGGATACCTCGAGCCGCAGCTTCAATATGCTGCGCGCCCGCATCGCGGTACGCGGCACGGTCCTGCCGATCAGCAACAAGATCGACTACTTCATCATGGCCGAGTTCGGAAATAACAGCTATACGGGCACGGGCGGCTACACCCCGCGTCTGACCGACGCGTCGGTCACCTTCAACGAGATCCCGGGCATGCGCGTACGCGTGGGTCTCTTCAAGACCCCGGGGCCTGAGGAGGTCCTGCAGGGCATACCGGATTTCGACTACATCAACTTCACGAACGTAAGTGCGCAGCTGATCCAGAATCAATTCGTGACAGGGCTCGCCTACGCCGCTGCGCTGCCCACCCAGGGCGTGGGCCCTGGCGGCTATCTCGTCAATTCGGCGCCGATTACGGCAGGGCGCGACCAGGGCGTGCAGCTCTTCGACTGGTTCAATAACGGCCCCTGGCAGTTCGCCTACGCCGCCATGATCGGCAACGGCGCCCCGCTCTACGCCAACGCGCAAACCAACAGCCCGAGCTATTACGGACGCCTGCAGGAGTCCTACATCTTCAACCACAGCAAGGGCCCGCATCAGGCCGGCATCACCGCCTGGGTCTGGGACCACCTCGGGCATCAGACCCTCGATGTGGGGACGGCGACGGGGAGCGGCTACACCACCCAGCAATACACCTTCAAGCGCTATGGCGTCGGCGCGCAGTACCGGAGCGGCTTCATGACGCCGGGGGCCTTGCGGGTGACGGGTGAGCTGATGCGGGGTACGGGATGGATCTTATCCCAGGCGCCATTCGCGGGCCCCGTGGGCGGCAGCCCGACTTGCGGGAGCGCGACCGGCAATTCACAGGCGCTGTGCACCGAGACCCTCTATCCGGGCGCCAATAACGCGGCGGTGGGTGGTTATGTCGAGGCGGGTCTGTTCGTCACGAGGCATTGGGACCTCGAGGCCCGTTACGACCAGTACAATCGCATGACCAACAACCCGGGGCTCGAGCGCATCTTCAAGACCACCACCCTGGGCGTGCAGTACTACATCTCGCCCATGGCGCGCGTCACGTTCAATTATGCGATCAACCGCATCGACATCCCGCACCTGTCGTCGGTGGGTCCGGCGGTCGCTCAACAGAACGCTTCGGCCGTCGCGAGTGCCAAGGACAATACGATCGCGTTGCAGACGACGCTCCTCTTCTAAAGGACCCAACCTACAGGAGGTTTTGTGAAAAAAGGCGCTTTATGGACGGCCCTGTCCTTTCTGGCGGCAAGCACGCCGGCTTTGGCGGTGCAGGGTAACCTGCACTGGAACACGATCCACATCCAGATCCCGGTGCGCTTGAAGCAGGCCAAGGTGGTCTTCAACATGGACCACCCGGTGTTCATTCCTCATACGCGGGAGCCCGTGGGGCTATCGCAGATGCGGATGATGCTGGCGAAGTTCACGCGTGACCATACGCGCTGGAAGATCGATGCGGTCTTCCAGGGGGCGGATGGCTATATGTTGCTGAACAACAAGGCCTACGACCAGTTCATGCACGTGCGTACCGGCAACCCCTACCGCGGCCAGATCGAGGCCCTGTTCCATAAGGGTATCGACATCGAGGAGTGCGGGGTTACCATGCGCGCCCATCACTGGGGTAACAAGCAGCTCTTGCCCAATGTGAAGGTCAACGCCGGGGCGGTCGCCCGCATCATCTGGCTCGAGCAGCACGGTTACATCGAGGTCAATCCTTAACGGATGCGGTAACGCGGCGTCCCGTCGCGGGTGAGGATCTGGGCGAGGGTCGGCACGACCTCGCCCAGTCTTTTTTTGAGGCCGTAGGGCGGGTTCAGGATCATAAGCCCCGAGCCGTTCAGGCGGTTCTTGACGTCCGGCGGCCAGGTCAAGAGTTCCACGCACAAAGTGTCTTGCCCGAGGGCCGATACGGCGGCGACCAGCCGGTCCGCGTCGTGCTTGTCCTTGATGGGGTACCAGATGAGGTAGATCCCCTGGCGGAAGCGCTCAAGGGCGGTCTTCATGCCCGCCAAAAGCGCGCTTCGCTCCGTCACCCGCTCGTACGGCGGGTCGATCAGGATCACGCCGCGGCGCTCCCTGGGCGGGAGCAGGGCCTTCAGCGCATGGTAGCCGTCCCCAAGAAAGATCTGGCCCTGCTCCGGGGGCAGGACCTGCTGCAAGGCGTCGTGGGTCTCACGCGCCCCTTCGACCGCGACGAACCGATCCTCCGGGCGCAGCCGTCCGGCTATGAGGAGCGGCGAGCCCGGATAGTCCCGGAGCTTGTGACCGTTGAAGCGGCCCACCGCCTCGAAATAGCGGCCCAAGGCCGGCCATTCGGCGCGGCGATCCCAGAGGCGGCGGATGCCCTCATCGGCCTCTCCTTCGGCCTCCAGGCGATAGAGCCCCTCGCCCGCGTGGGTGTCGAGCACGAAGAGAGGCTTCGGCTTCTGCAGGACGCGGTCCAGGGTCTCCAGGAGCACGACGTGCTTCAAGACGTCGGCGGCCGACCCGGCATGGAAGGCGTGGCGGTAGTTCACGGGTAGTCCGTGTATTTGCGGGAACTGCCCCGCACCTTGTCGGCCGGGTACTTGGCGGCATTCTTCTCGATCTTGGCCCATGCCGCCTGCTCGAGGTCGATCCCGAGCCGGTCGCAGAAGCGCAGCAGGTAGAGGAGCACGTCCGCGGCCTCCTCGCCCACCGCCTGCTGCTGCGCCTCCGAGAGCGCCAGGCTCTCCTCTTCGCTCAGCCATTGCAGCGGTTCCACGAGCTCGCCCGCCTCGACGATGAGCGCCATCGCCAGGTTCTTCGGGGAATGGAATTGCTCCCAGTCGCGCTCTTTCGCGAATTGCGCGAGACGTTCGGTGAGATCCTGAAAGCCGCTCATGAGGTCCTCCGGAAAAGGCCACCCGCGCAAGCCTGCGCCAGGGGCCGAGGGGCGGACAGCTGCGCCCTTGTGCAAAGGGCGCCAGTCTAGCGGATTTTGGGGGCCGCGTCCGGGCGTAGGGGCGCCTGCGGGCGATCCAGCCCTCCGTCATAGCCTCGTCATACGCCGCCCCTACGCTAGGGCCTGTCGTTCAAGGCGGCGCCTGAAGACCGCCCCCGTTCGCGCCCCGTGCCTCGGGCGCGCAAGCACCGGACCGTCCCCAAGGAGAGAGATTTATGGCCAAAGACGATCGTTCGATACTCCAGGCGCTCGACGACGCGCCCGTCAGCTTTTTTCATATGCGCGCGGCCGTGACCGCCGGCATGGGCTTTTTCACGGACGCCTATGACCTTTTCATCATCGGCATGGCGCTCGTCTACCTGAAGCCCGAGTGGCATCTGACGGCGGGCCAGATCGGCCTGCTCGGGAGCGGCTCGCTGCTCGCGGCCTTCCTCGGGGCGCTCACGCTCGGACGCCTGGCCGACCTCATCGGGCGCAAGGCCATCTATGGGATCGAGGCGGGGCTCATGGCGACCGGGGCGCTTGCCTGCGCCTTCGCGCCGAGCTTTACCTGGCTGCTGCTCTTTCGCCTGGTCCTGGGATTCGGGATCGGGGGCGACTATCCGATGAGCGCCGTGCTCATGGCGGAGTACAGCAATGCCCGGCAGCGTGGCTCGCTCGTGTCGCTCGTCTTCGGCATGCAGGGTCTGGGCCTCGTGTTTGGGCCCGTGGTCGCGCTCACGCTCCAGGCGGCGGGTCTCGGTCACGACATCATCTGGCGGATCATGCTGGGCCTGGGCGCGCTGCCCCCGCTCGCGGTCCTTTATCTGCGTCGCGCCATGCCCGAGTCGCCGCGCTACAAGGCGCTCGTGCGCGGACAGTCGGAGGCCGCCGCGCGCGACATGTCCGCCTATTCCGAAGGGCAGGTGCAGGCCTCCGGCCCCGTTGCGCGCCCCCGTCCGATGACGCTGCGCGCCTTTCTCGGCGATCGGCGCCATCTCACCATGATCCTGGGCACGGCCGGCGCCTGGTTTCTGCTCGATTACGCCTTCTATGGCAACGTCATCTCGACGCCCCAGATCATAGGTCTGCTCGCGCCGCACGCGAGCCCCCTGCAATCGACCGCCTGGGCGCTCATGATCTTTGCCGCGGCGGCGGTCCCGGGCTATCTCGCCTCCATCCTGCTCATGGATCGCATCGGCCACCGTCGCCTGCAGCTGATCGGTTTTGCCGTCATGGCGATAAGCTTCGGGCTCATTGCCGCCGTACCCGGCATGACTCATGACGTCCTGCCCTTCCTGTTTCTCTATGGCGTAAGCTTTTTCTTCACCGAGTTTGGGCCCAACTGCACGACCTTCGTGATCCCCGCCGAGGTCTTCCCGACCGGCGGCCGCACCACGGGCCATGGGATCGCGGCGGGGGTGGGCAAGCTCGGCGCCTTCGTCGGCACCTTCCTGTTTCCCTACATAAGCCACGCGGGCGGCCTGAAGGGCGCCATGATGTTCGCAGCCGGCGTGTCGGTCCTCGGTCTGTTTCTGACGCGGCTCACCTTGCCCGAGACGAGCGGTCAGAGGCTCGAGAGCTTGTCGGCCGAGTTGCACGAGACGGGCTCGCCTGAAGGCAAGTTCGCAGGTTCCGGCGCCGCCTCCCTATAGGGCCGAACCTTCCCGGCAGCCGGGCTCGGGGCCGCGTCCGCGGCCCCGGCCCGGGGGCGCCCCCCGGGGGGGCTGGTATCCGAAGCGCCGTGCCCCCATATCGTGAGCGGGCCCGTCGGGTCCCGGGGATGTATGTGGTCATCCCCATCGCCGGGTTCGGTCGCTTTCAGGCCGACCGACCGCGTCTGTCCGGCGACGCCCGCGGCGGCGCGCGCGTTCTGTTGACGCGGGCCGTCGCCCGCGCTTAGGGTTGTCCCAGGCTTGCGCCCGGCGGAACTCGGGCTGTCTCGTCAGGTCTTAGTGGCACAGTTGCGGCCAATCCGGCCAGAAGTCTCATTTTGAGGGGGAACGCGATGGACTATCAGCAGGCACAAAACCAGTTGGCGCTCGTACAGCAGCAGAACCAGACGGCCATGCAGACGCTTCAGGCCCTCGCGCAGAAGCTCGCGGCGGCGGCCCCTGATCCTACGACGGGCCGCGAATGGGCGATGGACCTGCGCGAGGCGGCAATGGCGATGCAGGCCCAGGCCCAGAGCACGACCATGCTGGTGCAGCAGATGGCCCAATACATACAACAGCTCGAGGGCGCCGTGGCGACCCACCCGAACGCCCAGGTACGGCCGGCCGGCTGGGCCAATCAGCAGTCCGCGGGCGGCGGCTTCCTGGGCTCGCTCGTGGGCGGTCTGGGGATGGGCGCCGGCTTCGCGGCGGCCGACAACATCGTGAACGACATCTTCGATCTGTTCTAAGCGGTCTTGCCTTCCAGGTCCGCGAGGCGCGTACGCCCTCGCGCGACCGCCTCATGGACCTGCCGGGGGGCCGTGCCGCCGAGATGGTCGCGGGCGGCAAGCGATCCTTCGAGGGTAAGCACCGGGAAGATGTCCGCCTCGATCAGGGCCGAGCAGGTCTTGAGTTCGGAGAGCGGCAATTCCGCGAGCTCCACGCCGCGGTCTATGGCAAGCCGCACGGCGCGCCCCGCGGCCTCGTGGGCATCACGGAACGGCAGGCCCCGCCTTACCAGGTAATCCGCCAAATCGGTCGCGGTCGGGTAGCCGCGGCGGGCCTCCTCGCGCATCCGTTCCCTGCGAAAGGTGGTCGCCGGCAAGAGCTCGGTGAGCGCGCGCAAGGAGTCGCGGACGGTATCCAGGGTGTCGAAGAGGGGTTCCTTGTCCTCCTGGTTGTCCTTGTTGTAGGCAAGCGGCTGACCCTTCATGAGGACGAGCAGGGTCGTGAGGTGGCCTATGACGCGGCCGCTCTTGCCGCGCAAAAGCTCGGGGACGTCCGGGTTCTTCTTCTGGGGCATGATCGACGAGCCCGTGCAGAAGCCGTCGGCAAGCTCTATGAAGCCAAATTGCGGGGTCGACCAGAGCACGAGCTCTTCGGCGATCCGCGACAGGTGGACCATGATCAAGGCCGCCGCCGCCGTGAATTCGATGGCGAAGTCCCGGTCCGAGACGGCGTCGAGCGAGTTTTCGGCAGGACACGCAAAGCCCAGGGCCTGTGCCGTCATGCGCCGGTCTATGGGAAAGCTCGTGCCCGCCAGGGCCCCGGCCCCGAGCGGCATGACGTTCAGGCGGCGGCGGGCGTCCAGGAGGCGCTGCCCATCGCGCAGGAACATCTCGAACCACGCCAGCACGTGATGGCCCAGGGTCACGGGCTGCGCCACCTGCAGATGCGTGAAGCCCGGCATGATCGTCTCGGCCTCGCGGTCGGCCAGCATGAGGAGCACGGACCCGAGCCTCTGGATCTGGCCCACGAGCCCGTCTAGGCCGTCGCGCAAATAGAGACGCACCGCGGTCGCCACCTGGTCGTTGCGCGAGCGGGCGGTGTGAAGTTTCTTGCCGACCTCGCCTATGCGCTCGATGAGCGCGGCCTCCACGTTCATGTGGACGTCTTCGCGCCCCACAGACCAGGTGAAGCGGCCTTCGTCGATCTCCTTCTCGATGGCGGAAAGCCCATCGGCGATGAGCGCGGCCTCGCTTTCCTGGATGATGCCGACCGCCGCCAGCATGCGCGCGTGCGCGATCGAACCGCGGATGTCATGGCGGTAGAGCCTTTGGTCGAACCCGACCGAGGCCGTGAAGGCCTCCACGAAGGCGTCCGTGGGTTCGGTGAAGCGGCCTTTCCAGGCCTTGTCGGTAGGAGGAGACATGCGCGCACTCGACGAATGAAGTGGTGCTCATGGTACCGAACCGCGGGCGCGCCGTTAAGGGTAACGCGCGTCTGCCACTTGTCCGTCGACGTCTCCCGATCATCGGTGGCGTGTTGAGACGAGTCCCCACGTCGACTATGGTTGTTTCCGTAGTGCCTGGGCCGGACTCTCCTTATGCACCCCCACCCCGAAATGCCGGTCCAGGATTGCCGGGCCCACGAGCACGACTCGGGGCCCTCTTTTTCCTGTTAATCTAGACAGATTCCCGATCTCTCAGGGGCCTTTGCCTCGTATATAAGGTGGTCATGAAGGACTCGACGAGCTATTTCTTGCCCGATTTCGGTTCGCTCGCCATTGCCGCCAAGGTGCTTGTCATGGCCGAGGCGATCGCCCTCATATTCGCGATCGCCGGAAGCGACGGCCTGGGCCCCACCACCGGCCTCCACTTCCTGTTCCTGTCGGCCTACACCCTGACCATAGCCCTGGTGAGCCTGGGGTTATGGCGGCTCGTCAATCGGGGGCTGCGGCAGTTGTCGGCCATGGTCGGGTCGCTTGTCGTGATCGCGCTCATGATCGTGGCCGTGGTGGCGGTCGCCGAGGGCTTCATAAACGGACTCTACGCGCTTCGCATCATCGCCACCCCCGCGCCCAGCTGGCAGCTCGCCTTCCTGCTCCGCAGCGTCCTGATCGCCACCGTGGTCATGCTGCTTGGTCTGCGCTATCTGTTCGTGTCGCACAAGGCGCAGGTCGATGCCAAGCTCGAGCAGGAGGCCCGCATCCAAGCCCTGCAGTCACGGATCCGGCCGCACTTCCTCTTCAACAGCATGAACAGCATCGCGAGCCTCACGCGCAGCGACCCGCCGCGCGCCGAGGCGGCGCTTCAAGACCTCGCCGACCTGTTCCGGGTGCTGCTCGCCGATGCCCGCAAGCTCGTGCCGATCACAGCCGAGCGGGAGATATCGCGCCAATACCTGGAGATCGAAAAGCTGCGGCTCGGCGATCGGCTCAGCGTGCAGTGGACCGTGAGCAACGTTCCCCGCAACGCGCTTATCCCAGCGCTGACCTTGCAACCGCTCCTCGAAAACGCCATATATCATGGGATCGAACCCAGGTTCGGCGGGGGCACGGTCAAGGTCGAGCTCTGGGGAGACAACGCCGAGACCTTGAACGTCCTCATCAGTAATCCGATTCCGGAGGTCCGCAAGCATGCCCATGGGCGCGGCAACAAGATCGCCATGGACAACATCCGCCAGAGGCTCGCTTCGCACTTTTCGGATGCGGCCACCTTGCAAACGTTCGAGGAAGGCGATCAATATCACGTCAAAATAAAAATGCCGATTGTAAGGAACCAGGGGGGCAGCTACTTAGCGGAGAGTTCACGATGAGAGAGATTGGGGTACCGGCTGAACAGAGGAGGGACGCGATGAAGGTCCTGATCGTAGACGACGAAAAACTGGCGCGCGATCGGTTGCGGGAGATGGTGGGGGAGATCGGCGAACATACGGTGGTGGGGGAGGCCATGAACGGCAGCGAGGCGATCGCTCAGACCGAGCGCCTGAACCCCGACGTGCTCCTCATGGACATCCGCATGCCCGGCATGGACGGTCTGGAGGCGGCCATGCATCTCATGGGCCTGGACACGCCCCCCGGCGTCATCTTTACGACCGCCTACGATCAGCATGCCCTCGACGCCTTCGAGGTCAACGCCGTCGACTATCTCCTGAAGCCGATCCGCAAGGACCGTCTGGCCAAGGCCCTGAGCAAGGCCGGCAAGCTGAGTCTGCAACAGCTTCAGGACCTGAATCAGGCGCAGGAATCGCCCATCGTCCGCACCCATCTGAGCGTGCATCTGCGCGGCAATATCCGCCTGGTCCCGGTGCAAGACGTCCTGTACTTCCTGGCGGACAACAAATATGTGACGGTGCGCACCGCAAGCGAGGAGCACCTGATCGAGGACTCGCTCGTGAACCTCGAGCGCGAGTTCGGCGAGAGCTTTCTGCGGATCCACAGGAACGCCCTGGTCGCAACGCCCTATATCAGCGGCATCGAGAAGGACACGAGCGGCACCTGGCACGTCACGCTGAAGGGCCTCGACAAGCGGCTTGCGGTGAGCCGGCGGCACGCCGCGGCGGTGCGTCGCTGGGCGCGCCGCTAGTCGGTCACATGCGCCAGAGGGCGGCGAGCGGCCGCTCGCCGTAGTCGCCGGACTCGAGCGGCAGCCGGTGCTGGCGGATGTCGTCCAGAGTCTCGGCTATCCGCGCGAAGTCCTGCTGGAGCCGCCAGTAGACGCGGGCGCGCCCGCTGTTTCTCTCGAAGTCGGCCGTCTGCCCGAAGGCGCTGCGCCCGTGGTCGGCATAGTAGGACAATTGCCCGCGCGAACGCAGCCGCTCCCGGAAAAAGCCGCTCATGAAAAGCGCGTATTCGGCCATGTGGCGCACGATGATCATTTCGTGGGCCCGGTCCTCCTCTTGAGCGGCCCTTTGTTCGGCGAGAAACTGCACCAGGGTGGCGAGCGGGCGTTGTTCGTGGTCGGTCAGGGGATAGAGGGCCTCGGTGCGCGCAAAGCGGGCGAGAAGGTCGCTGACATAGGCCACGGTGGCGGGCTCCCCGATCCCCGCGCGCCTGAAGCCCTGTTGTATGTGGCGATGAAAAAACTGGTAGAGAGACGGCGTCACGATTACCTCCCAACACGATCCTCTACGCGTTATAGATCGG
>JAKAXT010000149.1 GCA_021816425.1 Pseudomonadota bacterium | reverse complement strand
TCCCACCTTCCTCACTCCGCTCATAGAGGGCCTGCAGGCCCAGGCAGATACCAAGGAACGGGCGCTCGCGCGCCGCCCGCATCACCGCGTCGCGTAACTCGTCGCGCATAAGGGCCTGCATACATCCCTTGATTGCCCCCTGGCCCGGGAATACCACGCGGTCGGCGGCGGCAATGGTGTGCGCATCCGCGGCCAGCACGACACGGGCCTTGGGAGCGACGTGCTCCAAGGCCTTCGCGACCGAGCGCAGGTTCCCCATACCGTAATCCAAGACTGCAACAGTGGACATAGCCGACTAGAGGCTGCCCTTGGTGGACGGAATCTGCGCAGGCGCGCGCGCGTCGGGCGCAAGGGCCATACGCAGCGCGCGCCCAAAGGCCTTGAAAAGAGTCTCGGCGACATGATGCGCGTTGTGGCCCGCCAAGACATCGACATGGACCGTCACCTGCGCATGATTCACGAAACCGCGCAGAAACTCCTCGATCAAATCGACATCAAAATCGTGGATGCGCGCGCGCGGGAACGTGGCGCGATAAAAAAGCCCCGGGCGGCCGGACAGATCGACGACCACGCGCGTCAAGGCCTCGTCCAGGGGCACATAGGCGTGGCCATAGCGGGTAAGCCCGGCCTTGTCTCCCATCGCCTTATGCAAGGCCTGGCCCAGGGTGATGCCCACGTCTTCCACGGTGTGATGAGCATCCACCGTCAAATCGCCTGCCGCCTCGATCGTGAGATCCATGAGACCATGGCGGGCCACCTGGTCGAGCATGTGTTCGAAAAACGGCAGACCCGTCTTGAGTCGCGCAACACCGGTTCCCTCGATCGCGAGAGTCACCGCGATGTCGGTCTCCAAGGTCTTCCTAACGACGCTCGCCGTCCGCACCACCGCTCCCCTCTCTAGCCTAGAGTTCAGACAGCCTACAAGGCCTGAGCCAAGGCCGCAAGGAAGGCGGAATTTTCCGCCGGGGTCCCGACCGTCACGCGCAGACACCCACGCAAGGCGCCGCCGGCGCCGGCCACGTTCTTGATCAGGATGCCGGCCGCCTTGAGACGGCCATGGATGCGGTCGGCATCCTCGGGAACCGGCGGACGAAAGAGCAGGAAGTTCGCCTCGCTCGGCCACACCGTGACCTGCGTCCGCAAGGCCTCATAGAGGCGCCCGCGCTCGGCACGTATGCGCGCCGCCTGATCGGCGAACACGTCCGCGTAATCGAAGGCAAATTCTATGCTCGCGGCGGTCACCGAACTCACATTATAAGGCAGGCGTACCTTGTCGAGTTCGGCGATCCAGCTACGATGAGCGGCGAGCCATCCGAACCGCAATCCCGCGAGACCTTGCTTCGACAAGGTCCGCACGACCATGAGCCGAGGCTCGTCAGCGAGCGTCCCCATGAAGCTTGCCTGGGCGAAGGGGTGATAGGCCTCATCCACCACCACCACTGCATCATCGATGGCGACAAGGGCGCGGATCTCACTCTCCGGGTAGAGGGTGCCCGTGGGATTGTTAGGGTAGGCCAGAAACAAGAGCGCCGGGGCATGTCGGACGAGCGCCGCCCTCAAGGCCTCGACATCAAGACCGAAGTCCTCCTTGAGCGGCACACCGACAAAACGGCGTCCGAGGATGGAGGCGATCTGCTCATACATGACGAAGGTCGGCGTAGGGGCCACCACCGTGACCTCGCGGGCCATGGCAAGCAGGATATTCTGCAAAATCTCGTCCGAGCCGTTGCCCAGGATGACGCCGGTATCGACGGAAAGCCGCGCGTCCTGCGCAAGCCGCGCCTTGACGCGCTCGTAGTGATCGGGCGACGGATAACGGTTCAAGGAGACCTCGCGCAAGGCGTGCAGCCAGCGATCCCGCAGCTCAATAGGCAAGCGATAGGGGCTCTCCATGGCGTCGAGCTTGATCGGAAACTCGCCCGGCGGGACATGGTAGGCGCTACGATTGCGCACGCCTTGCGCTATGAAACGCTCGACATCAACCATTCATGCGGCACTCGGCCGAAAGCGCGTGCGCGGTGAGACCTTCCCCGCGCGCCAATACCGACGCGGTCTTGCCAAGCTTAGCGGCACCCTCGGGCGTACACATCACGATGCTCGTCCTTTTCTGAAAATCATAAACGCCCAAAGGCGAACTGAAACGCGCAGTCCCCGAGGTCGGGAGCACGTGGTTCGGGCCCGCGCAATAATCGCCCAGGGACTCCGCCGTATAGCGCCCGACGAAGATCGCGCCCGCGTGCCGCACGCGATCGAGCATCGCCTCGGCGCCGTCGAACGAGAGCTCAAGGTGCTCGGGGGCCACCTCGTTCACGAGATCCAGGGCCTCGTCGAGGTCTTGGACCTCGATCAGCGCCCCATGTCCGGCCAGCGCCGCTTCGATGATGGCGCGCCGTTCCATGCCCGGCAGCAGCCGTTCGATCTCCGCCGCCACTGCGTCCAGGAATGCCGGATCCGGCGCGAAGAGCAGCGCCTGCGCGCCCTCGTCGTGCTCGGCCTGCGCGAACAGGTCATAGGCGATCCACGTGGGGTCCGTGCGGCCATCGCAGACAATCGCGACCTCGGACGGCCCGGCGATCATGTCGATCGCGACCCTCCCATAGACCAGACGCTTGGCGGCCGCCACATAGGCGTTTCCGGGGCCCACGATCTTGTCGACGCGAGGCACGGTCGCGGTCCCATAGGCAAGCGCCGCCACCGCCTGCGCGCCACCGGCAAGGAACACGCGGTCCACCCCGGCGACGTGCGCCGCGGCAAGCACGAGCGCTGACGGCTCGCCCGGGGCCGGCGCCATCATGATGAGTTCGGCCACACCCGCGATGCGCGCAGGGATGGCGTTCATCAGCACCGACGAAGGGTAAGCTGCCTTGCCGCCCGGCACATAAAGGCCCACCCGATCGAGTGGCGTCACCTTCTGGCCGAGTCGCGAGCCCAGGGCATCCTGCTGCATGTGCGGGCTCAGGACCTGATGCTCATGGAAGGCGCGGATGCGCGCGGCGGCCTCGGTCAAGGCCTCCTGCTCCGCACGTGGCAGCCCCTCGAAGGCCGCGCGCAGAAGGTGCGCCGGCACCTCCAAGTCGGCGGCCGAGCGGGCGACCCGCTTATCGAGGCGCTCGGTCCACATGAGGAGCGCCGCGTCCCCGCGCAGGCGGACATCTTCCACGATGTCGCGGGCCACCACCTCGGCCTTGCGCGAATCGTCCTCGCTGCGCTGAAGGAGCGCCTGAAACGCCGTGCCGAAATCTTCGTCCCTACTGCGTAGTCGCGCGATCCGGCTCATATCTTCCGCTCCCCCGCCAGAGAGGCGATCACGGGCCTCAGGGTCTCGTATTTCATCTTCATCGCCGCCCGGTTCGCCACGAGCCAAGCGCTTACGTCGAGGACGTGCTCCATCGCCTTCAGGCCGTTCGCGGCGAGCGTGCGCCCGCTGCTCACGAGATCCACGATGCGATCCGCGAGCCCCACGAGGGGCGCGAGCTCCATGGAGCCATACAGATGGATGATATCGGCCTGAATGCCCTGGGCGGCAAAGTAGCGCTCGGTAATCTTCACGTACTTAGTCGCGACCCGCAGGCGCGTCCAAGTGCGCAAGGCCCCACCCTCCGGGCCGTCGA
>JAKAXT010000148.1 GCA_021816425.1 Pseudomonadota bacterium | reverse complement strand
CGCCCCTCTGCATGATGCCCTCATACCATGATTGTTACGCCAGCGACGTGGCGAGAGGATTGGAAACCCACCGCTCGACCCCCTCCTGGCCGCGGCTTAGAAAGGGCAGTGCACGGAGAGGTGGTCATGGTCAGAGGAACATGGGTCCTGTCCGGGCGAATTTCAAATACCAGGCCATGGCTCGCCATGATAACACGGATCGCGGAAGGCGCGTGGCCCTCCCTCGACTTGCGCCGATGACCCCGTGTCACCGCCAAGGGACCGCGCGCCCCGCCGAGAGGCGCGCGCCGGGTAAGCCGCCCTCATCCCTCCCTAAGCCATGGCACCACGAACCGGGTTCGGCCTCATCGGCCGCCGTCTCGATGCCCCCGACCCCCGGGTCCCCGCCGGTCGCGCCTTCGCGACTGCGGCCCGGGCCGCTGGTGCCGCGCGAAGGCCGGATGGTAACGCCGTGGACCCTGGAAGCCCGCCCTGGGGCCAGGACCCTGGAAACGCGCCCCGGGACCGGGACCCTGGAAGCGGTCCCCGGGCCCGCGTCCCACCCTGGGGGGAGGCCCGCCGCGATCGAACCTTGGTCCGCGCTGGCGGAAGAACGGCCGCATGGCCGGGCGATGGCCCGGGTGGCGCGCGTAGAATCGAGCGACATGCGCGCGCCAGACTGGATAACTGCGCATGTAGAGACGATGCCGGTACCACCAATGCGGATGGTGGATCGCATACCAGCGGGCGTAATGCCCGCGCCACCAGACGAAATACGGGCGGTACCGGACTATGGGTGGCGGCGGACCATAGACGAGCAGCCGCGGCAAATAGACGGTCCCAACCACCGGGGCCCACGGGCCGCCAAAATCGGCTGCATACACCCAGGCCCCATTGGTCCAGCGGTAATAAACTCCATTGTCCTCGTAAACGTAGACGCCGTAGGCCGACTCGTAATAGGCCGCGATGCCGTCGTCGAAGGTAAAGGCGACTTGCGGCGCGCCTACCATGAGGGCCCCCGAATATCCATAACGTCCGGGCGGCATGACGCATCCGCTCAGCAACAGCAGCCCCGCGACCATCATGACCCCTAGCCTGATCCAACGCCCCATAGAACCTCTCCCCCACAATTACCGCGTGATCATTCCGCCGAACGCGGACCCCACTTTATGCCTGCCCCATCCGTCGTGCAAAACCTTTTGTCGCGGCCCCCCCTCCGCCGGGCGCCCCGCGGACGGCCTGGAATTATTCCACGAGTTCCGCAGGGCAAAAACATCAAAACCCATGACATCCTGCAACGCCGGCCCGGCGGGCCTAAGGTGCCAAAAAGGGTATCGCGATGTCCACAAAAAAACATGCCTTGCCGCACGATAAGAGAACGAGGCCGGCTGTATGCGACCGTGGGGGCCGGATGACCATGCGCGGACCGCGCAGACCCCCATGAATCGACCGATCACCTCGGTCAAGACCGCCCCGCCCCGATACCGACGCGCCCACGGCTTCCCGAGCGGCTCGAAGTCGGATGCCGCCAGACCCCGGTATGGGTCATGGGCCCCGGGAGCCGGCAAGACCACGCGCGTGGGCGACCGCCATCGCCCGGCGGGACAGAATACCGCTTTGGTATCGGGGCGACCACGAGGATCGGGAACCGACCACGTTCTTCCGTTATCCGAGCCTGGCTGCGCGGCGTGCCTGGCCGCGCGCGCGACCCCCGCCTCCGACCCCGACGCGGGAGCGTCGACCGGGCCTCGCCACCTTCTCGCGCCGCCCCTTCGAGACCCTTCCGGCCCGCGCCCTGGGGCCTCCCTATGGGTGTTCGACGACTTCCGGGAGTTCCGGACGATGGTCCGACCTGCGCCCTCGTATGCGCCGCCAAGCGGTCCGTCTTCGGGCCCCGGGCTCCGCCAAGGGCCGCGGGGTTACGGATCGGGCACAGCGAAAGAGCGCCGCCTGGGCGCAACGGCAAAGGGCTGGAACGAGGGGAGGGCGCGGGGAGAGGAAGCCGAGCCCCTTTGCGGGCCGGAAGCCAGGCCTATACTGAAAGACAGTCGATCTTACGAGGAGGCCTCATGCCCACGACCAGCTGTCATCCGCTCGCCCCGCACCGCAAGCTGCGCATCCCCGACTGGTATGTCTCGACTTTGATGCTGGAGCGCACGGTCGACGCCATTTTGCGGCGCGTTACCCTGCGGCGGGATTACGACATCCCCTATCTCGCGGGCTACAGCCAGGATGGGCGTACGATCTACATCGACCGCCACCTGCCGCGAACCTTCACGGACAAGGGGCGGACCGTGGAGGTCGACCGCTATCTCATCCTCCACGAGGCCGTCGAAAAGGCGCTGATCGACGAACTCGACCTGCACTATCTCCACGCCCACCAGATCGCGACCCGGGCCGAGGAGTCGGCGGTGCGCGCCGACCGTATCTCATGGCGCGCGTATGATCGCTTCATGCAACAGTACGTGAAGGCCGTGGGCGACGAACGCCTCCACCATGTGCCGGCGGATCTCGACCTCAAGCCCTACCGCGACGAACATGACCGCGACCTTATGGCGCGCATGGAAAAGGCCGAGCTGCCGGGATACGCTACGCGGCGGCGCAAGCCCTGAGCCCCGCACCCCGGTGAAGCGGGGGCCCGCGGCCTCTCTGGGCGCCCGTACCCCTACCGTGGCCGCGGTTTACTCGGAAAGTGGCCCCGCTGCCTCACAGCGGATCGCCGACGGGTACGGATCGACCTCGGCGCCCGCACCGGCGTCCCGGTCTTGCGGCATGCCCCACACCTTTCATGGAACATGATCTGCGCTCGCTCGAGGGACGACAATGACATGGCTTTCGAGACATCGCTCTGGGGCGGCGCCTTTGCTTTTCGACGCAAGGCTCCGAAGCCCGCGTCGTTGCAGGTCGCGGCCCTGACTCTCTCTTTCGAGATATGTCGGCGCATCCATCCCACGACACGCCAGGATCTTCCGAAGTCCGCCGCCGCGCGCCGCGGACTCGGACACTTCGTGGTTCGGCATATCCGCATACAATTATATTAGCGATTTGAGATATATCATTACATAAGCCTGCCCGCCTCCCTAATGTCACGGCGAACGAGACCGGCCCGCCCGAGGATCTTCGCGGACCACGGACAGCCGACAAACTGAGGGAGGGTTTATGAAAAAGACCACGGGGAGAACGATTCCCTACGCGCGCGCTTTGCACACCGTCGCCGCTACGGCGCTCGGGCTCTTTTCCTTGAAGGCCTATGCGCTGCCGAGCTTCGCCCGCCAGACCGGGCTGCCCTGCGCCGTCTGTCACGACGTGGCCCCGCAGCTCACGGCCTTCGGGCGGCAATTCAAGTTGGACGGCTATACGCTCACGACGCTAAAGCAGGTCAAGAGCGGCAAGGACCTGTCCATAAATCGCCTGCCGCCTCTGTCGGCCATGGTGCAGTTGTCGATGACGACGCTCACCAATGAACCGGCAAGCAAGACCGCGACCGGCACCAAGGCGCAGAACACCAACATCGAGTTCCCGCAGCAGCTGAGCCTCTTCTATGCCGGCGAGATCACGCCGCACATGGGCACCTTCATGCAGGTCACCTATGACAATAGCGGCGGGAGCTTCGCGTTCGACAACACCGACGTCCGCTACGCGCGCCAATCGATG
>JAKAXT010000057.1 GCA_021816425.1 Pseudomonadota bacterium | reverse complement strand
ATGGCCCTTCGAGGTGGCCGAGGAGTTCGGCATCGGGCTCTACCTCGTGTCGATCTATTACTTCGTGCGCCAGCTCTATGTCAGTCTGCGCGACCGGGACCGGAACCGCGTCGGCGCCGACGCCTGGCGCAGCGCGCGCACCCTCGAATGGCTCGCGCCATCGCCCGTGCCGTTCTACAACTTCGCGGTCACGCCGCGCGTGCACGCGCGCGACGAGCTCATGTGGCGTCGGGAGCAGGGCCTGGAGGGGGCGGCGCCCGCGCGTTACGAGGACATCCCCATGCCGAGGAACACCCCGGTGCCGCTTGTCATCGGGGCGTTTGCGCTCGGCCTCGGGTTCGGGCTCGTCTGGCGCATCTGGTGGCTTACGGACGCCTCGCTCGTCGCCATCATCCTGACTGTGATCGCGCGCTCGTTCGTGCGCGATACGGACTATGTGGTGCCGGCGTCGGAAGTGGAGCGCATCGAGAAGAGGCTGCGTCAGGGCGGGGACCGGGCGGCGAGCGACGGCGCGCCTGCGGGCGGCATCGAGGTGTTTCGTCCGCGGGAGTCGAGCCCCTGACGGGCGCGTGGCGCGGACGGTTGGTCGATGGGAAGGTGAGGGGGAGCGATGGCAACGGCAAGCGGTGGCATGGAATCGGCGCGTAACGGCCTTTGGGAACCGCATTATCATCACGACGTGATAGCGACGCGCACGCTCGGCTTTTGGCTCTATATGCTGAGCGACGCTATGATCTTCGCGGGGCTCTTCGCGGCCTACGGGGTCCTGAGCCATAGTTACAATGCCGCCGGCGGGCCTCGGCTGCATGCGCTGGTGCACCCGTGGTCGGCCTATGCCGAGACCCTGGCGGTGTTCGCGAGCGTGCTGGCCTATGGGGGCGTGATGGTGGCCTTGAAGCGCGCAAGCCGAGCGGGCGTGCTGGGGGGGCTCGTCGCGGCCTTTGTCTTGGGGGCGGCGTTCGTGGGGCTCGAGATCCACGACTTCGCGGCGCTGTTCCATGCCGGCATCTACCCCCAGGAGAGCGGGTATCTGTCGGCGTTTTTCGCCCTGGTCATGACGCACGGCATCCACATGGCCTTCGGACTGCTGTGGATGGCGACCATGTTTTTTCAGGTCGCGACCCAGGGCTTTACCGACAAGACCGTCTACCGCCTGTTGAACCTGAAGCTCTTCTGGCACTTTCAGGCGATTCTCTGGGTGCTCGTCTATATCTTCGTCGACATGCGAGGAGTCCTCTGATGGCCCATGATGCCCATGATCCCCTGAAGCACCCCGAGGTCCGGCTCGTGAACGGCCGCGCCTACGCCGCCGCGTTCGTCCTCGCCACCGCATTGATGACCGCGGCGCTCGGAATCGCCACGCATCCCGGGATCATCCCGCATGCCATGCTCGCCCTCGCGGGCGTGGCGGCGCTTGCGGTGGCCATCCAGCTCATCTTCTTGTTGCAGCTCGACTTCTCGTCGACGCAGATCTGGACCACCGTGTCCTTCGTTCTGGCATTCCCGCTCTTTGTCATCGCGGTAGGACTCAGTATGTGGATGTTCCATTCCCTGGACGCCCGCACCATGCTTATGGCGCTCATGCGCTGATCCGGGGGTTGTCCGGCCATCGCGGGCCCCGTTCGGCGGTCTGGGTGCGGGCGCCGGGCCCCGGGTGTTGGTTTGAGAGGCCTCTTGCGGTATTGTCCGCGTGCAGCCCCGGTGGGCCGATGAGGAGGATATGGAACACAAGAATTCCGAGCACCATGAGGTGCAGGGCGAGGTCACGACCGCGGTTCGCGTGGCCAATGTTTTTATCGCGGGGCTCATCTTCGTCGCGATGGCGGCCGGGGTATGGCGCGGAATGACGTCCGTCGCGCTCGGGCGCGAGGCCTGGGTGCAGGCGCTGATGCTGACACAGGTCCTGTTCGCGATCGCGATCATTCTTCTCGGCAGTCTCGTGGAAGGGTTCGGGTTTGGCCTGTCCCTGGGGACGCGCTGGCCTTATACGCGCAACATCCTGACGCTGCTCGTGCGCGGCGACCCGGAGGCCGCCCATCGCGTGGTCGCGACGACGCTCGGTCTCATAGGTGTCGCTCTCGTCGTCATGCATCCGGACGCCGCCACCATCACAGGGCTGGCCCTGATCGTGGCCACCGCGCTTTTCGGGATGGGGACGCTGTATGTCCTGGCGGGGCGCGCGCCGGCCTTCGTGCACGGGACGCACGGGCTGCTCGCCTATAGCGTGCTCGTGTCCTATCTGGTCGGGCTGCGCTATCCGGACGTCCATTTCCTTCAGTATCTCGACGCCAATGTCGCGCTTCACGCCGTGTTTCTGGCCATCTTTCTCGGGGGCATGACCACGGGCCAGAGGGGTTTCGGGCAGCCGATCGAGCCCTTCGTCGCGCCCAAGCGCGCCGCGCAATGGACGGTGGCCGTGCACATCTTCGCGGCCCTGCTCGTGGTCGGGACCCTGGGATGGATGATGCCGCAGTACCCCGTGGCGTTTTATCTCTCCATCGCCCAGTTTGCCGTGGGGTTCGTGCTTTTTCATGGCGTGAATCTAAGGCCCAAGGCGCCTGGGGCCGTGGTGGTTTTCCATCAGGCGATGGTCCTCGCCATCACCCTGGCGATTGTGTTGAACTGGCGCGTCTGAAGTCCGATATCGGGGTGCGGGCCTCATCGGAGAGGCGAAGCGATCATGACGGCAAACGTGGCGAAGAGTGCGGCCGAACCTCGGGCCGGGAGGGCGGGTCTTGCGGGGGTGCTGGGCGATCTCCTGGTGCTCGCCAAGGCCCGCGTCGTATCGCTGCTGGTCTTCACGGGGGCGGTGGGGGCGGTCCTCGCGCCGTCCTTTCCGCACCACCTTCTGGGGGCCGGGGCCGGTCTTTTGGGCATCGCGCTTGCAGGCGGCGCGGGCGGCGTCATCAATCAGTTGATCGAGCCGTCCCTGGACCAGCATATGCGCAGGACCCGCAGGCGCCCCCTGGCGGTAGGGCGCGTCTCGCGACGTCGCGCCATCGCCTTCGCCGGCGCGCTTTTCATGGCCGCGGTCCTCGTGCTGTTCTTCGGGACCAACCTTTGGACGCTCGCCTTCACCCTCCTTGGCACGCTCGGTTACGGCGTGGTCTACACCGTCTACCTCAAACCCAATACGCCATGGAACATCGTCTGGGGCGGGATCGGCGGGGCCTTGCCGCCCGTCATCGGCTGGACTGCGGCCGGCGGCGCGCCCGATGCCTTGCTGCCCTGGTCGCTCGTGGCCCTGGTGTCCGTGTGGACGCCCGCGCATTTCTGGCCGCTCGCGATCTGTTGCCGGGAAGACTATGCCCGGGCCTGCATACCCATGCTTCCGGTCACGCACGGCGTGGATCGCACGCGCCGTGAGATCGTGAGATATGCCGTGGCGACCCTCGTGGTGAGCCTGGTCCCGGTCGCGGCCAACCAAAGCGCGCCGTACGCGGTGGCGGCTGCGGCCTTCGGCCTTTACTACCTCGGCATGACCCTGAGGTTGCGGCGCATGCCGGTCGATGCCGACATGGATGGCTACGCGAGACGGGTCTTCAAGGTCTCGATCAGCTACCTGTTCGCCTTGTTCAGTTTGCTCGTGATCGGCCACTACCTGGGGCCGAGTCCCGTGATCGTGGCCGCAGGCCGCGTCGCGCAGCAGTTCGCCGCGGGCCACGCGTTCATCGCGTGAGCACAAGCCCCGCGCGAGGCGCGGCGCGCCTCACGTGGTCAGGGTCAGGAAGATCTCCGGGAGTCTTTCGGGCAGGCGCTCGACCCGGTCTATGATGCTGAACTGTTTGCCGAAGATCTTCCGCACATAGTCGTCGGCGTGGGGATCGAGGCTGATGCAGTGGCAGAGAATCCCGTCACGCTCCAACTCCAGGACCGCCTGTCGCGCATCGTTGAGGAGAAGATCCGGGTCGCTCACGTCGATGTCCGCGGGCTGCCCGTCGGTCAGGATGAGGAGCAGGCGCTTGTCCTTCTTCTGCCCCGAAAGGTAATGGCCCGCATGCCGCAGGGCGACCCCCATGCGGGTGGAATAGCCGGCCTCCAGTGCGGCCAGCCGGGCGCGCGGTTCGTCCCGCCAGGCCTCGGAGAAGCCTTTGATATGCCAGTAGCGGGCCTCGTGGCGGGTATTGGAATGGAATCCCGCTATGGCGAAAGGGTCGCCCAGTCGGTCTATGGCCCAGGCCAGGAGGGCGACGGCCTCCTGCGCCAAAGAAAGGATGGTCTGCGTGGAGTCGCCGCCGCGCACCGGATCCTGGAGCGAGGCCGAGAGGTCGAGAAGCAGGCTCACCGCGAGGTCCCGGCGAACCTGGCGGAAGCTCTGGTTCACGCGCTGGTCGCAGGTACGGCGCGAACGACGATCGATCCAGGAACGCACGGCCCAGTCGAGGTCCAGCTCGGACCCGTCCTCCTGGCGGCGCAATCGTTCGCGATCCTGGGGGGTGAGGCGGGCGAGGACGCGTTCCAGGCGCTTCACGAGCGGCGCATGCTTGTGCAGGAGGCGTTCGATGTCCTCGCCCTGCCCGCGCGGGTGAAGGTGTTCGTAGAGGCTCACCCAGTCTGCGAGGTAGCTCTGCGTCGTGTAATCCCATTCTGGATAGTGGTAGACCACAGAGGACTGCGCAGCCGGCGCGGGTCCGGAGGCGGCATCGAAGTCGGATGCGTCGTCGATCTCGATGAAGTGCCAGAGATGACGATTGTCGTCGCGATACGGCACTTCCGTGTCGGCAAAACGGATGTTCGCGAAGGCATCGCTCGGCAGCCGGCTTTCGATGAGATACTCCGTGGCCAATTCCACCATGTCCGATGTGTCGCCCGCGGTTTGCCGGAGCCGCTCGTGGAATGCGCCCGTGAATTTCAGGATCAGGGGGTTACGATAGCCATGGTCCGGATCGAGGATGGCGCGCGAGAGCATGGTCAGCCGATGCCGGATGCAGGATTCCCGCGCGGGATCGCAGGCATGCTCCTCCGGTCTCGGATGGAGCGCGAGCAGTGGCCTGCGCAGGCCCGGGAAACGTTTGAGCAGCAGGGTGTCGACGCGGGCGTCCTCGAAAGTTTCTATGCAGAGGCGCCGGAAGGGGCTCACGTTGTCGGCGGTCAGGGATCGAGTGAAGCGCCTGTGGGCCGCCAGATGCGCAAGGATCAGCCGATACTGATCGAGGCCGGAGACGCCGTCACGATCGACGCGCAGGTCGGGGAGATGGAATCCGCGGGCGTCCGCGTAGGGCTGCGGCCGACGCAGCTCGTCGAAGGCCTCGGAATAGGATATGAGCGCCACCGGGTCATCCCACAAGGCGCGCAGGTAGAGGTCCATGGGGCGCTCATGCGTGCGCAGCAGGGTGCCCTGGCGCTGGCTCTGGAATAGGGCGCGGCTGTCGGCCGACCGCATCGCGAAGTAACCCGCCTGCCGTTCGGGGTTCCTGGCGTAGTGGCGCAAGCCATGCGCCGCCCATGTCCGCAAGCCCTGCAGATTCACTTGTTGGAGGAGTCGCGGCGCGATCCGGACGAGCTCGGGCAATGCCTGGCTCGGAAGAATGGCGTGCCCGCGGTGGATGGAGACGCTGCTGCGCTGCGCGACCTCGGTCAGGAGCTCCAGGTAGGCCTCCAGTAGCTCGCGGCTACCCAGGGATGTGGCGGTAGCCGGGAGCGCCTGGAAGAAGGCACCGAGGACATCGCCATTGGATGTGCGCTGGATCGTGCGCACCCAGGCCAGGACGATTTCGAGGCTGCCGGGGCCAAGAAGGGCGCCAATGGCAGGCCAGCCCTCGAGAAAGGCGAGGACCGGTTCCGCGCCGCGCCCGAGCTTGCAAAGGAAGCGCGCCGCATCCACGTAGGCGGCAACGCTGGCCCCGCCCAGCTGTTCCTGGGCCGCCGTGAGGCAATCGGCGAAGATCGATTGCGCGGTGTCAAAGGCGCAGTCGAACCGCCGCCGCCAGTCCTCCGTCAGGCGGTCCGTGTCTGGCGTGTCCGGGGGCGCCGACCCAGGATCAGGGGAACAGGGCATCTATGGCGTGTTCCAGCGTCGCGCGGATATCGTCGTCGTCGGTGAGGGGA
Organism: Pseudomonadota bacterium; assembly: GCA_021816425.1. Taxonomy (GTDB): domain Bacteria; phylum Pseudomonadota; class Gammaproteobacteria; order Acidiferrobacterales; family Acidiferrobacteraceae; genus Acidiferrobacter. The sequence goes on along the minus strand of JAKAXT010000057.1, from coordinate 9,408 downwards.
TCCACCAGCGCCATACGGCAGGCCCGCGCCGCCGGCACCCCGCCTGCCATGAGAGAGGCCGCGTAAACGAGGAGCCGAGTCGATATACCCTCGTCCAATCCGTGCCCTTTCAGCCTGCGGGCGCTTTTCGCCAATTCGATGAGCGGCGACGCCGTGGCCGGGTCGATGCCGGTCTCGCGCACCAGGATCTCCGCCTCCACGTCCGGCGACGGATAATCGAAGCGGAAGGCCGTGAAGCGCTGTTTGGTGGATTGCTTCAGGTCCTTCATGACGGACTGGTAACCGGGGTTGTAGGAAATCACGAGCTGAAAGTCGGGATGCGCCTGGACGAGCTCCCCTTTCTTGTCCAGGGGGAGCTGGCGGCGATGATCGGTGAGCGGATGGATGACCACGGTGCTGTCCTGCCGCGCCTCGACGATTTCGTCGAGATAGCAGATGCCCCCGTGGCGCGCGGCGAGCGTCAACAGCCCATCCTGCCAGCGCGTGCCATCGGTATCGAGCAGCCAGCGCCCGACGAGGTCCGCGGCCGTCATGTCTTCGTTGCAGGCCACCGTGAGCAAGGGCCTGCCCAACTTCCACGCCATGTACTCGACGAAACGGGACTTGCCGCAACCGGTGGGCCCCTTGAGCATGACCGGCAGGCGCTTTTCGTAAGCCGCGAGGAAAAGCTCGACCTCGTCGGTCTGGGGGCGATAGTAGGGTTCCCGGTCGACGCGGTAATCGTGGAGCACGTCGCTTGGATCCATGCTCAGAACTCCTTTCCTGGTTGCCTTCGGGGACGTTCATGGGAAAGCAAGGGCCGGGGCCTGCGGAAAGTCCGCGCCCCGGCCCTCGGCCACCCTGCAATCGGCTTGCAGGGGCGGCGCTCCCCTATCGGTGCGAGGCGATCTTGTCGCGCCAACCCGGGTAGAGTTTGTCGGCGTCGTGCGGGAACGATTCGAAGGCGCCCGCGAATTCCTTGTGCTCCCGGGCCCACTCGATCGGATCGGCCTTGGCCTTCCAGCATTCGTAGGCCTGGCGCAGGGAAATGGCGCCGGCGGCGGGCGTATCGATGTGCCCGTACGATCCGCCCCCGGCCGTGTTGATGACGTTGCCGTGGCCCAGGTTCTCGAAGAAGCCCGGCAGGCGCAGGGCGTTCATGCCGCCCGAGATGATCGGGGTGGTGGGCTTCATGCCGTACCACTTCTGGTAATAGACCGGGCCCTGGCACTCGTCACGCTCGATCATGTAGGCGATGTTGCGGTCGTCGTTTTCGCCTTCCATCTTCCCGTAGCCCATGGTGCCGACATGGATGCCCGAGGCCCCCTGCAGGCGGGAGATCTTGGCGAGCACGAGGGCCGTGTAGCCGCGATGCGACGACGGTGACGTGATCATGCCGTGGCCGGCGCGGTGGTAGTGCAGGTACTGGCTCGGATACTGGCGACGCGCGGTGGTGATCATGCCGGGGCCGCCCACGAATCCGTCGACAAGGAACGCGACCTTGTCGGCATCGGAGGCGAAGGTCTCCAGGATGAAGTCGGCGCGCGCGCACATTTCGTAATGGTCGTCGGCTGTGATGTTGGCGGAGAAGATCTTGGCCTGGCCGGTCTTGTCCATGGCGCGCTTCATGGCGTCGGCCACGAGCGGGATGGTGGCCTTGAGCGGCGCGAATACCTGGTTGCCCTGGGGCTCGTCGTTCTTGATGAAGTCACCGCCAAGCCAGAACTGGTACGCCGCCTGGGCGAAGGGTTCGGGGCGCAGGCCGAGTTTGGGCTTGATGATGGTGCCCGCGATGTAACCGCCGTCCTTCATGGGCCGGCCCAGGATGCGCCAGAGATCGGAAATGTCGCGGCTCGGACCATCGAAGAGCTGAATGGCGCGCGGCGGGAAGTAGATGTCGATCATCTTGGCGTGCGCGATGTCGCCCATGCCCTGGTTGTTGCCGATGGCGAGCGTGAGGAACGACACGATCATCATGCGACCATCGATGATGTTGCGATCGAAGAGGTCGAGCGGATAGGCGATACGCATGTCCTGGCTGGCTTCGTCGATGTGATAGACCAGGGCGTCTACACCCTTCGTGAAATCATCCGTGGTCGACACCTCGACATTGGTGCCCGTGGAGGACTCGGCGGCGAAATGCGCGGCCGCGGCGAGATAGCCGTAGCCTGTCTTCGGCTTCATCTTGTAGGCGACGAGAATGTGTCGGCCGCCGGCGATGAGGTCTTCTTCGCGCAGTGAAAGGTCGGCGTAGCGGGCGGACTGGTCCATCATGTGCTCCCTGGTTGAGGATGAGGTCGACGGACTATACTCGCCAGGGATAATCAATAAAAACGATTATCTATAATAGGCACCATAGATATTATATATTATTGGACGGTCAGGTCCGGGTGGGCGGACCCCCGTGGGGAGCGGAAGGCATGCGGAATGTGACGTTGCGGCAACTGGAGATACTGCGGATGCTGGGGGCCACCGGTTCCTATACCAAGGCCGCCACCCGCCTGCATCTGACGCAGTCGGCCGTCTACCTGCAGGTGCGCAAGTTGGAGCAGGAGATCGGCCTGCCGGTCACAGAACAGGTGGGGAAGAAGGTCTTTCTCACAGACGGCGGCGAGGAGGTTCTCCGGTCCGGGCAACGCATAGGGGAGGAGCTGGAGGGGCTCGCCCGCTCCCTCGAGCACCTGCGCGCCGTGGACGAAGGCCAGCTACGCATCGCCGTCACCTCCGCAGCCAATGCCTTCGCCGTGGAAATGCTCGCACGTTTCCTGAATCGGCACGCCCGGGTGAATATCCGCCTCAATATCGCCAACCGCAAGGAAGTGCTGGCGAGCCTGGAGCGCAACGACGTCGACATGGCCATTATGGGGGAACCGCCGCAGTCCCTGGATCTCGTGGCGCTACCGTTTCATCGCAACGATCTGATCGTCATCGCGGCGAGCAATCATCCCATGGCCGAATGCCAGGGCATCGCGCAAAGTGACCTGGTCCGGGAGAACTTCGTGCTGCGTGAGCAGGGATCGGGGACGCGGGAGACGGTGTTGCGTTATTTTTCCGAAAAGGGCCTCCATGTCCGGGAGGGGGTGGTCATGAACAGCAATGAGGCCATCAAGCAGGCGGTGAAGGTCGGTATGGGCGTGGCGGTGGTGGCGCGCCACAGCGTATTGGTGAAAATGGAATCCGGCTATTTGCGGGAACTGTCGGTGGAGGGGTTCCCCTTGCGGCGTGCCTGGCATCTCGTGCACCGAAAAGGCAAGCGGCTCGCCCCCGCACCGCTCGAATTCAAGGATTTCCTCATCGGGCATCACTATGTGAAAACCCCGGAAGAGCGGACGCAGGTCCTGCCATGAGCGCATCGCGCGAGGCGGCGCCGGACCGAGGCGTGTCGGCCGGGCGCGGCGGTGCGCAGCGTATGGCGATCCGCAAGCGGCCCGTGAGGTGAGGGGTCTCGAGGAGAAGGCGCCCCGGGGGCCGGGAATCTCCGGACCCTTGGCCTGGCCGCCCTTAAGCGGCCCTACGGCGAGTTCCGCCGGACGGGAGGCCTGCGGGGGCGGAAGGCGCGGGCTCCGGTCGCAAGCGCAACGTGAAACCGGCCCCGGTGAAGCCCGAAGTCGGCACCAGAGCGACCCGTGCATAGTGTCGGATAGGTCTAACCGAACGGTGCCGCGACAATGGTGTCTTTTGCGGCGATAAGGAGGTGTTCGATGCGCATCGGTTTCGTGGGGCTTGGAGCAATGGGGCGCGGTCTGGCCGGGCGTCTTGCCCGCGCCGGGCATGCGGTGCGCGCCTGGAACCGCAGTCCGCGGTCTCCGGACGCGGTACCCGACGGCGTCGTGTTGGCGCCGAAGCTAGCGGATCTCGCCGACAGCGAGGTGCTGATCTCCATGCTCGCGCATGATGCCGCTGTGCGCGAGGTGTTTCTGGAAGGAGGGCTCCTCGATACCCTCGCTCCCGGCGCGATCCATGTCAACATGGCGACCGTGTCGGTCGAGCTCGCGCGCGATCTCTTTGGTCGTCACGACGCATGCGGCGTGGCCTATGTCGCCTGTCCTGTGCTGGGGCGCCCGGACGCGGCGGCCGAAGGTCGCCTGCATCTGCTGGTCGCGGGACCGGCCGGGGCGGTCGCCCGGCTCGAAGGTCTGCTGGCCATCCTCGGTCAACGGGCGTGGCGCTTCGGCGAGCGGCCGGAGAGCGCCAACGCCGCGAAGATCGCCACCAACCTCGCGCTCGCCTGCGCGATCGAAGCCATGGGCGAGGCCGCCGGCCTTGCGGGGGCTTATGGCGTGGAGGCCGGCCCCTACCTGGACATGCTCACCCAGACCTTGTTTTCGTCGCCCGCCTTCAAGCTCTACGGAGCGCTCATCGCGGAGGATCGGTTCAAGCCGCCCGGTTTCCGGCTCGCGCTCGGTTTGAAGGATGTGACCCTGGCGCTCGCCGCGGGCGCGGAGGCGGCCATGCCCCTGCCGTTTGGCGCGGTGTTGCGCGATCATTTCCTGGATTGTGTGGCGCACGGCGAAGCGGACAGCGATTGGTCGGCCCTGGTCATGGCGGGGCGGCGCCACGCGGGCCGCGCCTAGCCTGGGGGAGGCGGGGCGGCACCCTTGAGGTCCGAGCCCCTTTCCTACGCGATCTACGCGTAGTCAGGCGTCGCCCGAAGTCGCCTGGACCCGCGGAGGGAGCTCGACGATGTCACCGAGCTCCATCACTTGATTGGCCGGAAGACGGAAGAAATCGATGGCGGTGGCGGAGGCCTTCAGCATGACGGCAAACAGCCGCTGGCGCCACAAGGCAAGCGAGCCGCCGCCCTTGGGCAGGATGTGCTGGCGCGAGACGAAATAGGTGGTATCGGCCGGGTTCCAGCGAAACGGCAGCTCGGCCTCACCCAGGAGTTCGGGGATGTCCGGTTGTTCCATGAAGCCGTAGCGCGCGGTGAGGCCGTAGAGCCCGTCACCGTGGTCGCGGATCGTGGTCCGCTCGGCGCGGGGCACGCGCGGCGTGGTCTCGAACTGGATCGTCAGGATGATGACGCGCTCGTGCAGGACCTTGTTGTGCTTAAGGTTGTGCAGGAGGGTGTGAGGGATGCCACCGATGCGAACGGTGAGAAAGACCGCGGTCCCGGGGACCCGGTTGATCGGGCTTACCGCCATCATGCCAAGGAAGTCGGGTATCGAGAGGGTCGCGGGTGACAGCGCCTGCAGCAGAAGCTTGCGTCCGCGTCGCCATGTGGACATCAAGGTGAAGACCACGAGGCCGATGGCGACCGGCACCCATCCGCCGTCCACGAACTTGAAGATGTTGGCGCTGAAAAAGACGCCATCGAGGAGCGCGAAGAAGCCGGAGAAGAGGCCCGCCTTCCACGTAGGCCACCGCCAGCTTTCGCGGGCCACGAAAAAGACGAGGATGGTCGTAAAGAGCATGGTGCCCGTTACCGCCGTGCCGTAGGCGAAGCTCAGGGCGTTGGAGGACTTGAAGGCGAGGATGATCAGGATGACGGCGATCATCAGAATCCAGTTCAGCCCCGGCAGATAGATCTGGCCGCGCTCGGCCGCCGAGGTGTGCCGGATGGTGAGTCGCGGAAGATAGCCCAGCATGGAGGCTTGCCGGGTCGCCGAGTAGGCCCCGGTGATGATCGATTGCGAGGCGATGACGGTTGCGATCCCCGACACCACCACCATGGGGATCGTGGCCCAGTGCGGAAACAGCTCGAAAAAGGGGTTCTTGACCGCCGCCGGGCGGAGGATGAGCAGGGCCCCCTGGCCGAGATAGTTGAAGGCGAGCGCCGGCAGCACGACGAAATACCAGGCGAGGCGGATCGGGCGGGCCCCGAAGTGCCCCATGTCGGCATACAAGGCCTCGGCGCCGGTCACGGCCAGGACCACCGCGCCCAGGATGGCGAACCCTCCCGCGCTATGGCCGATCAACATCCGCAGGCCGAGCCACGGATCGAAGGCGCGCATCACCGCGGGGTCCTCTGCCACCCATGCGAGCCCCGATGCGAACAGGAGCAGAAACCAGGCGAACATGGCGGGCCCGAACAGGCGGCTTATGGTCCCGGTCCCCCGTCTTTGGATCCAGAAGAGACCGACGATGATGCCGATCGACAGGGGAACCACGAAGGGCGTGAAGCGGGGCGAGGCGACCTCCATGCCCTGCAGGGCGGACAGAACCGAGATCGCCGGGGTGACGGCGCCATCTCCATAGAAGAGCGAGGCCCCGAGGAGCCCTAGCGTGAAGATCATCCAGCGGCCGCGCGAGCCCTCGGGCGTGGCCCGCGAGGCGAGCGCCGTGAGGACCATGATGCCGCCCTCGCCGTGCTCGTCGGCGCGCATGACGAACCAGGCGTATTTGACGGCCACGATCAGGATCAGGGTCCAGAGGATGAGCGACAGGATCGCGAGCAGGTGGGCGGGTGTGGGGGAGATCGACAGCGCGCTCAGGCAGGCGCTCAGGGTATAGAGGGGGCTTGTGCCGATGTCGCCGAATACGACACCGAGTGTGGCCATGGCAAGCCAGGGAAGCGCCGCTTTGCTGTCTTCTCTCATGCGCTCATCCAACTCGAGGTGGTGACCCGCCGGGCGGGGCGTAGCCGCGCATGATAGCGAGTCGGTCGCGCATATCAAAGCCTGCTCTGTCCGCCATGTCGGGCCTCGGGAGTCCCGGTACCCCCCGATTTCCGGGCCCCGGGGTTCGTGGGCGCGCCGCGGAGCGGTTCCCGAAAGGCCCCGTCCTTCCTCGACTGCGGCCGGAGACGCTCGGGCCGGATCGAGGCGCGCGGCCTTGCGAGCGACCAGGGGCGCGCGTGGTGGAGCGTTTAGCGGGAGGCTCGGCGGCTCGGCGCCTGCTCGCTGGTTTAAGGATCAGGTGCGCGCGATCAATGTGGCCGCCGACTATGCGCGGGCCCTATCGACCGCCGCCGCGGGCGGTCTCCCGGAGCCCGTGGCTGCAGGCGGGCACGCCGGACCCGACGAGGCGGAGCGGCGGCCGCGGGATCAGCCAGACGGCGAGCGGCCGGTCGTCGAGGGCGGGAGCGGCCACCCGATCGGGGTCGTGCGTGCGCGCAGGGGCTAAGGGCCAGTCGGCCGGGGCGGGCGGCCGAGCCGCCTTTCGATCTCCAGGACATGGCGCGTGATGGAGAGGACGGCATCGGGGTTCAGGCTCATGGAATCGATGCCGATCTCGACCAGGAACTCGGCGATCTCGGGATAATCGGAGGGCGCCTGGCCGCAGAGTCCCGAGTGGCGTCCATTGCGGCGACAGCCGTCGACGGCGAGCTGGATCATGGCCTTCACGCCCGGGTCGCGCTCGTCGTAGGAGGAGGCCACGATCGCCGAGTCGCGGTCGACGCCCAGGGTGAGCTGGGTGAGATCGTTGCTGCCTATGGAGAAGCCGTCGAAGTCGCGCGCGAAGGCGTCGATCGACAGGACGTTATTGGGTATCTCGCACATAAGATAAAGCGCAAGACCGTTCTCCCCGCGTCCAAGCCCAAGCTCGGCAAGTCGCTCGACGACCGCCCTTGCCTCCGGCACGCGCCGGCAGAAGGGGATCATGATGCGTACGTTCTGAAGCCCCATGTCCTCGCGCACGCGCCGTAAGGCCGCGCACTCGAGCGCGAATCCGTCGGCGTAGTGCGGATGGATGTAGCGCGCCGCCCCCCGGAACCCGAGCATGGGATTGTCCTCGACGGGCTCGAACGCGCGTCCTCCGGCCAGGGCCGCATATTCATTGCTCTTGAAGTCCGAGAGACGCACGATCACGGGTTTGGGGTAGAAGGCGGCGGCGATGGTCCCGATGCCCTCGGAGAGGCGCTCCACGAAGAAGCGCGTAGGGCTCGCATAGCCGCGGGTGCGCCGGGCGATCTCCCGTGCGGCCTCGGGGTCGGCTACCCGTTCCGGATGCGCGATGGCCATGGGGTGGATACCGATCACCTCGCTTATGATGAATTCCATGCGCGCAAGCCCCACGCCGTCGTTGGGCAGGCGGCTCACCTCGAAGGCCGCGGCCGGGTTGCCGATATTGATCATGATCTGGGTCGCCGGGCGCGGTAGTGCGCTCACGTCCGTGCGTGCGACCTCGAAAGGCAGGAGGCCCTGGTATACGCGCCCCGTCTCGCCTTGCGCGCACGACACGGTCACGTCCGCGCCGGTCGCAAGCCGCTCGAAGCCGTCATCCGCGCCCACGACCGCGGGCACCCCGAGTTCGCGTGCGACGATGGCGGCATGACACGTTCGTCCGCCGTGGCGCGTGACGATGGCCGCCGCCCGCGCCATGATGGGCTCCCAGTCCGGGCTCGTGTCGGTGGCGACCAGCACCTCGCCGTCCCTGAAGTCGCCGATCCGCTCCAGATCGTGGATGACGCGCACGCGGCCCGCGCCGATGCGCGTGCCGACGGCGCGTCCGCTCGCCAGAACCTCGCCCTGGCCCTTCATGTGATATTCCTCGAGGATCGTCCCGGAGGTGCGCGAGACCACAGTCTCGGGGCGCGCCTGGACGAGATACAGGGCGCCTTCTTCCCCGTCGAGGGCCCATTCCATATCCATGGCCTGCGCGTGCCCCGCTTTTTCGCTGTAATAGCGTTCGACCGCGACGGCGACGTCGGCGAGCGTGAGCACGTCGTCGTCCGTAATGCAGAAGCGGTCACGGTCGCCGCGCGCCACATCGACGGTCTCGGTCGTCGCGGCGGATCCACCGGACGCGTAGATGGTCTTTACGGCCTTCGTGCCGAGCATCCGGCGCAGCACGGCGCGCCGGCCGGCCTCGAGCGTCGGCTTGAAGACATAAAACTCATCCGGCGCCACGACCCCCTGGACCACCGTCTCGCCGAGCCCATAGGATCCGGTGATGAACACGACATCACGAAACCCCGATTCGGTATCGAGTGAAAACATGACGCCCGAGGCGGCAAGGTCGGAGCGCACCATCTTCATGACACCGACCGAGAGGGCCGCATCGGTAGGGCCGAGCCCCTGTGCGAGCCGGTAATGGATCGCGCGATCGTTGAAGAGGCTCGCGAAGCAGCGCCGCGAGGCATCGAGCAGGGCCTCTTCGCCGCGGATCGCGAGATAGCTGTCGTGCTGTCCGGCAAAGCTCGCCGTGGGGAGATCCTCGGCGGTGGCCGATGAGCGGACCGCAAGGGACACCGCATCCCCGTATTGCTCCCGCAGGCGCGCATAGGCGGCGAGGATGGCGGCGCGCACATCGGACGGCAACGGCGTCCGGATGAAAAGCGCGCGCGCGGCCTCCGCCCGCCGCGCCAGATCGGCGACGTTGCGGGCATCGAGCCCGTCGAACAGGGAGCGCAGGGCCTGTTCACCGCCGGCTGCCGCGAGGTGGGCGCGGTAGGCGTCGGTCGTGATCGCAAAGCCGTTCGGTACACGCACCCCTCGGGGCGTGAGGTGCCGGTAGAGTTCCCCGAGCGAAGCGTTCAGATCGGAA
>JAKAXT010000056.1 GCA_021816425.1 Pseudomonadota bacterium | reverse complement strand
GGAGATCCTGGAACTGAAAGACACCATCAACACCATGGTGGACCAGCTGCGGTCGTTCGCGGCCGAGGTGACGCGCGTCGCCAAAGAGGTGGGCATCGAGGGCAAGCTGGGCGGCCAGGCGCGGGTGCCCGGGGTCGCGGGCACCTGGAAGGACCTCACCGAGAACGTAAACCAGTTGGCCGGCAATCTGACCGCCCAGGTGCGCGCCATCGCCGAGGTGTCGACGGCCGTGACCAAGGGCGATCTGACGCGCTCGATTACGGTCGAGGCCGAGGGCGAGGTCCTCGCGCTCAAAGACAACATCAATCAGATGATCAAGAACCTGAAGGAGACCACCGAGAAGAACATGGAGCAGGATTGGCTCAAGACCAATCTCGCCCGCTTCTCGGCCATGATGCAGGGCCAGAAGAACCTGTCGGCGGTCTCCCGGCTCATCATGAGCGAGCTCACCCCGCTCGTGTCGGCCCAGCACGGCGCCTTTTACACGGTCAATGTCGAAGATAACCGCCTGGACCTGATTGCGTCCTACGCCTACAACAAAAGCGCCTCGGTTTCCACGAGCTTTGAATTCGGCGAAGGTATCGTCGGCCAGTGCGCCCTCGAGAAGAAGCCCATCATTCTTGGCACGGTCCCCGACGACTACATCCGCATCGCCTCGGGGCTCGGCTACGCCGGCCCCGCCAATATCCTGGTGCTGCCTGTGCTGTTCGAGGGCGACGTGCTGGCCGTGATCGAGCTCGCCTCGTTCCAGTCGTTCAACTCGATCCATCGGGTGTTTCTCGATCAGCTCATGGTGAGCATCGGCGTGGTGCTGAACATCATCGGCGCCTCGATGCGTACCGAAGAGCTGCTCCAGGAGCTTCAGAACTCCAACGGCGAACTCGAGGCCCAGGCCAAGGAGCTCGAGGAGAAGGCCACGCTGCTCGAGATCAAGAACCAGGAAGTCGAGATGGCGAGTCTGTCGCTCGAGGAGAAGGCCGAGCAGCTCGCCATGATCTCGAAATATAAATCCGAGTTCCTGGCCAACATGTCGCACGAACTGCGGACCCCGCTCAACAGCCTTTTGATCATGGCCAAGCTCCTCGCCGAGAACCGCGACGCCAACCTGAACGGCAAGCAGGTGCAGTTTGCCAATACCATCTATGCGTCCGGGCGCGACCTCCTGAACCTCATTAACGAGATCCTCGATCTCTCCAAGGTCGAGGCGGGCAAGATGGGTATCGTCGCAAGCGACACGAAGGTGACCGAGCTTATCGATTATGTGGTCCGGGACTTCCGCGCGGTCTCGCAGCAGAAGGACATCATCTTCACCATAAAGGTGGCGGATGACGTCCCGCAATCGATGTTCACGGACAGTCAGCGCCTCCAGCAGGTACTGAAGAATTTGCTGTCGAACGCCTTCAAGTTCACAGACAGCGGGACGATCGCGCTCGAGGCGTATCGCCATCGGGGCAGCCGGGCCCAGTTCCAGGCCGACACCCTGCGCGAGTCCCAGGTCGTGGTCGCCTTCACGGTCCGCGACACGGGGATCGGGATCGCCGACAACAAGCAGCGGCTCATTTTCGAGGCCTTCCAGCAGGTAGACGCGACCACGAGCCGCAAGTACGGCGGCACCGGGCTTGGGCTTACCATAAGCCGCGAAATCTCAAGGCTCCTTGGAGGCGAGATCCATCTTCGGAGCGTCGAGGGGGAGGGCAGCGAGTTCACGCTCTTTTTGCCCGAGACCTATGTGGGGCAGGAGGCCGAGGACCCGGGCGGGCAGGACCAGGCGGCGGATTTCGGCGACGCCATCGCGCTGGAGGCCGACGGGGATATGGGTGATGATGCCACCATCGCGTTCTCGGGGCAGAGGGTGCTCGTCGTCGACGACGATGTCCGCAACATCTTCGCCATATCGAGCGTCCTCGAGAACCACAAGCTGAACGTGGTATTCGCCGAAAGCGGCGCGGCCGCGATCGACCTCCTCCGGGAAAGCGACGGCGTCGACGTCGTGCTCATGGACATCATGATGCCGAACATGGACGGCTACGAGACCACTCAGGCGATCCGGCGGATCGATCGATACAAGGAGCTTCCGATAATCGCCCTCACCGCGAAGGCCATGAAAGGAGACCGCGAGAAGTCGCTCGCCGCGGGCTTGTCGGATTACATAACGAAGCCTGTCGATACCGCCGCGCTTTTGCGCATGGTCAATCGCTGGCTCAAGACCGGCACCTCCAGGGAGGTGTCCTAGGAGTACGTCGTGGACAACGAGGAGAAAATCAAGATCCTGGTCGTCGACGATCGGCCGGAGAACCTGACGGCGCTTGCCGAGACCCTGGACGACCCGGAGTACGAGGTGATCAAGGCCCCGTCCGGGGAGGAGGCGCTGAAGGAGGTGTTGCGGACGGAGTTTGCCGTGATCCTGCTGGACGTCCAGATGCCCGGTCTGGACGGGTTCGAGACCGCAAGCCTCATCCGCAAGCGGCGCAAGTCGCGCTCAATCCCCATCATCTTCGTGACGGCGATCAACAAGGAAGAGCGGTACGTCTATAAGGGCTATTCGCTCGGTGCGGTCGACTACCTTTTCAAGCCGTTCGACATCGAGATCCTGCGCTCCAAGGTCGCGGTCTTCGCGGATTTGTTCCGCAAGAACCGACAGATCAAGGCGCAGGCGCGCCTCATCCAGGAGAGTGAGCGCCGCGAGCGCGCGCGGCAGGTGGCGGAGGTGCAGCGGCGAGGCGAGCGGCGTTACCGGAACCTCGCCGATCTCGTGCCGCAGCTCGTCTGGATCATAAGCCGCGATCTGCGATTCGAGTACGTGAACCAGCGGGCGCTGACCTACTTCCGTGTCGACGGCGAGAGCGTAAGCGGGCTCGCCCTGGAGGATGTCGCGCACCCGGCCGACCTGAAGGGGAAGAGGGAGGTGTGGCGCGAGGCCCTGCTCGGCGGGGCCGAATTGACCGTCGAGATCAGGCTGAAGAGGGGCTGGGATCAGAGCTATCGCTGGCATCTCATCCATGTCCAGCCCGAGCATGACGCCCGGGGCCGGGTGCGCGCCTGGCTCGGCGCGGCCACCGACATAGATGATCAGCGCCGGGTCGCCGAGGCGCTTGCGCTCGAAAAGGAGCGGCTCGCGGTCACATTGCGCTCGATAGACGACGGCGTGATCGCGACCGACATCGACGGGCGCGTCGTTTTGATCAATCGCGCGGCCGAGCAGCTCACGGGATGGAGTCAGGAAAAGGCCGTCGGGCGGCCGCTTGCGGAGGTCTTCGTCGTGCGTGAGGCGCCCTTCGTGGCCGAGGGCGCCAATGGCAGCGGCGAGCGCCCGGGACGTGGGAGCCCGGACCGCGAGGGCATATTGATCCGTCGCGACAAGCGCGAGTGCGCCATCGCGACCGGCATCATGCCGATGCGTGACGTCGAGGGGCAGCTACAGGGGACCGCCATCGTCTTTCGCGACGTGACCGATGCGCAGCGCCTCGAGGAAGAACGCCAAAAGGCCAGCAAGCTCGAATCGGTGGGGCTCCTGGCCGGCGCGATCGCCCATGACTTCAACAATATCCTTACGGCGATCATGGGCAATATATCGCTCGCCAAGCTCTATACATCGGTGGGTGAGCAGGTCTATGACAGGCTCGAGGAGGCGGAGCGCGCCACCCTCTGGGCCAAGGATCTCACGCAGCAGCTTCTGACCTTCTCCAAGGGCGGGGCGCCGGTCAAGAGGCCGATCGACATAGGCTTGGTCGTGCGGGATTCGGCCGAGTTCGCCTCGCGCGGGTCGAGCATCCTTTGCGAGGTGTCGGTCAACACCCATGTGGTGGTCGAGGCTGACGAGGGGCAGATCCGCCAGGTCGTGCACAATCTCGTCTTGAATGCCCAGCAGGCCATGCCGGAAGGCGGGCGCATACGCGTCGCCATCAACGAGCTGCGGCTTACGGTGGGCGAGGAACATGGCCTGGCCCCGGGGCGTTACGCCGAGATCGTGTGCTCCGACGAAGGCGTGGGCATCAGCAAGGAAAACCAGACGCGCATCTTCGATCCCTATTTCACCACCAAACAGAAAGGCAGCGGGCTCGGCCTTGCCACCAGCTATTCCATCGTTCGCAAGCATAGCGGCGTCATCGCAGTCGAGTCCGACGTCGACCAGGGGGCCACGTTCCGGATCCTGCTGCCGGCCTCCGACAAGGGCCTGCCGTCCGCGGCAAACCCGGCGGGGCGCGCGCGTTGCGGCCATGGGCGCATCCTGATCATGGATGACGAGTCGTTCATCCGCGATGTCCTGGGCCGGCTCTTCACCCATTTCGGCTATGAGGTGGGCTACGCGAAGGACGGGGCGGAAGCGCTCGCGGCCTACAAGGGGGCGGTCGACGAGGATCGACCCTATCACCTGGTGATCATGGACCTCGTGATACCGGGAGGCATGGGCGGGCGCGAGGCCGTGCGCAAGCTCCTGGAGTTCGATCCGAAGGCCAAGGTGATCGTGTCGAGCGGCTACTCCAACGATCCGATCATGGCCAACTACAAGCACTATGGCTTCTGCGAGGCCGTGGCCAAGCCGTACCGCAACGACGAACTGCGGACGGTGGTGCAGAAGGTGCTTGCGCATTAGGGCCGCGCCGGCTCCCGCCCTCGAAGCCGGGCCCTGCGAACGGACCCGCATCGGGCCTTGGGGCGGCTTCGCGGATGGGCGAAAGACCGCGCGCGTCCACCGGCCGGGGCCGGGCGGCGCCCCTTCCCTTGCTTGCGGACGGTATGGCAAGTAGTATCGCGCTTTTATTGTGGGTCGGCCTATGATTCGCGGTAGTCTTGTCGCCATCGTGACGCCCATGCGTGACGATGGCGCTGTCGATTTTGCGGCCCTAGACAGGCTTCTCGACTTCCATCTCCAAGCCGGGACTCACGGCATCGTAGCGGTCGGAACGACGGGCGAGGCGTCCACCCTGGACGTCGACGAGCACGTCTCGGTCATCGCGCACGTGGTGCGGGCGGTATCCGGGCGGCTGCCCGTCATTGCCGGTACCGGCGCCAACGCGACCTCCGAGGCCATCGCGCTTTCCCGCGCGGCGGGCGAGGCGGGGGCGTCGGCCTGCCTCGTCGTGACCCCTTATTACAACAAGCCGACGCAGGAAGGCCTGTTCCAGCATTTCTCGGCGATCGCGCGATCCGTCGATCTCCCCGTGATCCTTTATAATGTTCCGAGCCGCACGGCCTGCGATATGCTGCCGGAGACCGTGGCGCGCCTTGCCAAAGTGCCGGGCATCGCGGGCATCAAGGAGGCGACCGGGAATCTGGACCGGGCGCGCGCCATACGCGCCTCGTGTGGTCCGGATTTCGCGCTCTATGGCGGTGATGACGCGACGGGTGTCGCGCTCGGGCTCCTCGGGGCCCAGGGCGTGATCTCGGTGACCGCGAATGTCGCGCCGCGGGCGATGAGGGAGGCGTGGGAGGCGATCTTCGCGGGCGATGGCGAAGGCGCGCGGCGCATTGACGCGGCGCTCGCGGGGTTGCATCAGGCCTTATTCGTGGAGTCGAATCCGATTCCGGTGAAGTGGGCGCTGCACGCGATGGGCCTCATCGGGCCTAGCCTGCGGCTTCCATTGACGCCGTTGTCCGATCAGAAGCGGGCGGCGGTTCGAGACGCTTTACAGCAGGCGGGGATCAAGCTATGAGGTATCGATGGTTAGGGGTGGTGATTTTGGCCGGCGCGGGCCTTTCGGGGTGCGCGTCGACGGGCGGCGGCTGTCAGGCGCCCGCTTACGTGGTGCCGCCCCCGCTGCCGCCCTTGCAGATCCCCTCCGGCCTGTCGGCCCCGCCTGATCACAGTCGCTACGCGCCGAGTGGTGACGCGCTCCCGTCTACGATGACGCGACAGGCGCCCGGGACCGGTCGCGAGGCCCGGCCGCCGGCGGGGTCCGTGGCCCCCGCGCAGGCACTTGCGCCCGCGGCGACTCCCCGGTCGTCCGCCGCGAGCAAGAAGGCCGCCCCCCGATTGAGCGGGACGCGCGCGAATTCCCAGGGAGAGAGCGCGGGGAGCGCGCCGCCGTCGGCGCCCACGACGTCGACGCCATAGGCGCGTGGCGTGCGGTAGTGGTGGATCGGGCGCCTTGCGCGCGCCCCTGACGGACGCAAGTCCGGGTATCAGGTCGCGGAGCCGACGTCGATGACGCATCTGACCTTGAGTTTTGACGGCCCGGCGGCCGTGGCGGCGTTTCGCGCGGAGCGCCTGCTAAGACGCCTGACGGAGGTGGCGCCGGTCACCGCGGTGTCGGCCCGCTACCGGCATTTCGTACGCCTCGATCGGCCGCTCTCCACCGAGGAAGAGAAGGTGCTCGCGGCGCTCCTGGATTACGGCGTGCCGCCGCTTTCGATCACGCCGGAGGCGCACGCCTTCCTGGTGGTGCCGCGGCTCGGGACGATTTCCGAATGGTCGAGCAAGGCGACCGACATCGCCCGGCGATGCGGTCTGCAGTCGGTGGCCCGGCTCGAGCGCGGGGTGCTTTGGCACCTGGCCTCCGAACGGGTGCTGACGGCCGAGGAATGTGACCGCGTAGCCGCGCTCATCCATGATCGCATGACCGAGACGGTCCTCCCCGATCCGGCCGATAGCGCGGCCCTATGGCGGGATGCGACCCCCGCGGCGGGGACTGTGATCGATGTCCTGGGCGGGGGGATCGACGCCTTGATCCGCGCCGATCAGGCCCTGGGGCTGTCGCTTTCGGACGAGGAGCGCCGCTATCTGTTGGGGGCCTTCACCGATCTCGGGCGCAATCCGACCGATGCCGAGCTCATGATGTTCGCGCAGGCGAATTCCGAGCATTGCCGCCACAAGATCTTCAATGCCGAATTTTCGATAGACGGGAGGCCTTGCGAGCGGTCGCTGTTTGCGATGATCCGCGAGACCGCGAAGGCGAGCCCGGAGGGCTTGCTGAGCGCCTACGCCGATAACGCCGCGGTGGTCGAGGGGGCTGCGGCCGGTTCGCGCCTGTTCGTCGAGGCAGAGACCCGGCGCTACATCACCCGCCAGGAGCCTTCGCCCATCCTGGTCAAGGTCGAGACCCACAATCACCCGACCGCGATCTCGCCCCATCCGGGGGCCGCCACCGGGGCCGGGGGCGAGATCCGCGACGAGGGCGCGACGGGCTTGGGGGGCCACCCCAAGGCGGGCCTCGCGGGCTTCTCGGTTTCGGATCTGCGCCTGCCGGACGCGCTGCGTCCCTGGGAGGTCGATCGCGGGGCACCGGAGCGGCTCGCAAGCGCGCTCGAGATCATGCTCGAGGCCCCAGTCGGGGCGGCGGCCTTCAACAATGAGTTCGGCCGGCCGGTCATCCTCGGCTATTTCCGGTCCTTCGAGCTCGAGAGCGCGGGGGCGGTCTACGGTTACCGCAAGCCCATCATGCTCGCAGGCGGGGTGGGTGCCGTGCGTCCCTCGCAGGTGGCCAAGCGCGATCTGCCCGTCGGGACCCCCCTTCTGGTTCTTGGCGGTCCCGCGCTGCTGATCGGGCTTGGGGGTGGGGCGGCCTCCAGCGCCGCCGGCGGCAGCGGCGAGCAGGAACTGGATTTCGCCTCCGTGCAGCGTGGCAATGCGGAGATGCAGCGGCGCGCTCAGGAGGTCATCGAGGCGTGCATCGCCCTGGGCGACGACACGCCCATCCTCTCGATCCACGACGTCGGGGCAGGCGGCCTCTCGAACGCGCTGCCCGAGCTGGTCCATGGTGCGCACCGCGGCGCCGACATCGAGCTGCGCGCCATCCCAAACGGCCAGCCGCAGATGTCGCCCATGCAGATCTGGTGCAACGAGGCCCAGGAGCGCTATGTCCTGGCGATCCGCGAGGACGCGCTTGCGCTTTTCATGGCACTCTGCGAGCGCGAACGCGCTCCCGCAGCCCTCGTCGGCCGCGTGACCGCCGAACAGCGGTTGCGGGTGCGCGACCAGCATTTCGCCGACCGCGGCGCGCCCTATCCCATCGATCTCCCGCTCAGCGTCTTTCTCGGCGATCCGCCGCGCATGAAGCGCAACGTGCAGTCCGTGCGC
This sequence comes from Pseudomonadota bacterium, assembly GCA_021816425.1. Classification (GTDB taxonomy): domain Bacteria; phylum Pseudomonadota; class Gammaproteobacteria; order Acidiferrobacterales; family Acidiferrobacteraceae; genus Acidiferrobacter. Next base: position 7,495 of record JAKAXT010000056.1, on the reverse strand, counting down.
CGCCCCGCGCGCGCACTCGCGACCCGGTCTCTCGATATCCATGACGCCATCGCCCGGGTCCTGACCCTGCCCGGGGTCGCGAGCAAGGAGTTTCTGGTCACGATCGGCGACCGCAGCATCTCGGGGCTCGTGTGCCGCGACCAGACGGTGGGTCCGTGGCAGGTGCCGGTGGCGGATGTCGGCGTGACCGCGACGGGTTACGGGGATATGACGGGCGAGGCGCTGGCCCTGGGCGAGCGCGCTCCGGTGGCGGTGATCGACGCCCCGGCCTCGGCGCGCATGGCGGTCGGCGAGGCGCTGACCAATCTGGCGGCGGCGCGCATCCGGCGCCTCCCGGATGTGAAGCTGTCGGCCAACTGGATGGCGAGTGCCGGCAGCGAAGGCGAGGACGCCGCCCTCTACCGCGCCGTCGAGGCCGTGGGCCTGCAGCTTTGTCCGGCGCTCGGCATCGCCATCCCGGTCGGCAAGGATTCCCTGTCCATGCGCGCCCAGTGGCGCGCGCATGGCGGTCCCCAGGAGGTGCGCGCGCCGGTCTCCCTGGTGGTGACCGCCGTGGCCCCGGTCGTCGATGTGCGCAAGACCCTGACTCCGCAGTGCGTGGTCGACGGCGACACGGAACTGCTGCTCGTCGACTTCGGTCATGGGAAGGACCGCTTGGGCGGGTCGGCGCTTGCCCAGGTCTACGGACGCGAGGGCGGGCGGCCGCCCGATGTGGACGACCCGCGGCTGCTCAAGCTGTTTTTCGGGGTCGTGCAGGCCTTGAATGAGCTCGGGCTGCTTCTTAGCTATCACGACCGGTCGGACGGCGGCCTGTTCGTCACCTTGTGCGAGATGGCGTTCGCCGCCAAGTGCGGCCTCGACATCGACATCACGGGCCTCGGTCTCGATCCCGTCGCGGCCTTGTTCAACGAGGAACTGGGCGCGGTATTGCAGGTGCCCGCCGCCTCCCGCGAGGGGATCTTCGGGGCATTGAAGAAGAAGGGCCTGCTGCGTTACACGAAGCGGATCGGGACCGTGCGCCCGGGGCGCGACATCATCGTGCGCCACTGCGGGCGGGTGCTCGTGGAAGGCGATCGCATGGCTTATGAGCGCCTCTGGGCCGAGACCTCGTTCCGGATGCAGGCCTTGCGCGACGAGCCGCAGAGCGCCGCCGAGTCCTACGCCCTATTGGCGGACCCGGCCGATCCGGGCCTGCATGCCCATGTGCCGTTCGACGTGGACGCGCCGCTTGCCCCGGCCCTCGTCTCGGGGACCCCCCGGGTGGCCATCCTTCGCGAACAGGGGGTCAACGGTCAACGCGAGATGGCCGCGGGCTTCATGGCGGCGGGCTTCGAGGCGGTGGATGTCACCATGAGCGACCTGCTTGCCGGCCGCGAGGATCTTGCCTCCTTCGCGGGGTTTGCGGCCTGCGGCGGCTTCTCGTTCGGGGACGTCCTGGGGGCGGGCGGCGGTTGGGCGAAATCGATCTTGTTTCACGAGACGCTGCGCGCCCAGTTCGCGGCCTTCTTCGAGCGGCCCGATACCTTTGCCCTCGGGGTCTGCAACGGTTGCCAGATGATGGCGCATCTGCGGCCCCTCATACCGGGGGCTCACGCCTGGCCGTCGTTCATGCGCAATCGTTCCGAACAATTCGAATCGCGCACCGTGCTCGTGGAGATCCCCGACAATCCTTCCGTGCTCCTTGCGGGCATGGCCGGTGCCCGTCTCCCGGTGCCGGTCGCCCACGGCGAAGGTCGCGTGGTGTTGACGCCCGGGGCGCGCGTCGATCTGGAGCGTGACCGCCTCGTGGCGGCGCGCTACGTGGACCACTACGGCCGTCCGACCGAGGTCTACCCTCGCAACCCCAACGGCTCGACGGGCGGTATCACCGGACTCACGACTCCGGACGGCCGCTTCACGATCCTCATGCCTCACCCCGAACGGGCGGTGCGCGCGGTCGCCAATTCCTGGCACCCGCCGGACTGGGGCGAGCATGGCCCGTGGTTCGAGATCTTCCGTAACGCCCGGCGTTTCGTGGGCTAGGTCGGCGCGCCCAAGAGCGCCGCGACGAAGGGTCCGCGTTCGACATCGAGGGCGGAGAGATCGGGAAGCGCCGCGAGGAGCGTGGCGCGGTCGAGCGCCCGGCCCACGAGGGATGACAGGTCGACGGATGCGGCGGTCCCCGACACCACGCGCATGTCCGCGGCCCTTATGCGGTCGTCCTGGATCGTGAGCGACACGATGATGCGGCCCGCGGGTGTGGCGAGCGCCCGCTGGCAGAGGTAGAGCCCCTCGCGCACCTTGAAGAGCGGCCGGGGTTTGGTGTCCTCGGAATCCACGACCTGCGGATCGCTCAGTTCGCGGGCCACCTCGTGCGCCTTTGCAAGGAGGCAGGCGGGCACGGGGCGCGGCGTGAGGCCCCCGAGAAGCGGCGCGAACGCCTGGGCCAGGGCGCGCTTCACCGCCGCAGGCTCGGGACGCCCCGCGGTGTGGGCCCGGATGGACGTCAGGCCCTCGTCCAGGGTGGCCTTGAGCGGCGCGCGCAGGTCTTCCTCCGGCAGCTTGACCACGCGATGCATGAGTTCGGTGTCGAAATCGAGCAGAATGCTGCCAACGAAGCAGAAGCACCCGTTTATGTCCCCCGCCCCCTGCCCTCCTATCTTGCGCCCCTCCCCGGTGACAATATCATTGATGGGGCGCAGTCGGGTGGTGATGCCGAATTGACGGTAGACGGCGATCGGGGCCCGCGAGAGGTAGCGGTAGGCCTCGTCGACCCGGCTTGGCACGGTCGCATGAGGTCGTTTCAAGACCAGGGTGTAGAAGACCTGGCCCGGACCGAGGAGCACCATGCCGCCGCCGGTCTCGCGGCGCATGACCGGGATGCCGTGTGCGCGGCAGTAGTCCTGGTCCAGGCAGCTTGCGGCATCGTCGAACGCGCCCAGGCTCACGAAGGATTGCGCCGGCTCGATCAGGATCAGCCCTTCGCCGCCTAGGCGCGCCAGGGCGTGGAAGTAGGTGATGGGGAGGATGCCGCTGTTGTCGGCGGGTTCGAAAAGATCCATCGGACGATCACTGGGGCGCGGCGCGCATAAAGGCGGTTATATTAACAGGAGGAGCGGGTATGCATGAGGATTTGAAGGCGGTTCACAAGGCGCCGCTGTTTTCGGGGCTCTTCCAGGACGAGCTCGAGCATCTGCTCGCCCATGCCAGGCGGCGCTCTCTCAAGGCCCATGAGACCCTGTTTGCCGAGGGCGACCGGGCCGAGGCCTTTTATTTCATCGTGACAGGCTCCGTGCGCCTCTACCGGCTCTCGCCCCAGGGCGACGAGAAGGTGATCGAGATCCTGATGGCGGGGCAGACGTTCGGGGAGGCCGTCGTGTTCCTCGGGGGCCACTATCCGGTCTATGCCGCCGCGCTCTCGGACGCCACGCTCGTGGAGATCCCGACCGGCGATTTCGTGCGGATATTGAAGGGGAATGGCGGCATGGCGCTGCGCATGCTGGCGAGCATCAGCATGCGCCTGCACCAGCTCATCAACGACGTGCAGGCCTTGACGCTGGAGACCGCCGGACAGCGCGTCGCGGGCTACCTGCTCGACCAGTCTCCGGCCGACGCCGCCTCGGCGGACGTGCATATTCAGGTCCACAAGAACGTCGTGGCCTCGCGGCTCGGGGTCAAGGCCGAGACCTTCTCGCGGGTGCTCGCCACCTTGCGTGATCTCGGACTCATCTCGGTCGCCGGGAACGATATCCACATCGCGGATCGCGCGCGGCTCGCGCGATGGCGGGACGAGGCGGGATCCGCGCGCTCTTGATGGCAGTCAATGTTGTCGCGATGAGCCGATACTTAGACTGAGGCCCTGAGGAGCATGGCATGACAGAGTACCGCGGATGCGAGCTGCCGGACGATCTTTTCTACGATCTCGACTATGTGTGGGCACGCCCCGATGAGGACGGCCTCGTGGTGCTCGGCATCACGGATGCCGCGCAGACCATGGCCGGGCGTGTCCAGAAGATCCGCATAAAAAAGGTCGGTACGCACCTGAACAAGGGCCGCCATGTGGCGACCCTCGAGAGCGGCAAATGGGCGGGCGGCGTGCCGTGCCCGTTCGAGGGGACCGTGGAGGAGGTGAACACGGCGGTCCTGGAGACCCCGCATCTCGTCAATATCGGTCCGTACACGGATGCCTGGCTTGCCAAGGTGCGGCCCGTGGAGCCCGCGGCGGCCTTCGCCGACCTCGTGACCGGGCCCAAGGCCATGGAGGCCTTGCGCGTCTGGCTGGATCGCTACGATGTGCAGTGCATGCGCTGCGCCGAGCCCTGAGGGCGCGGGGCTTCGGACGGAGGGGGACCTATGCGGATCGGTGAGAAGGGCGAGCGGGGCGCACCGGGCTTCGACGACCCTCTGGGCCTGCTGGCCGCCTGCCATGGGCGCATCGAGGGCCATTGCGCGACGCTCGCGCGCCTGAAGGTCCATGTGCGTGCGCACGGTGGTGATCGAGAGGCGCAGGTGGCGGCCGAACGCGTCTTCGGCTACTTCGCGCAGGCCGGGCGCTGGCACCATGAGGACGAGGAGCGCGATCTCGCGCCCCTGCTCGAACGCCATGGCGATCGCGCACTGGTCGCGGTCATGGCGCGCCTCATGGCCGAGCACCGGGATCTGGAGCGCGCCTACGCGCCGCTCGAGCGCATCCTGCGGGCGTTGCCGGCCACGCCCGCCGATCTCCCGATCGAGCCCTACGTGAGCCTCATGCGCGCGCACATGCAGGTCGAGGACACCGTGGTCCTGCCGCGCGCCCGCGCCCTGCTCGATTCCTCCGAGATCGCGGCCCTGGGGCAGGCCATGGCCGCGCGCCGCGGCGTTACGCTTCGAGCGCCGTGATGGCCGGGCCCGGGTCCGCGACGAGGGGGGCGGCCGCCGGGTAGAACTCCTGCTCCTCCTTCTCGTCGTGGTGCTGGAGGATCTGGCCCACCGTGCCCATGAGCGCCACCGCCTCGTCGCCGTCGGCCTGATCCAGGGCCTCGGCGATCTCCTCGAAGAAGCCGCGCAGGTCGCGATGCCCCTTACGGAGGATGGAGGTCAGGGCGTTGTCGGATCCGTGGCGGGCCTCGTAGGCCGGGAAGAGCCAGGTCTCCTCCGCCCCCATGTGGCGCTCGATGGCCTCGCGGAAGGTCCGGAACGCCTCGACCGCGCGTGCGAAATCGCCGTCCTCGGCGGCCGATCGGCCCGCTGCGAAGGTGTCGTCGAGGCGGCGGTGGTGGCGTGTGAAACCATCGATGAGTCGGTTGTCCATGGCGTCTCCTGGGCGCTCGTCGGGCAGACGGCTATCATTACCCTACAGCCTGGACCCCGTCATCCTTGATGGCCATCAAGGAGCGGCGCCGGACGCCGCTCGTAGAGTGGGGCCAAGAGAGGGTTCCGGAGGTGAGTGATGGAAGTACGGCTGCTGGTTTCGAAGTGGTGCCCGGTCTGCCCGCAGGCCGAGCAGGTGTGGAGCGAGGTGGCGCGTCGCCAGCCGATCGACTATCAGGTCCTCGACATCGCCGAGCCCGCCGGGCGGGCCCTGGTGGCGAGTCTGCGCGTGCGCACCGTCCCGGCACTGGTCGTCGACGGCAAGCTCACCGCCGTGGGGGTCCAGTCGCTCGGCGACGCCCTGAAGATCGCGCAGCAGGCGGCGTGAAGGGCGGGCATGCGCCCGACATCGCGGTGCGCCGCGTCTACGTGCCGCCGGGGCGCGACGAGCCCCCGCGCTGGCTGGTCGATCGGGTGTGGCCGCGCGGCCTCACGAAGGCCGCCGCGGGTCTCGCCGGCTGGGCGAAGGAGGCTGCGCCCACGCGGCCTTTGCGCCAGTGGTTTGGCCATGAGCCCGCCCGTTTCCCGGAGTTTCGCCGCCGCTACCTCATGGAGCTGCGCGCCCATCCCGAGACGGCCGACGTGCTCGTGACCGCAGTCCGCGCAGGCGCCGTCGTGCTCGTCTATGCGGCGCGCGACGAGACGCACAACAACGCGATCGTTCTGCGCGAGTATCTGATGGAGCGCATGCATGGGTGAGGCCTTGTTCCTTGCGCTGATCGCGCTCCATGTGCTGGCCGCCACCGCCTGGGTGGGGGGTGTCTTGTTCTTTGTGTTCGCGGTCGTGCCGGCTGCGCGCGCCGCCCCCGGCGCCGGTATCCCGGAGGCCCTCGGCCGCGCGTTTCGCCCCGTGGCCTACGGGGCGCTCGGCACGCTGATCGTGACCGGACCCCTGCTGCTCACGGTTCTCGGCATAAGCCCCCGCACGTTCCTGCAGGCGCGTTTTTGGGCGGATCCCTTCGGCATCACCCTGGGCGTGAAGGTGGTCATGATCGTGCTGGTGCTTGCGCTCACGGTGTGGCACGACGCGGTGCTCGGTCCCCGCGCCCATCGCACGGGCGAGCCCGGCGCCACGCGCATCGTCGGGCGCGCCATAGGCCTTTTGTCGGTCGCCATCCTCCTGGCCGGGCTTCTACTGGCCCAAGGCCTTTAGCGCAGGACCCGCATCCTCCTCCGGCGGCCGATGCGTCTCCTGCTGCAGGGCCCAGAGTTCCGCGTAGAGGCCGCCCTTTGCTATGAGCTCGCGATGGCGTCCGCGTTCCACGATGCGCCCCTGGCGCATGACGAGGATCTGGTCGGCGTGCTGTATGGTGGCGAGCCTGTGGGCCACCACGATCGTCGTCCGGCGGTGGGCGAGCAGCGCCAGGCCCTCCTGCACCACCCGCTCGGAGGCGGCGTCCAGGGCCGACGTGGCCTCGTCGAAGAGCAGGATCCGGGGGCGCTTCAGCAGGGTCCGGGCGATCGCCACGCGCTGCTTCTCGCCGCCCGAGAGCTTCAGGCCGCGTTCACCCACGCGGGCCTCGTAACCGTCCGGGAGGCCCGCGATGAAACGATCCAGGTGGGCGAGGTCGGCGGCCTCCCGGACCTCGTCCAGGCTCGCGCCCGGACGGCCGTAGGCGATGTTGGCGTACAGGCTGTCGTTGAAGAGCACGGGGTCTTGCGGGACGATGCCGATCGCCTGACGCAGGCTCTGTTGCGTCACCGCGCGGATGTCCTGGCCGTCGATCAGGATACGGCCGCCATGCGGATCGTAGAGGCGCGTCAGAAGCCGCATGAGTGTCGATTTTCCTGATCCGCTCGGCCCCACCACCGCGGTGGTCGACTGGGGCGCCACCGTGAAATCGACGTGGTCCAGGAGCGGCTGGCCGCCGTAGGAGAAGGTCACGTGCTCGAATCGCACCTCGCCGCGCGCGATGACGAGGTCGGATGCGTCCGGGGCGTCGGCGATATCGACGGGCGCGTCCAGCAGGGCGAACATCCTTTCCATGTCCGCAAGCGAGTGCTTGATCTCGCGGTAGACGAAGCCCAGGAAGTGCAGGGGCATGAAGAGCTGGATCAAAAACGCGTTGACCAGTACGAGGTCGCCTATGGTCATGGTGTGGCGGGCCACGCCTTGGGCCGCGAGCAGCATGATGGCGGTCGTGCCGGCGGCGATGATGGCCGC
>JAKAXT010000055.1 GCA_021816425.1 Pseudomonadota bacterium | reverse complement strand
ATCTCTCTATTGACACATTGTCCTAAGCTGCGTGTCATACAGCTGAGCTAACGCCAGGATGGTAGTTGATAGCTTGCGGCTACGCAAGACTATTTTAGGTGCCCGCCGACATGTAAACGCATCATTAGATTCTAATATATTGGATAGTTTTAACATAATCCAATAATGAACCCGCGCGCCACACGGCCCATAGACCCCGGCGTCCCGCCATCCCAGCCGGCCGCCCTGTCCATCCCTCTCAAGAGATAAGCGACCGGGACGGGATGAAACCACAGAGCCGACCCGAGCGCAAGCCCCGCCACACCCCGCCATCCCGCCTTGGGGGCCCCGACGGGGCGGCGAGGGACGTTACGTAACGACTGGATTCTCCACGGAAAAAGGCGAAACGCGAACGCGGCCCGCAAACGAGCCGATATCGGGTGAGGATGGCGCGGAACGGGCCACGCGATTCATGGGTTCGGGGCGAGGAGGCGCCGAGGCCCCCTTCACGACATCCGGTCGACACCCCGCAGTCCCCGAACGATGACGTCCCGAAAATCCCTCCGACGCCTGGATCCCGCGGAGGGCCCAGCGCACAGGATGCCATCGCGCGACGCCGGCGCGAAGGTGAGACCGCCGCAGCAAGCCGGCAAGCCTGATTATTTGAACTATTAGCCAATATCGTAGCACAACTACGACGAACACATCCAAACAAAGCTTGGCGAGCACTTACAAAAGTGGTAAATATCGTAACATGGCTACGACTGAAAGAACCAAATTAAATTCACTCTATCGGCAGTGGGTGCCGGGAACTCCCCTGACATCGGAGGACTTGGCGGCATGGGGAGTCTCCGCAGACCTGGCCGTATACTACGCGCGCGCGGGGTGTACCGCCGCCCCAACGATACGCTCGATCTTCATGCCTGTCTGGTACTGATGCAGCGCTCCATCGAAGGCCTGCATGTTGGCGGCAAGTCGGCTCTCGACGGGTACGGTGTCCGGCAATATTTGTCGCAGCAATCCACTCTGCATCTTTACGGTTGGGCAACCGCCCGTCTCCCCGACTGGTTCACCGAGCGTTTCCCTGCGGAATACCACCGCAAGCGCCTGTTCGACGAGCCCCCGAACGATCCGCTTCATGCCGGGCCATTCGAGAAGCGCGACGGCGCGCCGCGGGTCTCGGCACCAGAACGGGCGCTGCTGGAAATGCTCAGCGAAGTGGGCGTGCGTCAGCCACTGCAGGAAGCGCGCGAACTCACCGAGGGCGCCTACGGCCTGCGCGCCGACGTACTGCGCGATTTGCTTCAGCGCTGCACCAGCGTCAAGACGGTGCGCCTGTGCTTGCAGTTCGGACGGGAACTCGCCCTGCCTTGGGCCTCCAAGCTGGATACCGCACATCTGCCGACCGGCAGCGATCGCGCCTGGGTTTCCCGCTCGTCGGAAGGGCTGCTGATACTCAAACCATGAACCAGATCTATCTCGATACCGCGCGTCTGCTGACCCAGGTCGCCCCGCTCATCATCGCGGATGGCGCGTTCGCACTCAAGGGTGGCGCCGCGATCAATTTGTTCATCCGCGACATGCCGCGCCTCTCGGTCGATCTGGACTTGGTGTTTCCCGATCACAGTCTGCCGCGCGACCAGGCACTGGCGCGCATCGGCGATGCCATCCGGCACGCGGCCGAGCGCCTGCAAGCGCGTGGATTTCAGACGCACGCCATCGCTTCGGCCGATACCGCCGAAACCAAACTGCTGGTGCGGCGCGCTGGTATCGAGGTCAAGATCGACGTCAATTTTGTAATGCGCGGCACTGTCTTCCCGGTTCGTACCGCGGCGTTGACGCCCACAGCGCGTGATGTGTTGCTGGCCGATCTGGAGATTCCGGTGGTATCGCTGGAGGACGTGTACGGTGGCAAGCTGGTCGCAGCCATGGACCGGCAGCCCCCCCCGCGACCTGTTCGACGCGATGCAGCTCTTCGCGCACGAAGGCATCACCATCGACATTCGGCCTGCCTTCGTCATCTCCCCGGCCAGTCACAACCGGCCTGTCCATGAGGTCCCGTTCCCTACCCTGCGCGACATTGGCCAAGAGTACGAACGCAACTTCATCGGGTTGACCACGGAACCCGTGGAACTGGCGCCCTGCTGACGACGCGGGAACGCATGGTGCAAGAACTCCAAAGCGGCCTGGGCGCGCAGGAGCGCCGCTTCCCCCGCTCGCTCGTGGCCAACGAGCCCGAATGGTCCTTGCCCATCTTGACCAGTTACCGGCCATCCGCTGGAAGCTCCACAACCTCGGACAGCAGGAACTGAAGAATCCCAAGAAATTTGCCGAACAAGTGGAAGCGCTTGCCCGCCGCTTGGGAGAGTCCCGGTACAAATTTTTTACCGTCATGCGTCAAAACGGCTCGACGGTAGCAATTATAATCCTGTGAGACCGCACTTGGCTGCCGTCAGATTAACCGACACTTCGATCTGGCTGCCAGCCATTGTTACCGATAGGTTCCGCGTTATATATTTTTAGTCATCAACCCGTTAACACGATTTTCCGATAGTCACCGAAGGCCAGCGAACAAGCCTGGATTATTCCCACTCGATCGTGGCCGGGGGCTTGCCCGAAACGTCGTAGACCACCCGACTCACGCCACGCACCTCGTTGATGATGCGGCCCGAGACGCGCCCGAGCAGCGCGTAGGGGAGTTCCGCCCAGTTCGCGGTCATGAAATCCACGGTCTGCACGGCGCGCAGCGCGATGACGTAATCATAGGCGCGGCCGTCGCCCACCACCCCCACCGAGCGCACCGGCAGGAACACCGCGAAGGCCTGGCTTACCTTGTCATAGTAGCCGGAGGCGCGCAGCTCCTCGATGAAAATGGCATCGGCGCGCCTCAGGATCTCCGCGTAGCGCTCCTCGACCGCCCCCAGAATGCGCACCCCGAGCCCGGGCCCCGGGAATGGATGCCTGTGTATCATGGCCGCCGGCAGCCCGAGACTAAGCCCGATGCGTCGCACCTCGTCCTTGAAGAGCAGCCGTAAAGGCTCGAGGAGCTTCAACTTCATGCGCTCGGGCAGGCCGCCTACGTTGTGATGCGACTTGATCACCCGCGCCTTGCCGCCCTGGGCGCCCGCCGACTCGATGACGTCGGGATAGATCGTGCCCTGCGCAAGCCAGCGCACCGCCGGCAGGCGCGAGGCCTCCTCCTCGAACACCGAGATGAAGGTCTCGCCTATGATCTTGCGCTTGCGCTCCGGATCGTCCACGCCCTTCAAGGCCGTAAGGAAACGCGCCGCGGCGTTCACGCGCAGCACCCGCACCCCCAAGTGGTCTGCGAAGGTCGCCATCACCTGATCGCCCTCGTGGAGCCGCAAGAGTCCGTTGTCGACGAACACGCAGGTAAGACGGTCGCCGATCGCCTGATGCAGGAGGACCGCCACGACCGAGGAGTCCACCCCGCCCGAGAGCGCGAGCACTACCTCCTCATCGCCCACCTGCGCCCGGATCTCCTCCAGGATGCCGTCGATGATGGTCTGTTCCGTCCAGGCGCGCGCGCAACCGCAGATCTCGTGCACGAAGCGCTCGATGATCCGCTGCCCCTGCTTGGTGTGGGTGACTTCGGGGTGAAATTGCAGGCCGTAATAGCGCCGCTTCTCGTCGGCAATGGCCGCAAGCGGGGCGTTGTCGGTCTCGGCGATGGCGACGAAGCCTGCGGGGCAGGACTCGACGCGGTCACCGTGGCTCATCCAGACATCGAGCGCGGCGGGCCCATCCCCGGCGTCGCTCAACCCCGAAAGCAGCGCCGAATGGCCCAAAGTGCGCACGCGCGCATAGCCGTACTCACGATGCGTGGCGGCCCCCACGCGCCCGCCGAGCTGGGCCGCCAGGGCCTGCATGCCGTAGCAGATACCGAGCACCGGCACGCCCAGGGAAAGCACCGCCGCCGGGATGCGGGGCGTGTCGAGTTCATTGACCGACTCGGGACTGCCCGACAGGATCACCCCGCGGGCGCCGAAGGCTACGATCGCGTCCTCGGCGACGTCGTACGGCATGATCTCGCAGTAGACGCCGGCCTCGCGCACCCGCCGGGCGATGAGCTGCGTGTATTGGGACCCGAAATCGAGAATGAGGATCCGCTCGAGACCCTCGGCCTGCGCCCTACCCTGCTTCGCCATCCCGTCAGCCTCGTTGGTAGTTGGGAGGCTCTTTGGTGATGGTCACGTCATGCACATGGCTCTCGCGCATGCCGGCGTTCGTGATGCGGACGAACTGCGCCCGCTCGCGCATGGTCGCGAGATCGGGACTCCCCGTATAACCCATGCTCGCCCTGAGCCCCCCTATGAGCTGATAGACGATACTGACGAGCGAACCGCGATAGGGCACGCGGCCCTCGATCCCCTCGGGGACCAGCTTCTCGGGGGCGCCGTCTTCCTGGAAATAGCGGTCGCTCGAGCCATCCTGCATGGCGCCGAGCGAGCCCATGCCGCGATAGGTCTTGTAGGAACGGCCCTGATAGAGTTCCACCGTGCCTGGGGCCTCGTCGGTCCCGGCAAACAGGCTGCCGATCATGATGGTGTGTGCGCCGGCCGCCACGGCCTTGGCGACGTCGCCCGAGTAACGGATGCCGCCATCGCTGATCAAGGGGACATCGGTCCCGGCGAGGGCCTGCGCCACGTTGTCGATGGCGGTGATCTGCGGGACGCCGACACCGGCCACGATGCGCGTGGTGCAGATCGACCCCGGCCCTATGCCGACCTTGACCGCGTCGACCCCGGCGTCCACGAGCGCGCGGGCCGCGTCGCCGGTCGCGATATTGCCGCCTATGACCTCGGCATGCGGATAATGCTTCTTGATCCAGCGGACCCGCTCCAGGACCCCCTGGGAGTGGCCATGGGCGGTGTCGACCACCAGCACGTCGACTTCGGCCTCGAGGAGCCGCTCGACGCGCTCCTCGGTCCCGGCGCCCACGCCGACCGCGGCCCCGACCCGCAGCCGCCCCTTGCCGTCCTTCACGGCCAAGGGCTTCTCGGTCGCCTTCTGGATGTCCTTCACGGTCACGAGCCCCTTCAAGCGGAACCCGTCATCGACCACCAGCACCTTTTCGATGCGGTGCTTGTGCAAGAGCGCCTGGATCTCGTCGCGCGACGCCCCCTCGCGCACCGTGACTAGGCGCTCCTTGGGGGTCATGATGCGCGCGATCAGCTCGTCGTTGCGCGTCTCGAAGCGCAGATCGCGGCTCGTGACGATGCCGACCAGCTGCCCGTCGCGTATGACGGGCACGCCGGAGACGTGATGCGTGCGCATGAGCCCAAGGACCGCGCGTACCGTCATGTCCGGGCTTGCGGTCACGGGGTCGCTTATGACCCCGCTCTCGAATTTCTTCACACGCCGGACTTCGTCGGCCTGGCGCGCGGCGGTCAGATTCTTGTGGATCACCCCAAGCCCGCCCTCCTGGGCGAGACAGATCGCCGCGCGCGCCTCGGTCACGGTATCCATGGCGGCCGACAGTAGGGGGATATTGAGCCGGATATTGCGCGAGAGCTTGGCCTTCAGATCGACGTCGCGGGGCAGAACCTGCGAATGATCCGGCAGCAGGAGGACATCATCGAATGTCAGGGCTTCTTGGACGATACGCATGCCGCATTATACGGAAAGCCCGGGCAGGCGTAAACGGCTCGGTCGATCGGCCGTCCGGCGCGGGCGGCTTTGTGTTTTGGGCCCGAACATCTATACACTAAGGTCATACCAATTAAAAGAGGAGCAAGCGATGAAAAAGATGGCCCTTGTGACCGCGTGCGCGTTTGCGCTCGGAGGATGCGCGCATATGGCGGCCCACCATGCCCAGCAGAGCACGGTCGCCGCCGCGCGCGTCAAGCAGGCAAGCCTTGCCGTCAAGCAGGCGCGCGCCCATGGCGCCCTCTGGCTCGCCACCCCGCATCTGCTCGCCGTCGCCCGCAAGGCCGACGCGCAGGGCCATTATGCCCAGGCCATCGCGACCGCGAACAAGGTCATCCTGCAGTGTCGCACCGCCGAGAAGCAGGCTGCCGCGAACCTCCACGCCAAGCCCTACTACCCCAACTGAGCGAAGGCGCCCCGGGTTTCGCGCCCGGGGCTTTCAGGGTATGGTTTCAGGATGGAAACCGAAGCCACCCTGCCCTACCGAGAAGGCCTCCCCGTCTACACCGTATCGCGGCTGAACCAGGAGGTCCGCGGGCTTCTCGAGGGGCGGATCGGACGCGTATGGGTGGAAGGCGAGATCGGGAATCTGTCCCAACCCTCGTCGGGCCACGTCTACTTCACCTTGAAGGATGCCGGCGCCCAGGTGCGTTGCGCCCTGTTCCGCGGCGCCCGGCGTCTCTGCTGCCCGGTCACAGACGGCATGCAAGTGCTGGTGGGCGGCCGCGTGAGCCTCTATGAGGGGCGCGGCGACTTCCAGCTCATCGTCGAACAGATGGAGGATGCGGGCGAGGGGGCGCTACGCCGGGCCTTCGAGGCCTTGAAGCGCGCGCTCGACGCCGAGGGGCTCTTCGATCCCCGCCACAAGAAACCCCTGCCAAGCCGGGTACGCCGCATAGGCGTCGTCACCTCGCCCGACGGCGCCGTCTGGCACGACATCGTGACGACCCTGAAACGCCGCTTCCCGGCCATCGCGGTGCTGCTCTACCCGGTGCCGGTCCAGGGCCGGGATGCCGCCACGGCCATCGCGCGCATGCTCGATCTCGCCAACGAGCGCCGCGAATGCGATGTCCTGTTGCTCGCCCGCGGCGGCGGCTCGCTCGAGGATCTCTGGTGCTTCAACGAGGAAGTGGTGGCGCGCGCGCTGTTCCGGTCCGAGCTTCCGGTCGTGACCGGGGTCGGCCACGAGACCGACACGACCATCGCCGACTGGGTCGCGGACGTGCGGGCCCCGACCCCCACGGCCGCCGCCGAGCTCCTGAGCCCCGATCAGGCCCTCTGGCGCACGCGCCACCGGGACGCCCACGCGCGGCTCGTTCGCCTGATCGACCGCCTGCTGCGCGAGCGCATCCAGCGCTTCGACGACCTGAAGCGCCGGCTCATCCTGCTACCCGTGCGCGGCCTCCCCGAGAAGCGAGCGGCCGTGGCGGGGCTCGCGCGGCGCCTCATCCTGGCGCTGCCCTCCTATCCGGCGCGGCTGCGCGCGCGGCATATGGTGCTCACGCAAAGGCTCGAGCGGCGCTCACCGACCGCCCGCCTGCATGCCTACAGGATACGCCTCGCCTCCCTTCCGGAACGCCTGGCAGGCGGCATGCGCGCGGCCCTTCGCGGGCGCGAACGGCGCCTGGCGTCACTTGGCGAACGGTTGCGCGCGCACCCGCCGGAGGCCATGCGGGAGCGGCTTGCGGCGCGCCATGAACTCCTGAGGGACCGTCTGCGCCGCGCCATGAATGAAGCCTTGAGGGTCCGGGGCGAACGTCTGGCGCTTCTCGATCGCGCGCTCGCCCTGGTCGGGCCGCCCGCCGTCCTGAGCCGCGGCTATGCGATCGTGACGGATGCGCGGGGGCAGGTGGCGCGGGACGCCACGGCCCATCGCCCGGGCGAGATTCTGCGCATACGGCTCGCCCAAGGGGAACTCGTAGTCGAGGTCAAGACCGCTCAGCCGTAGTGGGTCTTGCGGAAACGCTTCAGACGCCGCCGCTTGGCCTCCTCGCGCGCCGTCGGGGCCTTCTGGGCGCGGCCCGCGAACGGGTTGTCCCCTTCGCGGAACTCGACCTCCACGGGGGTGCCCTCGAGCCGAAAATGCTCGCGCACGCGCTGCGCGAGATAGCGCCGCCAGGCGTCCGGCGTTTCCGACACGAGATTGCCATGCACGATCACGCGCGGCGGGTATTTCCCGCCTTGATGGACGAACTTCGGCTTGATCCGCCGGCCGCGCACCATGGGCGGCGGCGTGCCTGCGATCGCCTCTTTCAGGACGCGGTTCAATTCGGGGGTCGGGAGGGTGCGGCCGCCGGAGCGATAGGCGCGCTCCATGGCCGGAAACAGGGGCCCGATGTGCAGCCCCTCGAGCGCCGAGACGAAGTGGGGGCGCGCAAACGACAAAAACGGGAGCCGCCGCGCCAACTCACGGCGGATCCAGTCGCGGCGCGCCGCGTCCAGCCCTTCCCACTTGTTGACGACAAGCACGAGCGAGCGTCCCTGCGCCAGGATGTGCCCTGCGAGCGTTACGTCCTGTTCGCTCACCTCCTCGCGCGCATCGAATACGAGCAACACCACCTGCGCCTCGTCGACGGCCTGCAAGGTCTTGGCGACGCTATGCCGCTCGAGCGGATCTGTGATGTGGCTTCGGCGACGCACGCCGGCCGTGTCGATCAGGACATAATCCTTGCCGTTGCGCGAAAATGGGATATGGATGCTGTCACGCGTCGTGCCCGGCAGATCGGACACCACCACGCGCTCCTCGCCCAGCAGGGCGTTGGCCAGCGTGCTCTTACCGACGTTGGGGCGTCCGGCGAGCGCGATGCGCATGCCCGCGCCCGCGGGCGCCTCCGGGCTCTCCGGCGGGAAGCCCTGGAGGGCCGCCTGCATGAGCTCATCGAGCCCGCGGTTATGGGTCGCAGCGATCGCGTGGGGGCGCCCGAGACCCAGGGCGTGGAACTCGGCGACCGCGAGGTCCGCGTCCATCCCTTCGGTCTTGTTGACGGCAAGACAGAGTCGCCGGTTCAGGGCGCGGATCTGGTTTGCGATGAGAAAGTCGTCGGGATTCGGACCCTCGCGGCCATCGACCACACAGATGACGGCATCGGCCTCGGCGAGCGCAAGCCGCGTCTGGGTCGCGACCAGCGCCGTCAGGGGATCGTGCTCGCTCACGATGCCGCCCGTGTCCACCACGAGATAGGGACGGCCGCCCACGCGGCCCTCGCCGTACTGCCGGTCGCGGGTGAGCCCCGGCAGATCGGCGACCAGCGCCTGGCGCGAGCGCGTGAGCGCGTTGAAGAGCGTGGACTTGCCGACGTTGGGCCGTCCGACAAGGACCACGACCGGTTTCATGACCGGGCGGGTCTGAACGCGAGCGCCGCGAGCCTGCCTGTGGTCGTAAGCACAAAGACGGTAGGCGGGCCCTTACGGCCCCCGACCCGACTCACGAGCGGCGCCGCGCGTATCGCCCCTTCGCCCACGCGCACCCGCGCCATGGGCTTGCCGGTGCGCCGCGAGAGCCATTGGGTATAGCCCGCCAGATCCCCCATGACGACCGCGGGACCGGCAAGCGCCGGGCTCCCGAGCCTGCGGTTTAGAAACGCCTTCTGCGTCCAGATGGTGCCGCCGCTTGCGTTCGCGAGCGCCGTGACCTCGCTGTGCGCCCTGACCACATACAAGGACTGACCGCCCAAGGCCATGGTGCGATACGAAGACAGCGGCCGGCCCCAGAGGATGCGCCCGGAGTGCGCCGCCAAAGCCGCCACCGCCCCGTGATAGCCGTTCACATAGAGGATATTCTGCGCGTACAGGGGGTGGCCGAGATCCACCAGCCGCTGCACCGCGTCCCCGCCGCGCGGCTCGGCCACGGCACTGGTCCAGAGACGGCGGCCGTCGCTGGTGCGCAAGGCCACCACCTCGCCATTGGCGTAACCCTCGTAGAGCAGGCCCGGCGTCAAGGCCGGCCGCGCCGTGAGGAAGAGCGTCAACG
Source organism: Pseudomonadota bacterium (assembly GCA_021816425.1). Classification (GTDB taxonomy): domain Bacteria; phylum Pseudomonadota; class Gammaproteobacteria; order Acidiferrobacterales; family Acidiferrobacteraceae; genus Acidiferrobacter. Next base: position 5,925 of record JAKAXT010000055.1, on the reverse strand, counting down.
CGGGATGGGCATGGGCCGCCATCCAAAGCTTGCGGCCGTGCGCAAGCCCGAACGCCGTCACATGGCCATCGAGCGAGGCGACGTAGACACCGGTGGGCCCCACCACGGGGGCCGCCAGGATCTCGCTCGGCGCCTGGGCGCCCCATAGCGGCTTGCCGGTCTTCGCGTCGAGCGCAAGCACCCGTCCGCGCCGCGTCCCGACCACGACGAGCCCCTGGCCCGCGCCCGCGCCGGCTGTGATCCGCGCCTTCAGGCGGCGCCGCCAGATCCTGTGGCCATTGCGCATGCGATAGGCGGCGACCGTGCCGTTCTCGTTGGCCACGACTATGGCTTGGCCGGTTTGCGCCGGCCGCAGGACGAGATCATAGCCGCCACTGCCGTTGCCCGTGTCGCGCGACCAGAGCCGCTTGACCTCGAGACTCGCGTGCAGGGGCTTCAGCTTCGCCGGCGGCGCCACGTTCTTGTCGCTGCTGAACAGGCCGCAGCCGCCGAGAAGACCCGCCGCGAGGAGGATGCCAAGGGCGCGCCTCATGACGCGGCCTGCAATTGCGCCCGCTCGCGGCGCCACAGGCTCGTCAAGGACGATTTCTTCGGGGCGATCTTCAAGGCCTTCGTGAAGGCCGCGAGCGCCTGCTTCTTATGTCCCTCGCGCGCCAGGATCTCGGCCTGCAGACCCAAGGCCATGCCCGCGAAGCCGTAGGGTTTTGCAATATGCGCGTAGCTCCACGCCTGGCGCGGATGGCCTTCCGCCAGGAGCAAGGCGCCAAGACGCAGCCGCGCCGTCGTGCGCACGCTCCACTGGGTCGCCTTGTGCGCGGCAAACTCGAGATTGGCCGTAGCCGCCGATAACTTGTTTTTCTGATAGTCGAGACGCGCCAAGACGAGCGCCCCCTGCCCGGCATACGGCGTCTCCGAGAAGCCGCGCTCGAGCCTTTGGCCGGCCGCCGTGGCAAGCCCGTAGCGCATCTGACTTGTCGCGTTCAAGACCTCTTCGAAGAGCGCCGCCGCCAGGATCTTCTGCTGCGTGCGATAGTGCCGATAATAGAAGAAGCCCCCGATCACGAGGACCGCGGCCAGCGCGCCATAGAGCATCGTGCGCCCGTACTTCTGAAAAAACTCCTTGATGTCGCCCCATTCGCCGTCGGTCAGGTCATTGGTCATGGATCTTCGCTTCCGCCCCCAGAATCTCTGAAATACGCGCCGCGGCCTGCGCCCAGCTCACCGTGCCGCTTTCTATGGCGCCCGTCCCCAGGATCGCCACGCCTTCCTCATCCACCGCCTCGACTATGCAGCGCGCGCCGCTTTCGCGCGCGCGCTTGCCCTGACTCTTCGGGCTCGCCGCCGCCAGATGGGTCTCGACGCGCACGCCCCGGTCGCGCAAGGCCTCGGCGAGGCCGAGCGCCCGGCCCTGGAGGGCGGCGGGCGTCATCACGTACACGTCGAGCCCCGCCGCCTGCGGCAGACGCGTGACGAGCCCCATCAGGCGCTCCATGCCGATCGCGAAACCGACCGCCGTGGTCGCCGCGCCTCCGAGCTCCGCCACCAGGCCATCGTAGCGTCCGCCGGCGGCGATGGTGGCCTGCGCCAGGGTCTCGTCGGCCGCCCACTCGAAGACCGTATGCGTATAGTAATCAAGCCCGCGCACGAGCCGTGGCGCCACCTCGAAGGCCACGCCAAGCGCGCTCAGATGGTCTTTAAGGCTCGCGAAGTGCTCGCGCGATTCGGCGCTCCAATGATCGGCGATCATGGGCGCCGCGTCGAGGACATCCTTCATCGCCGGGTTCTTGCTGTCCAAGACCCGCAGGGGGTTGCGTTCAAGCCGCCGCACACTGTCTTCGTCGAGGCGATCGCGATGCGCCACGAGGTGCTCCACCAGCGCGTCGCGATAGCGTTCCCGGCATGCCGGCGTTCCGAGCGAATTGACGAGCAGCCGCGCCTTCACGCCAAGTTCCCGCAGTATCCGCGCCCCCAACGCGATCAGCTCCGCTTCGATGGCCGCCCCGGCCATGCCGTAGACCTCGACGCCCCACTGATGGAACTGGCGGTAGCGCCCCTTCTGGGGACGCTCGTGGCGAAACATGGCGCCCTGATACCAGAGGCGCTGCGTCTGGTTATGGAAGAGGCCGGCCTCGATGCCGGCGCGCACGCAGCCGGCGGTACCCTCGGGCCGCAGGCTCAGGCTGTCGCCGTTGCGGTCGAGGAAGGTGTACATCTCCTTCTCGACGATGTCGGTGACCTCGCCCACCGCGCGCCCATAGAGCTCGGTGCGCTCGATGATTGGCAGGCGGATCTCGCGAAAGCCGTAGGCCTCCATGAGCGCCCGCAAGCGGTCCTCGACCGCCGCCCAACGCGCGCAATCCGCGGGCAGCAAGGCGGCTACGCCGCGTACCCCGGCGATCTGCCGATTCAACGCCACCTCAAGACAAGGCCTTGATCGGGATCACGGGCGGGGCGGCCGCGCGGCGCTTCAGCTCCTCGCGCACCGCCCGCTCGAGGGTATCGACCAGTTCTTCGTTGGTGACTTTGCTGTGCGGCTTGCCATCCTTGTAGAGCAGGTTGGGCGACCCCCCGGCGAGTCCCACCTGCACCTCCTTGGCCTCACCCGGTCCGTTGACCACGCAGCCTATGACCGCCACGTCGATCGATTCCTGGACGTCTTCGAGTCGCGCCTCCAGGGCATTCACGGTCCCGATGACGTCGAACTCCTGACGCGAGCACGAAGGGCAGGCGATGAGGTTCACGCCCTTCTTGCGCAGCTTCAGGCTCTTCAGGATCTCGAACCCGACCTTCACCTCTTCCACGGGATCGGCGGCCAGAGAGATCCGGAGCGTATCGCCTATCCCATCGGCAAGCAGCATGCCTATGCCGATCGCGGATTTCACCGTGCCGCCGCGCAAGGCGCCCGCCTCGGTGATGCCGAGGTGCAGGGGCTGCTCGGTCAGGGTCGCGATCTTGCGGTAGGCGGCCACCGCCATCGCGATATTGGAGGCCTTGAGGCTCACCTTGTAGTCACGGAAGTTCAGCCGCTCCAGGATCTCCATGTGTCGGAGCGCCGATTCGACGAGCGCGTCGGCGTTGGGCTCGCCGTACTTTTTCTGGAGATCCTTCTCGAGCGAGCCCGCGTTCACGCCTATGCGGATGCAGATCCCTCGATCGCGCGCCGCCTCCACCACCTGGCGCACGCGATCCTCGCGGCCGATGTTCCCGGGGTTGATGCGCAGGCAATCGGCGCCGAGCTTCGCCACCTCAAGGGCGATGCGATAGTCGAAGTGGATGTCCGTCACGAGCGGCACGTCCACGGCCTTGCGGATCTCGGCGAACGCCTGCGCGGCATCCATGGTTGGGATCGATACCCGCACGATGTCGGCGCCGGCGGCCGCGAGCCGCTGGATCTGCGCCACGGTCGCCGCGACGTCGCAGGTCTCGGTATTGGTCATGCTCTGTACGCTGATCGGGGCGTCGCCGCCGACCGCCACGCGACCCACATGGATCATACGGCTCTTGCGGCGCTTAATCTCGGTCGTCTCGTGCATAAATTTGTGATCCCGCTTATGGGTCGACTGTGACCCGCACATTCTGTCCGGCGTGGGCGCTCGGTAACGTGACCGCGCGGCCCCCGATGCTGACGGCAACGCCTTGGCTCTGGCTCAGAGTCAGGCGAAACGGGGCGCGGCCCACGACATGCACCGCCCGGCCCGCGGCGATCCGCCCCGCCACGAGCCTCACACCGCGCGCGTCGCGCACAGTCACCTCGACTGCGCCGTCATTCGCGCGGATACGCAGCCCGACATAGGTGTGGTCCTGCGGCAAGCTTACCAATCCTCCGGGATTGGGTACAGCCGCGGACGGCGGAGCCACCGTCGCCGTCACGACCGGCGCGCGGGGACGATGGCTGGACGGCGGAGCCACCGTCGCCGTCACGACCGGCGCGCGGGGACGATGGCTGGGCGGCGGAGGCTTTGGTAAAGAGGGTGCCGGCGTGGCCGCCTGCGTGGCGCGCGCGACGACCTGCCCTGCCGGAGCCACGTGGCGGGGCACGGGCCTGCGGCTGCGAACGATCTTGGGCGCGGGTTTTTCCTGCGAGCGATGGGGCTTGCCAGGAAGTGGGCTCGGCACACTTTCTTGCAGCGGGGGCAGGAAGGGGCGCGCCTGTCCCCCGGCGACTGCAAGCGGGAAGGTGCGCATGTTGCCGTGGCGCGTGCCGGTGGCAGCGAGACTCGTCAGGCGCGGTGGCAGGATCCCCGTGACCTGCGCCGGCGCCGCCTGCGAGGACGGGATGGTCGCCTGCGAGCGCCCGCGCTCGTGCCACGACACGACGCCCACGACGACGCCGGCAAGAAGCAGACCATAGAGCACCATGCCCATGCCGCCCTTGCGCTCCTCCACGACCCGGGTCGGCAGGACCGGAGGGGGCGTACCCCCCTCTTCGGAGGCCCGCGCCTTGGCGAACTCCTGGGGATCCAGACCGAGCAGCTGCGCATAACTGCGCAGATAGCCCCGCACATAGGCCGCCGGCGGCAGATCCGCGCGCCGGCCGGTCTCGAGCGCCCTTACCTGACTGGGCGAGAGCCGCAGCCGCAGGGCGACCTGCTCCACCGTCCACCCCGCGCGCTCCCGCGCCGCGCGCAGCCGCTCGCCCGGGTTGACGCCGGCTCCTGCGTTCGTCGGCTCCTCAGCGTCCAAGCAAACGACCCTCACGCTGCCACTCGACGACCGTGCGCGCCTGCGCGCTTTGCGGAAAACCCTCGAGCAATCGGGTGGCGCAATAGTGTGTAAACCGAGCATCCCCCAAGGCTCGGCCGATGCGCACGCCGAGGAACAAGGCGCGCGCGCTACGGGTGCGCTGCAGGTACTGGGCGAGATCGCCCTTGGCCTGCGCGTAGCGATGCCGTTCATAGCGCAGACGCGCCAAATAGTAATAGGGCGCCGCGAGCTCCGGGGCCAGCGCCTGGGCGCGATGGAAGTAATGAATGGCGCCCTTCCTGTTCGGGACCTTCAGGAGGCACACGGCCATATTGAGGTCGGCAAGCTGCGGCGTCGCATAGAGCGGTGAATGGAGCGCGGCCCGGAAGTGCTTGAGGCCCCGCGCGACCTGACCCGTATCGCAGAGGAAGGCCCCGTAGTTGTTCTGCAGGCTGCCGTCGTGCGGGTGATGGGAGATCCCCCGCCGGAAATAGCGCTCCGCCTTCACGGGCTCGCGCAGACGCTCCTCCACGATGGCCATGGCGTTATTGGCCGCGGCGCTGGTCGGATCGAGCGCCAGGGCGTGCGCGAGTTCGTTGCGGGCCAGCCCGAGCTGTCCCTGGCGCATGTATCCGACGCCGAGGGCCGTGCGCAACTGGACCAGCTTGCGGCCCTGCGGCGACAGCCGCGGGGCGCTCGCGCAGCCCGCGAGGACCAAAGTCCCCAGAAGAACCACGATGAGACTAGGACGCATGAATGGGCACCACGCGACGGGTCCGCTCCTTCACCACGCCCGCCAACTGCCCGCAGGCGGCGCGTATGCTGTCGCCGCGCGTGCGGCGCGTGACCGTGACCAGGCCTGCGGCAAGCAGGATGTCGCGGAAGCGATCGATCGCGTCGTCCGGCGAGCGCTCGAAGCGCGTCCCCGGGAAGGGGTTGAAGGGTATGAGATTGACTTTCGCCGGCACCGTGCGCAACAGGCGCGCCAGGGCACGGGCCTGCTCGGGGGCATCGTTCACGCCCGCGAGCATCGCGTACTCGAAGGTCACGCGGCGGCGAGCGTCCTTCGCCACATAGCGCCGGCACGCCTCGAGCAGCGCGGCGATGTTGTACTTCTTGTTCAAAGGCACGAGCGTATCCCGCAGCGCGTCATCGGGGGCGTGCAAGGACACCGCGAGGCTCACGGGCGCCACATCGTGGAGCCGATCGAGGGCCGGCACCACGCCCGCCGCGTCACCGTGA